>NZ_JAMYOY010000021.1:0-122674 GCF_040320115.1 Mesorhizobium sp. M0802
GGCGAGAGCGACAGTGATGTTGCCGAAGGTGGCGGCGCGGAAGGGGAAGCCGCTCTTACCCTCCCCCGTTTGTGGGGGGGGGGGCCCCCCCCCCCCGGGGGGGGGGGGGGGGGGCCCCCCCCTTCCCTCTCTTTTTTTCCCCCCCGGGCGTTGGGGGGGGGGGGGCCCGCGACGGCCCGTGCCCAACCCCCACCCGACCGCTGCGCGGTCACCCTCCCCACAAGGGGAGGGTAAGGGCGCCCTGAATGCATTTCGGACCCCACCTCCTCCTCGCCGCCCTCGAAGGCCTTGTCACCTCTGCCGTGTTGGCGCTGACGGCGCTTGGGCTGTCGCTGGTGTTCGGCGTCATGCGCGTCGTCAACGTCGCCCATGGCGAGTTCTTCATGCTGGGCGCGGTGCTGGCCTGGGCGATCTCGACGGCGATACCCGGCCATCCCACGCTCGGCTTCCTGGCGGCGCTGGTGATTGCGCCGCTGATTGTCGGGGCCATTGCGCTGGTCGCCGAGCGGCTTGTGCTGCGGCGGCTCAATTACAATCCGGAAGCCACCATCGTCGCCACGATCGGCATGCTCTACATCATCCAGCAGCTGGCGTTGAGCTTCTATGGCCCGGAAGCCCGCCCGGTGGAGCCGCCCTTCAGCTACCGCATCCTTTTGCCCTGGTTCGGCTATTCCGGCTACAAGCTGTCGATCATTGCCGCTTCGGCCCTTCTGCTCATCGCCACCTGGCTGGTGCTGACGCGCACCAAGATCGGCCTCATCATGCGCGCCACCCAATATGACAGCGAGACGGCGCAGGCCTTCGGCATTCCGGTCGACCGCGTCTATGCCGGCGTCTTCGGGCTCGGCGCCATGCTGGCGGCCATCGCCGCCGTGCTGATCGTGCCGATCAGTCAGGCGCACTACCTGATGGGGCAGGACCCGCTGCTGTTGTCCTTCATCGTCGTTATCATCGGCGGCCTCGGCTCGCTGCGCGGCACCGTCTTCGCCGCCGTGCTGATCGGCCTGTCCGACGGCATCATCTCGGTGTTCTTCTCGCCGACTTTGGCCAAGATCATCGCCACGCTGCTGGTGGCCATGGTGCTGGTGTTCCGGCCGCAGGGCCTGTTCGGGCAGGCGCCGCGATGAGCGATGCTTCGCCGGCAAAAACCTATACATTGCATCTCGGCGTCATCGCGCTACTGTTTGCGCTGAGCTTCGTCCTGCCCGACTATCATCACGGCCTGCTGGCCCGCATCATGGTGCTGGCGGTGTTCGCCATGGGCTACAACATGCTGTTCGGCTATGTCGGCCTGCTCAGCCTCGGCCACGCCATGTTCTTCGCCGCCGGGCTCTATGGCGCTGGTCTCGCGGTCATCCATCTCGGCTGGAGCGTGCCTTTGGCTTTCCTCGCCGGCATCGCCTGCGGCGCGCTGCTGGCACTGGTGATCGGCCTGCTGGCGCTGCGCACCACCGGCGTCGCCTTCATGATCGTCACCATGATGTTCGCGCAGGTGTTTTACCTCGTCATCCTCTATTTCGCCGCCTGGACCGGCGGCGACCAGGGTCTGGTCGTGCCGCAGCCGGCGCGGGTTCTGGCCTTCGGCGCGACATCGCTCGACCTAACCAACCCGACCGTGCGCTACATGAGCGCGCTGGCGCTGTTCTCGGTCGTGCTGCTGATCACCCTCGCCATCGTCCGCTCCCGCTATGGCCGCGTGCTGGTCGCGGTGCGCGAGAACGAGGAGCGCACGAAAATGCTGGGCTACGACACCTTCTCCAACAAGCTCATTGCGGTCGTCGTCTCCGGCACCATCTGCGCCGCCTCGGGTGCGGCCTATGCGCTGCTGTTCGGCTATGTCGGCTCGAGCTTTGCCTCGGTGCAGTATTCCATCCTGCCGCTGCTCTGGGTGCTGCTCGGCGGCGCCGCCACGACGCTGGGCGCGCTGCTCGGCACGGTGTTCATGTACTATGTCATCGACACCGCCAGCGGTTACACCTCCGCCTATCTCCTGATCGTCGGTATTGCGCTCATCCTTCTGGTGCTGTTTTTCCCCAAAGGCATTCTGGGCACCATACGCCAGCGCTGGCTCGGGTGGCTGCCATGATGCCGTTGCTGACCACCAAAGGCCTGGCGCGCAGTTTCGGCGGCCTGCGCGCCGTCGACGGTGTCGATTTTCAGCTGATGCCGGGCGAGATCCGCGCCGTCATCGGTCCCAATGGCGCTGGCAAAACCACCTTCGTCAGCCTGGTCAGCGGCCGCATTCAGCCATCGTCCGGCATGATCGTCTTCGACGGCGCCGACATCACCAGCCAGCCGGCCTATCTCAGGGTGCGCCGGGGCATCGCCTACACCTTCCAGATCACCAGCGTCTTCGCCAACCTCTCTGCCTACGATAATGTCGCGCTGCCGGTGCAGCGCACGCTGACCGACGGCCGCTCGAAAGGTGCGGTGCGCACCGGCGTCATGGCCGCGCTGGAACGCACCGGACTGGCCGGCCGCGCCCATATGCCGGCCGGCCAGCTTTCCTACGGCCACCAGCGCCTGCTGGAAGTCGCGATGGGCCTGGCGCTTAAGCCGCGGCTTTTGATCCTCGACGAGCCGACGCAGGGGCTGGCCGACAGCGAGATCGACAATTTCATCGGACTGGTGCGCGAGATTGCCAAGAGCGCCACCGTGCTCCTGATCGAGCACAACATGCCGGTCGTCATGCAGCTGGCCGACCGCATCACGGTCTTCAACGCCGGCAAGATCCTGGCCGAAGGCACGCCCGAACAGGTTCGCGCCAACACACAGGTGCAGGAAGCCTATCTGGGGACGGCGGCATGAGCGAAGCCCCCAAGACTGAGGCCCCCAAGACTGAAGCCCACGAGACTGAAGCGCTGACTATCTCCAGGCTCGACTGCTTCTATGGCGAGGTTCAGGTGCTCTATGGGCTCGACCTAGTGCTCAACAAGGGCGAGGTGCTGTGCCTGTTCGGTCGCAACGGCGCCGGCAAGACGACGACGCTGAAAGCGATCATGGGGCTGGTTCGGTCGAGCGCCGGTTCGATCCGGCTCGCCGGCAAGGAGTTGACCGGCCTGCCGGCGCATGAGGTGCCCAAGGCCGGCGTCGCCTATGTGCCCCAGGGCAGGCGGCTGTTCGCCGAGATGACGGTGGCGGAAAACATCGAGATCGGCCTGATGGCGCGCGGCAAGGGAAGAGCGACGCGCGAGAGCGTGCTCGACCTCTTCCCGCTGCTGCGCCAGCGGCTGCGGCAGCGCTCCGGCACTTTGTCCGGTGGCGAACAGCAGATGCTGGCCATGGCCCGCGCGCTTTGTCTGGAGCCGCAGGTGCTGTTGCTAGACGAGCCGACGGAGGGGCTGATGCCGTCGATGATCGCCAAAATCCGCGAGACGGTGGTGAAGCTGCGTGAGCTAGGTGTCTCCACCATTCTGGTCGAACAGCGCGTCGACGCCGTGCTGTCCGTCGCCGACCGCGTCTGCTTCATCGAGAACGGCCGCAACCGCGAGACCGTCGATGTCGAGCAATTGCGCGCCGACCCATCGGCAGTCAGGCGCTATGTCGGCGTCGGCTGATCAGCCGAAAAACAGGAACCCGGCGATCAAAAAGATCGGGATCAGCACCAGCCCTGACCATGCCATGTAGCCGAAGAAGCCCGGCATCTTCACACCGCGGTGTCGGGCAATGGCGTAGACCATGAAGTTGGGTGCATTGCCGATATAGGTGTTGGCGCCCATGAACACCGCGCCGGCCGAGATCGCGGCCAGCGTTGAGGCCGCCTCCGTCATCAGGTGCCGCGCGTCGCCGCCTGCGAGTTCGAAGAACACCAGATAGGTCGGCGCATTGTCGAGGAAGGACGACAGCCCGCCGGTCAGCCAGAAATAGGCGAGATCATTGGGCTGCCCGGTGGGTGACGTCACCAGCGCGACCAGCGGCGCCAGCGCGCCGTCATGGCCGGCGCGAAGGATGGCAATGACCGGCACGATGCAGATGAAGATGCCGGCAAACAGTTTCGCCACCTCCGCGATCGGGCCCCAGGTGAAGCCGTTGGCCTCGCGATGGCTCTTGAGTGACACGACAAGCGACAGTCCGGCGAGCCCCAGGATAATGGCGTCGCGCGCCAGGTTCTGCAGTTCGAGGCTGACGCCCAGCACTGAAAAGCTCACGCCCGGCTTCCATGCTGCGGACAGCAGGATGGCGGCGATGACGCCAGCCAGCAGCGGCAGATTGGCCAGGCCGCGCAGACGCACCTTCGTGTCCGGCGTCGGGTCCTTGATCTTCGGCGCGCCGCCTTCGCGGCGATGCAGCATGATGTCGATGGCCAGGAAGACAAGCAGCACCAGGCCGCCGGTGAACAGAGTCTCGCGCCAGAGGTTCGCCGTAGTCCAGAAGAAGTCGACGCCGCGCAGGAAGCCGACGAACAGCGGCGGGTCGCCCAAGGGCGTCAGCGAGCCGCCGATGTTGGACACCAGGAAGATGAAGAAGATGACGACATGGGCGTTGAACTGCCGGTTGTCGTTGGCGCGCAGCATCGGCCGGATCAGGATCATCGAGGCGCCGGTGGTGCCGATCACCGAGGCCAGCATTGCCCCTACAAGCAGCAGCCCGGCATTGACCAGCGGCGTGCCATGGATGTTGCCGGCGACAAGGATGCCGCCCGAAATGGTGTAGAGCGCGAACAGCAGGATAATGAACGACATGTATTCGGTGAGCAGCGTGTGCAGCACCGCCTCGCTCGCCAAGGACATGCCGAAAGCGATCGCCAACGGCACCACTGCCAGTGCTGCCCAGCCGGCTGCGATCTTGCCGTAGTGATGCTCCCAGACATGATGGAACAGCAGCGGTCCGGTGGCGATCGAGAGCAGCAGGCCGGCGAAAGGCAGCGCCCACCACAGCGACATGGCAGCATCGGGCAGGCCGCGGGCCTCGGCCGCGAACGCCATTTGCGGAGACACAGCGGAAGCGAGTACACCTGCAGCGAAAGCCTTCCCCAACCGTGTGCAGCCCCCTCGATGCCTCACGATCCAGTCACTCCGAGATCGGGTCTTCGAGCCTCACCCCGGCATCGCGCATCCGCTTCAGCATCGCCTCGACCGAACCGTTGAGATCGATGCCGCGGCAGGCGTCGAGCCGCACCGTCGTCTTGAAGCCTTGGTTGGCCGCGTCGAGGGCCGAGAAGGCGACGCAGAAGTCGGTCGCCAGGCCAACCAGGGTCACGGTGCCGATGCCGCGCTCCTTGAGGTAGCCGGCGAGCCCGGTCGGCGTCTTGTGGTCGTTCTCGAAGAAGGCGGAGTAGCTGTCGATATCAGGGCGAAATCCCTTGCGGATCACCAACTCGGCCTTGGTCCAGGCGAGCCCCGAGTGAAAGTCCGAGCCGAGGCTGCCCTGGATGCAATGGTCGGGCCACAGAGTCTGCGGCCCATAGGGCATCTCGATGGCGCTGAAGGGCTGGGCACCCGGATGGCTGGAGGCAAAGCTCGAATGTCCGGCCGGGTGCCAGTCCTGCGTCAGCACGACATGCTCGGCGTGCCGAATCATATCGTTGACCAGCGGCACGATCTCGTCGCCGCCGGCAACCGCCAGCGCGCCGCCGGGGCAGAAGTCGTTTTGCAGGTCGATGACAACAAGCGCTTCGTCGGCCATGGCGCCTCTCCTCTTCTACGTCTCGAACGGGGGATCGAGTGAAATACGCCGCTGATGCGACCGGATGCAGAAACTTGACCGGATGGCCGCCTGCGTCAACCTCCTACAGCGCCGCGCGTCCCCTTCGGACGCGCAAAGGACGCTGTAGCACTTTACTTTGCGCAGGATCCTTTCCGAAAATCGATTCCGATTTTTGGGGATCGTGCGCGGACGTAACAAATGCGTGGCGGCCGGGTTCCCTTAAACTCCGGCTTTGACAATTTCCGCCAGCTTGATATCATTTGCATACGAATGAATTTGGCCTGGTCAGACACTGGCGGGGTTCGGGAAGACCCCACCCTTGAAGGCCCCAATGGGAAGGCCGATTTTTTTGGAAGGCAAAGCGTGATCCGTTACGCGAAACCCACCACGCTCGACGAGGCGCTCGCTCTGCTGGGCGAGGGCGCCTGGCGCGTGCTTGCCGGCGGCACCGATTTCTATCCGGCGCAGGGCGCCAAACCGTTCCGCGACAATGTTCTCGATATTAACGGCCTGCACTCGCTGCGCGGCATTGCCGAGACCGAAACCCATTGGGTTTTGGGCGCCCGCACCACCTGGACCGACCTTGTCCGCCATCCATTGCCGGCGGCTTTCGATGCGCTGAAGCAGGCCGCGCGCGAAGTAGGCTCCCTGCAGATCCAGAATGTCGCCTCGATCGCCGGCAATCTCTGCAATGCTTCGCCTGCCGCCGATGGCGTTCCGGGACTGCTGGTGCTGGACGCCGAGGTCGAGCTGCGCTCTGCAGCCGCGACGCGTCATCTGCCGCTGCAGGAGTTCATTCTCGGCAACCGCCGCACCGCGCTGCTACCGGGCGAGCTGGTCACCGCCATCCGGGTGCCGAAGCCCAGGGCCGCCGGCACGTCGGCCTTCGTCAAGCTCGGTGCGCGGCGCTACCTCGTCATCTCCATCGCCATGGTGGCGGCGCGCCTCGTTTCCGAGGCTGGCATCGTCATGGAAGCCGCTGTCGCGGTCGGGTCCTGCTCGGCCGTGGCCAAGCGGCTCGCCGCTGTCGAAGCCGTGCTGGTGGGCAAGCCTGTCGGCCCGGCACTCGCCGATGCGCTCCTGTCCGCGCCGATGGCCGAGCTCTCGCCGATTGCCGACGTGCGCGGCAGCGCCGAATACCGGCTCGACGCAGCGCGCGAGCTTGTCGCCCGCGCCGTGCTGGGGGCTTGCGGGCTGACGAACGACAACAGCATGGTGGCGGCATGAGCCACTCCGAGATGATTGAAGCCCTGCCTGATCTCGTGCGGGGTTTCGGCCCCGAGCGCGTAGACATCGTCTTCGCGGTCAATGGCGGCGCCGTCTCGGTCAACGTGCCGCCGTTGCGCCGGCTGTCGCAGGTTTTGCGCGACGAATTGCAGCTGACCGGCACCAAGGTTGGCTGCGATGCCGGCGATTGCGGCGCCTGCACGGTGCTGGTGGACGGCGACGCCGTCTGCGCCTGCCTGATGCCAGCGGCCTCCGCAGCCGGGACGTCCGTAACGACCGTCGAAGGCCTTGCCGATGGCCGGTTGTCGGCGCTACAGGCGTCTTTCCTGGCGCATGGCGCCGCGCAGTGCGGAATCTGCACGCCGGCGCTGCTGGTCGCGGCAACGGCGCTGCTGGATGGCACGCCGAATCCGACCGAGACCGAGGTGCAGGATGCGCTGGGTGGCATCCTGTGCCGTTGCACGGGCTACAGAAAGATCATCGCGGCAGTGATGGATGCGGGACGGTTCGAGACGTCGACCGGCGGCGCTGCCCCTCATCCGCCTGCCGGCACCTTCACCCCGTATAGTGACGGGGATAAGGGAAGTGCTCCAGCGCCGACGCTCCCCTCTCACCGTTCTTCACGGGGAGAGGGTAAGGGTGAGGGGCAGCGCCAACGTCATTCGTTGGAATTCAACTTTGAACGTAGAATGCCAACCACAGGGAATGCTGTAGGCGCCTCCCCGGTCCGGCTCGACGGCGTGCCAAAAGTCACCGGCGCTGAAAAATTCGGCGCCGATGCCTTTCCCGCCGATGCGCTGGCCATGCTGGTGGTTCGCTCGCCGCATTATCATGCCGGCTTCGCCTTCGGCGACCTGGAGGGCTGGGTGAAGTCGCATCCCGGCATCGCCGGCGTCTTCACCGCCGCCGACATTCCGGGAAAAAATTGTTTCGGCGTCATCGGTCCGTTTGCCGACCAGCCGGCGCTGGCCGAAGGCTTTGCGCGGCTGCGCGGCGAGGCAGTGGCGCTGGTCGCCGGCGAGCGCGAGGCCATGCTCGATCTCGACCTCCAGGATTTCCCGGTCCGCTGGACCGAGCTGCCGCATTTTCTGCAGCCCGGCGACGCGCAGGCAGAAGGGGCGGCGCTCATCCACGCGAACCGCCCGGCCAATTTGTTGACCAAGGGCTTTGTCGAGCGCGGCGACCCCGAGGCGGCGCTTGGCGAGGCTGCCTTCACAGTGTCCGGTGCCATCGACACCTCCTATGTCGAGCACGCCTATATCGAGCCGGAAGCCGGCCATGCCTATATGGATGGCGACACGCTGGTCGTCGTCGCCTGCACCCAGGCCCCCTACATGGACCGCGACGAAACGGCGAAGGTGCTCGGTCTTGCCGTCGACAAGGTGCGCATCGTGCCGACCGCGACCGGCGGCGGCTTCGGCTCGAAACTGGACGTTTCACTGCAGCCGCTCATCGGCCTTGTGGCGCTGAAGACCGGCCGGCCGGCAGCACTGGCCTACACCCGCAACGAATCCATGATGTCGACCACCAAGCGACATCCGTCCGAGATGAAGGCGACCATCGGCGTAGATGCCGAGGGCCATGTCACCGGCATGGTCTTCACAGGCGATTTCAACACCGGCGCCTATGCCAGCTGGGGCCCGACCGTCGCCAACCGCGTGCCGGTGCATGCCTCCGGTCCCTATGCGACGCCGAACTACCGCGCCGAAGGCCGCGCCATCCACACCCACGGGCCGATCTCCGGCGCCTTCCGTGGCTTCGGCGTGCCGCAGGCGACGATCATGCAGGAGACGCTCTATGATGAGCTTGCCGGCAAGCTCGGCATGGACCGGCTCGATTTTCGCTTGAAGAATTGCCTTCGGAACGGCTCCGAAACGGTTACCGGGCAGCGACTGGAGTCGGGCGTCGGCATATTCGAGTGCCTCGACTCCTTGCGGCCGCATTGGGCTCGCGCGAAGGCTGACGCAGATAAATTCAATACCGCCAATACGAGCAAACAACGCGGCGTTGGCGTCGCGTCCTGCTGGTATGGCTGCGGCAACACCTCGTTGCCCAATCCGTCGACCATAAGGGTCGGTATCTCGCCAGCGGGCGACGTCATCCTGCATCAGGGCGCCGTCGATATCGGCCAGGGCTCCAACACCGTCATCGCCCAGATCTGCGCCGACGCACTCGGCCTGCCGCTGGAAAAATTCAAGCTGAAGAGCGCCGACACCGCGATCAGCCCCGACGCCGGCAAAACATCGGCCTCGCGCCAGACTTTTGTCACCGGCAAGGCGGCCGAAAAAGCCGGCCGCGCCTTGCGCGAAAAGATCCTGCGCTTTGCCAATGTCTCGGAGAACGCGAGCCTGCAATTGGACGGCCCGGCGATCGTCATTCGCGAGGGCGAAGCCACTCGGCGCATCGATCTCCCCGCCCTCGATGTCGATGCGGGCGGTTTCGTCTTCCGCGCCGAGGAGACCTACGATCCGCCGACGCTGCCGCTCGATGCCAAGGGCCAGGGCAAGCCTTACGCCGTCTATGGCTATGGCGCGCAGATCGCCGAACTGGAGGTCGACCTCAAGCTCGGCACGGTGAAGCTCTTGAAAATCACCGCCGCGCACGATGTCGGCAAGGCGATCAATCCGCTGCTGGTCGAAGGCCAGATCGAAGGCGGCATCGCGCAAGGCATCGGCATGGCGCTGATGGAGGAATACATCCCCGGCCGCACCGAGAATTTGCACGACTATCTCATCCCGACCATCGGCGACGTTCCTGAGATCGAGCACATTCTGATCGAGGTTCCCGATCCGGAGGGACCGTTCGGCGCCAAGGGCCTGGGCGAGCATGTGCTGATCCCGACCGCACCCGCCATCCTCAACGCCATACGCCACGCCACCGGCGTTCTCATCACCAAGGTTCCGGCGACGCCGGCGCGCATCCGCGCTGCCATCCGCGAAAAAGATGGCATCCACGACCAGGAGGCACGCCGATGAGCGAGCTTGCCGAACGTTTCGAAACCCACGATCCCGGCGAGAAGCTGGTGGCGGAGAAGATCCGCTGCGATGCCTGTCCGGTGATGTGCTACATCGCCGATGGCCGCACCGGCGCCTGCGACCGCTACGGCAATGTCGGTGGCCGCATCGTGCGTATGGACCCGCTGACCATCCTCGACCATGCGGCGGAGACCGGCGCCGCGGTCGTGCCCTTCACCGCCGAGGGCGAGCAATGGGACGGCGAACTGGTCAACACCGGGCGCCGCTTCGTCACTGCGATCGGCGCCGGCACCACCTATCCCGACTACAAGCCGGCCCCCTTCATCGTCAGCCAGGAGGTCGAGGGGGTCGATCTGGTGACCGTGGTCACCGAGGGCATCTTCTCTTACTGCGGCGTCAAGGTGAAGATCGATACCGACCGCCATCTCGGTCCCGAAACGGCAATCGTGCGCGCGCAAGGCGAGCCGATCGGCCACGTCACGACAGGCGAATATGGCTCGCAGATGCTGTCGCTCGGCGGCGTGCATCATCTGACCGGCGGCTCCAAGGCCGAAGGCCGGGCAACCTGTGACGCGATGCTCAGTCTGTGCAATCGCAAGCCGGTCGAACTGACCATCGATGGCGGCGCCACCATCACCGTCGAAGCCGGCAAACCACCTGTCATCGACGGCAAGCAGGAACAGCGCATGCGGGTCGGCTGCGGCTCGGCGACGATCGGCATGTTCGCCACGCAATGGCGCGGCCTTGTCGACGAGGTGGTGGTGGTCGACGACCATATCACCGGCGTCGTCTCCGAGCATCAGGCCGGCAAGGTGCTGGGCTGGCAGGATACCGGCATCAAGATCATCGGCCGCCGTTCGACGCCGGGCCGCTATTTCAAGGTTTCCGAGCCCGGCCTCGGCTGGGGCGGCACCTCGATTTCCGACCCGCTGTCGATCCTCGGCGAATGGAACGCCAAGAAGGGCGCCCGCCCCGGTCTCTCGCTGCTGATGGTGTCGACCACCGGCGAGCAGTTCGCCTATTACGAGCTCGACGACGAGTTGAAGCCGGTGGAAAAACCGTTCCCCGAGCGGCTGCAGAAATCGGTCGGCCTGATCGAGGACAATTGCGAGCCGGCGCTCTGCACCGTGCTGTTCATCGGCGGCGCCGGCGGGTCGCTGCGCGCCGGTGTCACCGAGAATCCGGTCAATCTCACCCGCTCGGTGCAGGGCTTGAAGACCTATGTGACCGTCGGCGGCGCTCCGGTCTATGTCTGGCCGGGCGGCGGCATTACGCTGATGGTCGACGTCATGCGCGTGCCGGAAGGCGCCTTCGGCTATGTGCCGACGCCGGCGTTGGTGGCGCCGATCGAATTCACGCTACGCCGCGACGACTATGTCAGGCTGGGCGGCTACGAGGCCGAGATCCGCAGCGTCGATGACATCGTTGCCAAAGGCGGCGAATACCTCAATCCGCGCCGCGGCTCAGCCGCCGAGGCCCAAAATCCATGGCCGCCGCTGGCGCAGTTGCGCCGCGTCGGCTCGAACGGGGCCTCTTGATGCAAGGTCCGCAAGTCCACTGGCTGCAGGACGGCAAGCGGCTGCACCTCAACCACGGGCCGATCGACCTGATCGTCGAGGCCTTCGGCGAGGCGGCTGAGTGTCGTGCCGCCTACGATCAGGCGATCGAGCGCTTCCAGACGATCCTGATCGAATTGGTCGAGGAGCTTCCCGAATTGCGGCTCCCGGCATTTTTCCTGGCGCCGCGCACCTTCGCCGGCCCGACTGCGCGGCGCATGGAAGCAGCCGTCATGCCCTTAGCGGAATGCTTCATCACGCCGATGGCCGCCGTCGCAGGATCAGTAGCCGACGAAATGCTCGCCGCGCTGCTTGCCGGTCGCAGGCTCGACCGCGCCTATGTCAACAATGGCGGAGACAGCGCACTCCACATCGGCAAGGGCCAGTCGATGAACCTGGCGATCGCCGGCACCGGCAACGGCATGGCCGACCGCCTCGCCATTCGCTCGGCGGACGGCGTGCGCGGCGTCGCCACCAGCGGCTGGCGCGGCCGTTCGTTCTCGCTTGGCATTGCCGACGCCGTCACCGTGCTGGCGCGCACCGGCGCCGAGGCCGATGCGGCGGCGACACTCATTGCCAACGCCGTCGACCTGCCCGGCAATCCTGCCATCAAGCGCATTCCCGCGCAGGACTTGGCGCCCGACAGCGACCTCGGTGCACGGCTGGTGACACAAGCCGTCGGCATGCTCGCGCGTGGCGATGTGGAGCGGGCGCTGGACAATGGCCTTGCCGTCGCCGAAGATTTTCGCCGGCGCGGCCTGATTGCCGCATCGGCGCTGTTTCTAGGTGGGGAAGCGCGCATCAGTGGTTCCATGGCGCTTGCCGCGCCCAACAAAAATCCAGGGAAGGAAGTTGCCCATGCCTGAGTTTCCGATCCGCAAGATCGCGGTTCTGACCGAAGAGATCTTTCACGATGGCGGGCCGGTCGCTGCTCTGCCGCGCCGCCGCGCTGCAGCCGTGGCCCTGGTGAAGAACCCGTTCGCCGGCCGCTACGTCGAAGAACTGCAGAGCGCCATGGACGATCTGAAGCCGCTTGGCCTGCTGCTCACCGACAAGCTCATTGCCGCATTGGGCGGCGACATCAAGCAGATCGACGCCTACGGCAAGGGCACCATCGTCGGCTCGTCAGGTGAACTCGAACACGGCGCGCTGTGGCACGTTCCTGGCGGCTACGCCATGCGCGAGCGGCTGGGCGACGCCAAGGCGATCGTGCCGTCGGCAACCAAGGTCGGCGCGTTCGGCTCGCGGCTTGACGTGCCGCTCGGCCACACCAACGCTGCCTATGTCCGCAGCCATTTCGACGCCATGGAAGTCGGCCTCAGTGACGGGCCGCGCGCCGACGAAATCCTGTTTTGCCTCGCCATGAGCTGCGGCCCCCGCGTGCACGACCGCATGGGCGGCCTGGCTGCAGGAGACATCAAGGCCTGGGACGGCTTGCGATGAGCGGCGGCGACAATCTTCTCAAGCTCGTCGAGGCCGAAGAGCCTGACGAACATGATTACCGCCTGCAGGAGCAGGTAGGCTTCATCCTGCGCAAGGCGCATCAGCGCCATGTCTCGATCTTTGCCGCCCAGATCAGCGACCTGACGCCGCCGCAATTCGCAGCGCTCGCCAAATTGCACGATGTCGGCGAGACCTCGCAGAACCAGTTGGGAACGCTGATCGCCATGGATGCGGCGACCGTCAAGGGCGTGATCGATCGGCTGAAGGCGCGTGGCCTAGTCGACCTGACCAAGCATGAGGTCGACAAAAGGCGCCTGCTGGTCAGTCTCACGCCCCGGGGACGCGAGGCGATCGAGCGGCTGATCCCGCTGGCCCGCGCCATCACCCAGGAAACGCTGGCGCCGCTGACCGCCAAGGAGGCCGCTACGTTTATGCGGCTGCTGGCGAAACTCGCCTAGGCGCGCAGCCGCACGCCTTCGGGATCGAAGAACGGCATCGGCGCCACCACGGCGCGGGTCGGCTTGCCGTCTATGTCGATGCTTAACTCGGTGCCAATCTGCGTGAACGGCAGCCGCAAATGCGCGGTCGCCAGAACTTTGCCTAAGGAATAGCCGTGATCGCTGTAGGTGACGACGCCGGCATCCTCGCCGTCGGCGAAAACCCTGGCATCCGTCGCGGCCGGCTTGTCACCGTCGAGAATCAGCCCGGTCCAGCGTTCGTCGAGCCCCTTGTCGCGAATTTTGAGCAATGCCTCGCGGCCGATGAACTCGCCCTTGTCGAACTTGATCCAGCGATCGAGCCCGACATGGAAGGGCGTACGGCTCTCGTCCATGTCGATGCCATGCGCCGGATAGGCCTTTTCCAGCCCGAGCGTGAACATGGCCAGCACGCCGTATGGCTTCAAGCCGAAATCGCTACCGGTCCGCACCAGCGCGTCCCAGACGGAAGTCGCCTCGTCCGCCGGCACGAACAGTTCGAAGCCGAGCTCGCCGGTCACCCCGGTTCGTGAGATCAGGACTTTGGTCTCGCCGACGCGCCCTGAAGTGAACGCCCAGCGTTTCAACTCTTCGAGATCGGCATCCGACACTATCGCTTTCAGCAGCTCGCGTGAGCGCGGCCCCTGTATCGTCGGAAAGGCGACGGCCGCCGTGATGTCGGTGACATAGGCCTTTCGCGCTTCAGCATGATGCTGCAGCCAGGGCAGCATCTTCAGCCGGTTGACCGAGCCGGTCACCAGCATGAAATGCTCAGGCGCCAGCCGGAACACGGTGAGGTCGTCCATGATGCCGCCATCGTCGCGGTAGACGGTGGAATAGCGCACCTGGCCGGGGCTCATCGCGGCCGCATCGTTGACGATGATGTGGTTGACCAGCGCCTCGGCTTCCGCCCCCTTGATGTCCATCTTGCCCATGGTGCTGAGATCCTGCACGCCGACATTCTTGCGCGTGTTCAGATGCTCGTCGGCGATGCCGGAATAAGTTTTGGCCGAGACGAAGTCGCCGCCGACCCGGCCCATCGTGGCGCCGAGGCCAACGATGCTGGTGTAGAAAGGGGAGCGCCGCTCAACCAAGAAACTTCTCCGTCATCTCATGAAAACGGCAGCACCTGATGGCGCTGCCGAGGTAGGAGCGGTGAAGGGGTTAACTTCCGTAGACGTCGAACGAGAAGTATTTGTCGTTGATTTCCTTGTACTTGCCGTTGGCACGCAGGGCGTCGATGGCGGCATTGAACTTGTCGGCCAGTTCCTTGCTGCCCTTTTGCAGGGCGATGCCGACGCCGGGGCCGTGAATGGGCGGGTCGGCGGTCAAGGTGCCGAGCAATTTGCAGCAGGCGCCGTCCGGCTTCTTCAGCCATTCGGTCAGGATGATCGAGCCGTCCATCATCGCGTCCAGCCGGCCATTGGCCATGTCGGTGCGGGCGTCGTCGCCTGTGGGGTAAGCTTTCACGGTCGAGCCGGAGTATTTCTGCTCGGCGAAATTCTGGTGGATGGTTGCGCTCTGCACGCCCAGCATCTTGCCCTTCAGATCGTCCGGCGATGTGCCGGCGATGGTCGAATCCTTCGGCACCGCGATGGCCGGCGGCGTCTGGTAATATTTGTGGGTGAACTCGACCTTCTCGGCGCGTTCCGGCGTGATGGTGATGTTGATGATGGCGTCGAACTTGCCGGCCTGCAGCGCCGGAATCGAGCCATCGAAATCCTGCACGGAGAATTCGCACTCGGCCTTCATCTCGGCGCACAGCGCCTTGCCGAGATCGATGTCGAAGCCGCCCAGCGTGCCGTCCGAATTGGCATAGTTGAAGGGCGGATAGGCGCCCTCGGTCCCGATCCTGAGTTTCTCGGCGGAGGCAGCACCGGTCCCAAGCAGCAGGGCGGCGGAAGCGGCAAGCACGAAACGACCGAAAAGACGCATGTTCCTGATCTCCGTTGACTAAGCAATTCCAGGGAAGGTGTTGGCGGTTTCCCGTCCGGAATTGCGCGAAAACAAGGATAGAAGTCTATGGTGTTTTGCAGGCCCCACGGAGACGGAAACGACATGCTCTGCGGCGATCACGGCGCGGCAAGCCGTCCTTCCCCAGGAATCTTACTGTGATCTAAATTACAGACCGATCATGGACATGGGCGCATGCTCAGCTGGAAGTAGACGGTCGTGGGAGGGACCTGGGGATGGACCAGCAGGAATTCGTGCAGGAAGCCGCGCAGCGGCGCATCGACGACGACATCGCCAAGCGCATCAGGGTTCACCAAGCCAACATCGAGCGGCTCGAAACCGCAAGGGAAAGCGCCGGCAATCTCGAGGCGGCCGTCGCCAACCGGCCGCTGGTGATGCTGGCGCAGGGCGATTCCTGGTTCGACTATCCGCTCACCGGTAACGGCTTTCCGTTCGTCGACACCGACGTGATCGCGCAGCTGCGACGCATCGGCTCGATGCCGCCGACCATCCTCAACCTTGCCCATCATGGCGATGCGGCGACCGACGAGATGTCGTTGCCCAAGCAGCAGCGCATGATCGCCGCCCTGCGCAACAAGGCCAACTGGCTGGACGGCAAGCCCGATGCCATCCTGTTCTCTGCCGGTGGCAACGACATTGCCGGCGACCAGTTCTGCATCTTCCTCGACTTCAATGACGGCCACGCCCCCGGGCTGAACAAGAACCGCTTCACCAAGGCGCTCGGCATGGTCGAGGCCTGCTATCTCGATTTGTTCGCGCTGCGCGACCGCGTCGCGCCAGGCGTGCCGATCTTTGGCCATTGCTATGATTTTCCGATCCCGAACGGAGCGCATCCGTCCTGTGTCGGCCCGTGGCTGAAACCGTCGCTCGATTTCTGCAACTGGACGGTCGCCATGGGCACGGTCATCGTCCACGACGCGCTGGCGGCGTTCCGCGATGTGGTGAAGCGCCTGGCCGACGAACCCAAAAACAATTTCCATCTGGTCGACACGCAAGGCACGCTGAAAGTAGCCGACTGGGCCAACGAACTGCATCCCGATCCCGCCGGCTTCAAGAAGATCGCGCAGAAATTCGCCGATGCGCTGAAGGCCAAGCTGCAGACCTGACGCGGCTCGGGCTTGTCGGCTCTCAGGTTCCGAACAGCTCTTTGGCTTGTTCATCGGTGTAGTAACCAAGCCGGACATCCTCGGCGACCAGTTTCGGATCGCGCTGACGCGGATCGCCATAGCCGCCGCCGCCCGGCGTGCCGACGCGCACGCGGTCGCCGGCCTTGAGCGCGATGTCCTGTTCCTTGGACAGATGCGGCGGTACGTGGGCTTCGCCGCCGCGGAACACGGTCACCGTGTTCACCGCGCCGTCCTTGCCGCCGAGCGCGCCTTGCGGGCCGAAACGGCCATGGTCCATGACGAAGGACGCGCGCGCCTCGCCTCGCAATATCTCGACCTCATAGGCGAGGCCAAAACCGCCGCGCTGCTTGCCGGCGCCGCCCGAGCCTTCGCGCAAGGCATAGTGGCGGTAGAGAACCGGAAATGCCTGCTCCATGATCTCGACCGGCGGCGATTTCGAAATCCCGATGGTCGAGCAGCCATTGGTCAGGCCGTCATGGCCTGAATTGCCGCCATAGCCGCCGCCGGAGATCTGATACATGACATAGTCGCGGCCGCGCGCCGGATCGTTGCCGCCCAGCGCGAAATTGCCGCTGGAGCCGGCGGGTGCGGCCGTCACCTTTTCCGGCAGCGCCTGCACCATCGCCGCGAACACCGCCTCGGCGATGCGCTGCGAGACTTCAGCCGCGCAGCCGGAGACGGGACGCGGGTATTTGGCGTCGAGGAACGTGCCTTCCGGCCGCTTGACGATCAGCGGCTCGAAAGCGCCGGCGCTGATCGGCACATCAGGGAAAATATGGCGCATGGCGAGATAGACCGACGACAAGGTCGTCGCCAGCACGCTGTTCATCGGCCCGGCACAGGGTTTTGACGAACCTGTGAAATCGAAGGTCAGCGTATCGCCCTTCTTCTCCACCGCGAGCGCGATGGTCAGCGGCTCGTTGACCACGCCGTCCGAGTCGACAAAGGCCTTCGAGCTGTATGTGCCGTCGGGAATGGCGGAGATGTTGGCGCGCATCTGCTCGGCGGCGCGGCGACGCAGTTCGGCGATCGCCCCGACGACGGTTCCGTCGCCGTAACGATCGAGGATTCCATTGAGCCTGTCCTGGCCGATCAGCAGTGCCGCGGCTTGCGCCCTTATATCGCCGATGCGCTGGTCGGCGACGCGGATGTTGGAGCAGATGATGGCGTAGATTTCGGTGTCGAGTACGCCCTTCTTGAACAGCTTGACCGGCGGCAGCCGCAGGCCTTCCTGCTCGACGGCTGTGGCGGAGGCGGAGAAGCCGCCCGGCACCGAGCCACCGATATCGGGCCAGTGGCCGGTATTCGATAGCCAGCAAAATATCTTGCCGCCGCGGTAGACCGGCATGGCGAAGCGCACGTCCATCAGATGCGTGCCGCCGAGATAGGGATCGTTGACGATGTAGATGTCGCCGGGTTCCGGCGGCAGGCAGCGGCCGTCGGCGATCATCTCGATCACCGTTTTGGTCGAATACTGCATGACGCCGACGAACACCGGCAGGCCCTGGCTGCCTTGTGCGATCAACGAACCGTCGACGGCCGAGTAGATGCCGTCGGAGCGGTCATTGGCCTCGGCGATGACAGGCGAGAAGGCAGCGCGGGAGAAAGTGAGATCCATCTCGTCGCAGACCTGCTGCAAGGCTGCCTGCAGGACCGAAAGCGTGATGGCGTCGAGCTTTTGCATCTCAGGCCTCGCCGATATCGATGATGATGTTGCCGTCGGCGTCCGATCTTGCGCGGTCGCCGGGTTCGAGCACTGTGGTCGCATCCATCTGTTCGAGGATCGCCGGCCCTTCGATGACGGCATCGGGCGGCAACTTTTCGCGTGCGTATATCGGCGTATCGTGCCAGTGTCCTGCGTACCAGACAGGCCTTGTTTCGCGCAGCGCCTCGTCTAGCGTCTTTGTACGTCCGGCCGGGTCGATCAGCCGTGACAGGTCGATCGCCGGCCGCACGCCCGTCACCGACGTGTTGAGGTTGACCAGATTGGCGCGGATCTCCGGCAACTCGACCTTGAAGCGGGCGAAATAGGCTTTTTCGAACAGCACCTGCAACTCTTGCCTTGTCACCGATGAAGACGGCAACGGCACGTTGATGATGTGGGTCTGGCCGACAAACTGCATGTCGGCAGAGTGCGTAACGCGGATCGTTTCCGGCTTCACCGCTTCCTTGCCGATCAGTTCCTCGCCTTCCCCGCGGTGACGTTCCAGCACCTCGCGAAGCCTGGCTTCATCGAGCACGGCGACCGGCTGGTTGATGGTGTTGACGAAGTCATGGCGCAGATCGGCCACGACGCAGCCGAGCGCATTGGTGATGCCCGGACGCGCCGGCACCAGCACACGGGGCAGGCCGAGTTCGCGCGCCAGCGCGGTTGCATGCAGCGGCCCGGCGCCACCGAAGGCGAACAGCGCGAAATCGCGCGGATCATGGCCGCGCGACACCGAGACCATGCGGATGGCGCCGGCCATTTTCATGTTGCCGAGGCGCAGCACCGCGCCCGCCGCTTCGACGCCGGAGAGGCCGGCGGCCTTGCCTATTCTGTTCTCGAAAATGCCGGTGACGCGCTCGACGGTGACCGGATTTTCGACCGCCAGCAGTTTTTTCGGCGCCAGCCGTCCCAGCACCAGATTGGCATCGGTGATGGTCGGCTCCAAGCCGCCGCGGCCGTAGCAGATCGGACCGGGATTGGCGCCGGCACTTTCCGGGCCGATCTGGATCAGGCCGGCCGCATCGACGCGCGCGATCGAGCCGCCGCCGGCGCCGACCGTATGCACCGCCACCATCGGCACGTGGATCGGCATCGCATATTCGATCTCGATCTCGTTGGAGACCGCCGGCTCGGCGTTGCGGATCAGCGCCACATCGGTCGAGGTGCCGCCCATGTCGTAGGTGACGAGGTTTTCAAAGCCGGCGCGCTTGCCCGTATAGGCAGCCGCGATGACACCCGAAGCCGGGCCTGACATCACGGTCTTGGCCGACTCGCGCGTGACGAAGCGGGCCGAGATCATGCCGCCATTGCCGTTCATGATCAGGAAGTCGCGGGCATAGCCTTTGGCGGCCAATTCCTTGCGCAGCCGCTCGACATAGCGCTCGAGGATCGGCTGCACCGAGGCGTTCACCGCGGCGGTCACGCCGCGCTCGAATTCTCGGGCTTCCGACAGCAGCGCATGGCCAGTCGTGATGTAGCCGTTCGGCCAAAGCTCGGCGGCGATTTCGGCAGCGCGCCGCTCATGCGAAGGGTTGGCGTAGGAATGCAGGAAATGAATGACGAGGGACTCGCAGCCGGCCGCGATCAGCGTCTTCACGGCGTCGCGCATCTCGGTCTCGTCAAGCGGGGTGCGCACCGCGCCCGACGCCTCGACGCGCTCCGAGACTTCGAGCCTGAGATCGCGCGGGATGATCGGAACGAAGGTGCCTGTCATGCCGTAGGGCTGCGGCCGTGTGCGGCGGCCAAGCTCGATCACGTCGCGAAAACCGCGCGTGGTGATCATGCCGGTTTTCGCCAGCCTGCGTTCCAGCACCGCATTGGTGGTGGTGGTCGTGCCATGCACGATGAGGTCGATGCCGTCTATGGCAAAGCCTGTGGCGCCCAGCGCTGAAACCACGCCGAACGCCTGATTGTCGACCGTCGTCGGCGTCTTGGCGATATGCACCTTTCCGCCATCTTTGCCGTCGATCAAAATGAGGTCGGTGAAGGTTCCGCCGACATCGATGCCGGCAACGACGTGACCCAGGGAATCCGGCTGCTTCACCGAAAAATTCTCTTTCATTGTCGAAACCCGAAATGCCAGGACTATGAATATGCCGCAGTTTGGAATGCTGTTTTAGCGTGGTATCTTGACACAAATATCGTTTGTATACTAATAAATTTGGGACACAAGAGCTTACTGCTTTGGAGTGTGTGAACGGCACGCCGGGACCTGAAGGGTCTGGGCGCGCAGGAAACGGTTTGGCGCCCGCGTAGTGGCTTGGGCAAGACAGAGTTGGATTGATGAACACCACATCCGCACTCAACACCGCCGGCGCCCGTCCGCTGCAGTTCCCGATTCCGGCCAATGTCTATGCCGAAACCGTCGTCTCGGTGAAGCATTACACCGACCGCCTGTTCTCGTTCCGCATCACCCGCCCGCAGTCGTTGCGCTTCCGCTCCGGCGAGTTCGTCATGATCGGTCTGCCCAATGCCGAAAAGCCGGTGTACCGCGCCTATTCGGTCGCCAGCCCGGCCTGGGACGAGGAGCTGGAATTCTTCTCGATCAAGGTGCCGGATGGTCCGCTGACCTCCGAACTGCAGAAGATCCAGGTCGGCGACACCGTCATCATGCGCCAGAAGTCGACCGGCACGCTGGTTGTCGACGCGCTGACCCCGGCAAAGCGCCTGTTCATGATCTCGACCGGCACCGGCATTGCGCCCTTCGCCAGCCTTCTGCGCGACCCCGATACCTACGAAAAATTCGATCAGGTCATCCTGACCCACACCTGCCGCGACAATGCCGAACTGACCTATGGCCAGGAACTGGTGGCCGCGCTCGAGAACGATCCCCTGATCGGCGAACTGACCGGCGGCCGCGTCACCCTCTACAATTCGACGACCCGCGAAGAATCGGCGCGCATGGGCCGCATCACGGCGCTGATCGGCTCGGGCAAGTTCTACGCCGACCTCGGCATCGAGAAGCTCAATCCGGAGACGGACCGCATTATGATCTGCGGCTCGATGCATATGCTGAAGGACGTCAAGGAAATGGCCGAAAGCCTCGGCTTCCATGAGGGCTCGCTCAGCCATCCCTCGACCTTCGTCGTCGAGCGCGCTTTCGTCGGCTGACATCAGCAGGCGCCTCGGCGCCTGCTTCTCGATTGGAATTTTGACCATGCGGTCAAAATTCAGCTGCTTTCGCCGCCTTTTTCCGCTATGACCGCTTGAAGGACTCGTGAAGCGATGCTTCACGGGCTATCTTCGGTGTGCGTCGCCTAAAGCCGCCGTGCGGTCCGGGAGCAACGACACGCACCACGACGTAAAATCGTCGAGCGAAAGGGCAGGAGATGAGCAGCACAATCCGCGAAGCCGATCTCGGCGGGTCCAAGGTCACGCCGCTGCCGGCGCGTGCCGCAGCCAACACGCCCGTTCCGCAATCGCATGGCATCGCCCGCAACACCGGCATGCGGCTCGATCTCGGCTTCATGGAATCGGTGCGCTCGGTCAATCGCTCGGCGCTGGAGCGCCGCGTCGCCAGCCTGACCAAGCGTCGTTCGATCAAGGCCGACAACCAGGCGGCATGGCTGCTGCGCGCCGTCTCCTGCATGGATTTGACGACGCTGAATTCCAACGACACCGAAGAGCGCGTCCGCCGCCTGTGCGCCAAGGCGATCAACCCGTTCCGCCGCGACATCGTCGAGGGGCTTGGCATCGAGGGTGAAAAAATCCGCCCGGCGGCGGTCTGCGTCTATCATCCATTCGTCGCGACGGCTGTTGATGCCGTGCGCGGCACCGGCATCCATGTCGCCGCCGTCTCCACCGCTTTCCCGCACGGCCTTGCGCCGCTGTCGACCCGCCTGCAGGAGATCGAGGCATCGGTGCGCGACGGCGCGGACGAGATCGACGTCGTCATCCCGCGCGGCCTGGTCTTCGGCGCCAAGTGGCAGGAGCTCTACAACGAGATCGTCTCGATGCGCGAAGCCTGCGGCGATGCGCATCTCAAGGTCATTCTCGGCACCGGCGACCTCGCCACGCTGCGAAATGTCATGCTGGCGTCGATGGTGGCGATGATGGCCGGCGCCGATTTCATCAAGACCTCGACCGGCAAGGAAAGCGTCAACGCCACGCTGCCCGTCGGCCTTGCCATGGTGCGCGCCATCCGAGCCTATTTCGAGGAGACCGGCTTTCTCATCGGCTTCAAGCCGGCCGGCGGCATCTCTACCGCCAAGGCCTCGCTCGACTGGCTGGTGCTGATGAAGGAGGAGCTCGGCCGGCCCTGGCTGGAGCCAGACCTGTTCCGCTTCGGCGCCTCGAGCCTGCTCACCGACATCGAGCGCCAGCTCGAGCATCATCTGACCGGGCATTATTCGGCCAACCACCGCCATGCGATGGCGTGAGGCGGAGAAGGCCTTGAACGTCGAGTTCCTTCGCGCCTCCCTCTGTCCTGCCGGACATCTCCCCCACTTGGGGGGAGATTGGCTAACGTCGACGATTTCGCCAATTGTCGACGTTTCAGAGCCGACAGGCGCGAAGGCTAATCTCCCTCCTTGTGGGGGAGATGTCCGGCAGGACAGAGGGGGGCGCCACAGAGCGCCTGCCAAGACGATTATCTGGAGCGCGTCATGAACATTCTCGAACGCTATCACGCCATGGAATACGGCCCGGCGCCGGAAGCCCGCACCGAGGCCGATGCCTGGCTTGCCGGACGCGATTTCGGCAAGGCGCTGTTCATCGACGGCGGCTGGAAGGCAGCAAGCGGCGGCAAGACCTTCGAGACCAGCGAACCCTCATCCGGCAAGCTGCTGGCCAAGATCTCCGATGCCGGCGCCGCCGATATCGACGCAGCCGTCGCCGCAGCCACCAAGGCCTTACCGAAATGGTCGGCGTCCTCCGGCTACCAGCGCGCCAAGGTGCTTTACGCCATCGGCCGCGCGATGCAGCGTCATCAGCGCCTGTTCGCAGTGCTTGAGTCAATCGACAACGGCAAGCCGATCCGCGAAAGCCGCGACATCGACGTGCCGCTGGCCATCCGCCATTTCATCCATCATGCCGGATGGGCGCAGGCGCTCGACATGGATTTCTCCGGCCACAAGGGCGTCGGTGTCGTCGGCCAGATCATCCCATGGAATTTCCCGCTGCTGATGCTGGCCTGGAAGATTGCGCCGGCCCTCGCCGCCGGCTGCACGGTGGTGCTGAAGCCGGCCGAATTCACCCCGCTCACGGCCATCCTGTTCGCCGAGATCTGCGAGCGCGCCGGCGTGCCGAAGGGCGTCGTCAACATCGTCCAGGGCGGGCCGGAAGCGGGCGTCGCCATCGTCAACCATCCCGGCATCCAGAAGATCGCCTTCACCGGCTCTTCGGAGGTCGGCAAGATCATCAGGAAAGCCACGGCCGGATCGGGCAAGAAGCTGTCTCTGGAGCTCGGCGGCAAGTCGGCCTTCATCGTCTTCGAGGACGCCGATCTCGACAGCGCCGTCGAAGGACTGGTCGACGGCATCTGGTTCAACCAGGGCCAGGTCTGCTGCGCCGGGTCACGGCTTCTGGTGCAGGAAGGCATTGCCGATGCCTTGATCGCCAAGGTCAAGGTCAGGATGAGCCGGCTTCGCGTCGGCAGCCCGCTCGACAAGAACACCGATATCGGACCGCTGGTCGACGGCACACAGCTCGACCGCGTCAAGGGTCTGGTCGCCGAAGGCGCCAGACAGGGCGCCGTCTGCTGGCAGCCCGACGCGGTGCTGCCGTCTTCCGGCTACTACCACCTGCCGACGCTCGCCACCGGTGTTTCGCCGGCAAATATATTGGCGCAGGAAGAGGTGTTCGGTCCGGTTCTGGCCACCATGACCTTCCGCAACACCGAGGAAGCGATCGAGCTTGCCAACAACACGCGCTATGGGCTGGCCGCCTCGGTGTGGAGCGAAAACATCAATCTCGCGCTGCATGTCGCGCCGCAGCTGAAGGCCGGCGTCGTCTGGGTGAACGGCACCAACATGTTCGACGCCGCCTGCGGCTTCGGCGGCTACCGCGAAAGTGGTTTTGGCCGTGAAGGCGGCCGCGAGGGCATGTTCGAATATCTGTCGGTGAAACTGCCGCTTGGTCCCGTGATCAAGCCGGCGACCTCTTCGGCGCAGCCGGTCGAGCAATCGGATGGCGGCGCCATCGACCGCACGGCAAAACTGTTCATCGGCGGCAAGCAGGTGCGGCCCGACGGCAATTATTCGCTGGCGATAGCCACTGCCAAGGGCAAGCTCGCCGGCGAAGTCGGTCTCGGCAGCCGCAAGGACATCCGCGACGCCGTTGCCGCCGCCCGCGCCTGCAAGGCGTGGCCGGAGGCGACCGCCTACAATCGTTCCCAGGTGCTCTACTACCTCGCCGAAAATCTGTCCGGCCGCACCGGCGAATTTACCGCACGCTTGACCGAACTGACCGGCGCCAACGCCAAGGCCGCGCGGGAGGAAGTGGAACAATCGATCGAGCGCCTGTTCCTCTATGCCGGCCTTGCCGACAAGTATGAGGGCAGGGTGCATCAGCCACCGGCCCGCGCCGTCACGCTCGCTTTGCACGAGCCGGTCGGCGTCGTCGGCATCGTCGCCCCGGACAGCGCGCCGCTGCTCGGCTTGATCTCCCTGATCGCACCTGCGCTTGCCATGGGCAACACGGTGGTGGCCGTGCCGTCGGAAAAATACCCGCTGCTTGCCACCGATCTCTACCAGGTGATCGAATATTCCGACGTTCCGGCAGGCGCCATCAACATCGTCACCGGCCGCACGGCGGAGCTTGCCGGCGTGCTGGCCAAGCATGACGATGTCGACGGGCTCTGGCTGTTTGCCGATGCCGACACTTGCTCCAAGGCGGAGGCCGATTCCGTCGGCAATCTCAAGCGCGTCTGGACCGGCAACGGCCGCAGCCTCGACTGGACGTCCGACGAGGCCGCCGGCGATGCCATGCTGCGCCGCGCCGTCGAAGTGAAGAACGTCTGGGTGCCATACGGCGACTAATGCCGCCTGAAGCGCGCTGTGCTTGAGTGAACCATGGCAGCGCGACTCGTTGCCCGGTTGTCATACATGTTGTTGCATCAGAGCAAGCGATGTGCATTACATCAGCCGTCGCGAAGGTGATCGCGTTCGGGCTTGACGCCCGGACGTGTGTTCTTTAACCAGAAAAAACATTTGTTGTTTATGGACTGATGGATTGTGCAGGCCGCATAGTCGCGCCTGTCTGGCACAGGACGCCCTGGTCAGCCCGCATTAAATCGGGCCGGGAAGTGGCCAAAGAGGGCGAGGAGAAACGCATGGCGGATCTGGCAGGCAAGGTCGTTGTCGTCACGGCGGCGGCGCAAGGCATCGGCAGAGCGAGCGCTCTGGCCTTCGCCAAGGCAGGTGCCGTCGTGCACGCCACCGACATCAACGAGGCGCTGCTGGCCGAACTCGCCAAGACCTCCGGCATCAAGACCCGCAGGCTCGACGTCCTCAACGATGATGCCGTCACGTCGGGCTTCGCCGAAATCGGCCGCGTCGACGTGCTGTTCAACTGCGCCGGCTTCGTTCATTCCGGCTCGATCCTCGAGATGAAGGATGCCGATCTCGACTTCGCCTTCAATCTCAATGTCCGCGCCATGATCCGCACCATTCGGGCCGTGCTGCCCGGCATGCTGGAGCGCGGCGACGGCTCGATCATCAACATGTCGTCCGTCGCCGGCGCCGGCAAGGGCGTGCCCAACCGCTTCGCCTACGGCGTCACCAAGGCGGCCGTGATCGGTCTCACCAAGGCGGTCGCGGCCGACTATGTCGCCAAGGGCATTCGCTGCAACGCCATCTGCCCCGGCACCGTCGAGAGCCCGTCGCTGCAGGACCGCATGCATGCGCAGGGCGACTATGACGCCGCCCGGGCGGCCTTCATTGCCCGCCAGCCGATGGGCCGTCTCGGCACGCCCGAGGAAATCGCCGACCTTGCCGTCTACCTCGCCGGCGCCACGTACACCTCGGGCCAGGCCTATAATATCGACGGCGGCTGGTCGATCTGAGCAATAGCCTCGATCCGCAGGTCCAGGCTCGAACAGTTCTAAAGTCCGGCTTGCCCTAGGTCGGGTCCGATAGCCAGAGTCCGCCCAGTCATCGCTTGGCGGAACGAGTTTTGAAAACGGCCTTGGGCCGCAATTTGGAGAGCAAGATGAAACTGCTGCGCTATGGCGAGATAGGGAGCGAACGCCCCGGCCTGCTCGATGCGGATGGAACGATCCGCGATCTTTCGGGTCA
Organism: Mesorhizobium sp. M0802; assembly: GCF_040320115.1. Lineage (NCBI taxonomy): Bacteria > Pseudomonadati > Pseudomonadota > Alphaproteobacteria > Hyphomicrobiales > Phyllobacteriaceae > Mesorhizobium > Mesorhizobium sp. M0802. The sequence continues at coordinate 26,367 of NZ_JAMYOY010000021.1, forward strand.
TGTCGCCGACATTGCTGGCAAGGCGCTCGATCCGGCGTCGCTCGAGACATTGTCGAAGCTCGATCCGAACTCGCTGCCGGCGGTTTCCGGCAAGCCGCGCCTCGGCGCCTGCGTCGCCGGCACGGGCAAGTTCATCTGCATCGGCCTGAATTATTCCGACCATGCCGCCGAAACCGGCGCCACCGTGCCGCCGGAGCCGATCATCTTCATGAAGGCAAGCTCGGCCATTGTCGGCCCCGACGATGATGTGCTGATCCCGCGCGGCTCGGAAAAGACCGACTGGGAGGTTGAACTCGCCGTGGTCATCGGCAGAAAAGCCAAATATGTCAGCGAGGCCGATGCGCTGGATTATGTCGCCGGCTATGCCGTTGCCCATGACGTGTCCGAGCGCGCCTTCCAGGCCGAGCGCCAGGGCCAGTGGACCAAGGGCAAGAGCTGCGACACGTTTGGTCCGACCGGGCCGTGGCTTGTCACCAAGGACGAGGTTGCCGATCCGCAGAACCTCAAAATGTGGCTGACGGTCAACGGCAAGACGATGCAGAACGGCTCGACCAGGACCATGGTCTACGGCGTCGCCTATCTCGTTTCCTATCTCAGCCAGTTCATGTCGCTGCATCCTGGCGACATCATCTCCACCGGCACCCCGCCCGGCGTTGGGCTGGGCATGAAGCCGCCCGTGTTCCTGAAGCCCGGCGATGTGGTGGAACTGGGCATCGAGGGGCTAGGCCAGCAGAAGCAGACCTTCAAGGCGGATGCCTAGCCGCCTCTTCCCTTAGAGCGTTTCACCGTTTGCCGGCGAAACGGTCTATCTCTTTGTTTGCCGGGCGGCTGGCGCCTCTTGTCAGCGCCAGCCCAGAGCCGGCGCGACGTGCTTCAGGATCGCCTCGATGACGTGGGCGTTGTACTCGACGCCAAGCTGGTTGGGGACGGTCAGAAGCAGCGTGTCGGCCTCGGCGATCGCTTCGTCCTCTTTCAGCTGATCGATCAGCACATCGGGCTCCGCGGCATAGGAGCGGCCGAAGACGGCAAGCTTCTCAGGCTCGATATAGCCGAAATGATCTTCGCTGCTGCCGCCGCCGAAATAGGCGCGGTCGCGGTCGTTCACCAGCGCAAAGATGCTGCGGCTGACCGACACGCGCGGCTCGCGTGTGTGGTCGGCCGCCTTCCACGCCGCGCGATAGGCGCGGATCTGTTCGGCCTGCTGGATGTGGAGCGGCTGGCCGCCCTCATCGAACTTCAGCGTCGAACTTTGCAGGTTCATGCCGAGCTTGCCCGCCCATTCGGCGGTCGCGTTGGTAGCGGCGCCCCACCAGATCCGGTCGCGCAGGCCGGCCGAGAACGGCTCGAGCCGCAGCATTCCCGGAGGATTGGGGAACATCGGCCGCGGATTGGGTTGCGCGAAACCTTCGCCGCGCAGCACGTCCAGAAACACCTCGGCATGGTTGCGCGCCATGTCGGCATCGCTTTTGCCGTCCTGCGGCACGTAGCCGAAGTAGCGCCAGCCGTCGATCACCTGCTCCGGCGAACCGCGGCTGATGCCAAGCTGCAGCCGGCCACCGGCGATCAGGTCGGCAGCACCCGCATCCTCGGCCATATACAGCGGATTCTCATAGCGCATGTCGATGACGGCGGTGCCGATCTCGATGCGGCTGGTGCGGGCGCCGACCGCGGCCAGAAGCGGAAACGGCGAAGCGAGCTGGCGGGCAAAATGATGGACGCGGAAATAGGCGCCGTCCGCGCCCAGCTCCTCGGCGGCGACGGCCAGGTCGATCGACTGCAGCAGCGCGTCGGACGCCGAGCGCGTCTGCGATTGCGACGAGGGCGACCAATGGCCGAAGGAAAGAAAGCCGATCTTTTTCATGCGCGCATCCTGTTCTTTGATTCCAGTTGCCTACTTCGTCGCCCACGCGATCGGGTTCAATCGACACTCACACAACGCAGTGTCAATGCCGCCGGCCCTTGACGGTTTCGCAACGATACCCATCGGTGCGCAAAGGACCAAGGCCATGGTCCCCGGCGATGCCTTGCGCGACCGCGTCAGCATCTGCCGCGGCGCTTTTGGGGCCAAATGAACCAACCAAAGGCGATGTACCGCAAACTCCATTCGCTTCAGAGCCCGGTTTTGAAATCTTCTCGCTCATTTAATTCTACAAAATCGGTAGGCTTAATGCGGATAGTGCGTCTGCGAGAAGGAGCCTCGGATGTCAAAAAAGCTGGTGGTGGGGTTGTCCGGCAACCTGACCCGTCCGTCCAAGACGAAGGCATTCGTCAGCCACATCGCCGGTGAGGTGGCGAGCCGGGCCGGCTCGGCTTTGAGCGTTTTCGACATCGAGGATCTCGGCCCGTCCTTTGCGCCTGCAAGACAGCTTGGCGATCTCGATCCGGCGGCGCGCGGTATTATCGAGCAGCTGCTCGGCGCCGACGTGCTGGTGGTCGGCTCCCCGACCTTCAAGGGCAGCTACACCGGGCTGTTCAAGCACTTCTTCGACCTGCTCGACCCGTCGTCGCTGCGCGGCAAGCCGATCATCCTGGCGGCAACAGGCGGCGGCGAGCGTCATTCGCTAGTCGTCGAACACCAGTTGCGGCCGTTGTTCGGCTTCTTCGAGGCGCAGACCCTGCCGACCGCGATCTACGCCTCGGACAAGGACTTTGCAGATGGCGTGCTGGTGTCAGAGGCAGTCAAGGCGCGAGCCCGGCAGGCGGTCGCCGAGGCATGCCGGGTGGCCGGCGTGCCCTACAGCGTCGTCCTTGCCGCCTGAAAACCAACGATCCGCGACGCAACATTCCATCCCGCATAGACCAGAAGGACGCCTGCAAATGACTCGAGCCAGCAAGTCCGATAGCAGGCCGCGGCAGATCAAGCTCGGCGCTTTCCTGCCCGGCGGCGGGCAGCATATCGCCGCCTGGCGTCATCCCGATGCGCCGGCCGACGGGGCCACCAATTTCGAGTTCCACAAGCAACTGGCGCTGACCGCCGAGCGCGGCCTGTTCGACGCCTATTTCCTGGCCGACAACCTGACCGTCGGCCTCGGCGCCCGCGAGGGCGGCAATGCCAAGATCGCCGGTTTCGAGCCGGTGACGCTGTTTGCGGCGCTGGCGCCGCTGACGACGCATCTCGGCTTCATCGCAACGGCGTCCACCACTTATGAGGAGCCTTACACGCTGGCGCGCAAATTCGCTTCGCTCGACCTGTTGTCGAACGGCCGCGCCGGCTGGAACGTGGTGACCTCGGCCGGCGACGAAACGGCACGCAATTTCAACCGCGACGTCCAGCCCAGCCATGCCGAGCGCTATGCCAGGGCGCATGAGCATGTCGAGACGGTCAAGGCGCTGTGGGACAGCTGGGAGGATGACGCCTTCATCCGCGACAAGCAGTCGGGCCGTTTCTACGACAAGGACAGATTGCACGACATCGACCACAAGGGCGAGCATTTCAGCGTCAAGGGTCCGCTCAACGTGCCGCGCCCGGTGCAGGGGCATCCGGTTGTCGTACAAGCCGGGCAGTCGGAAGACGGACGCGGGCTTGCCGCGCACTCGGCCGAGGTCATCTTCACCGCCCATCAGAAGCTCGAGACGGCGCAGGAATTCTACCGCGACATCAAGGCGCGCGTGGCTGAAGTCGGCCGCGATCCCGACCAGGTGCTGATCATGCCGGGCGTCGCGCCCTTTGTCGGCCGCACCGAGGACGAGGCCCGCGCCAAATACCAACAGCTTAACGACCTTATCCTGCCCGAGGACGGTGTTGCGCTCCTCAACGGGCTGGCCGGCCAGACGCTCGACATCAGGGGCTATCCGCTCGACGGCCCGTTGCCGCCGAGCAAGGAAACCGAAGGCATGAAAAGCCGCCAGGCGCTGATCCGGCAGATTGCCGACGAGCACAATTTCAGCATCCGCCAGCTTTACCAATGGGTAGCGACGGCGCGCGGCCACTACACCATCGTCGGCAGCGTCACGCAGGTCGCCGATCAGCTGGAGGAATGGTTCACCAGCGAGGCGGCCGACGGCTTCAACATCCTGCCGCCCTGGCTGCCCGGCGCGCTCGACGATTTCGTCGACCTGGTCATTCCCGAGCTGCAGCGGCGCGGCCTGTTCCGCACGGCTTACGAAGGCCGCACGCTGCGCGAGAATCTCGGCCTCAGGCGCCCGGAAAATCCATGGACCGTCGCCCGCTCGACCGTCCTTGCCGCCGAATGACCTTGGCATCGAAGGGGTGAAGCAATGACGTTGCAGCACATCGATCGGCAAATCACGGTTCGCCGCAGTGGTGGCGAAACCGGGCTCGGCACCGACTTTCTGCGCCTCGGCGGCCGGGCTGCTGTTCGCTTCCTGAAGCGCTACGGCGTGCTTGCCGGCTTCCTGGCGCTCTGGCAGGTGGCGAGCAGCGTCGGATGGGTCAACGCGGCGGTGCTGCCGCCGATCGACATGATCGTCGAAGCGCTCTGGAAGGGGCTTGCCGGCGGCAGCCTGCTCGGCGACATCGCCATCAGCCTGCAGCGCGCCGGCATCGCCTTTGCCGCAGCCGTCGCCGTCGCCATTCCGCTTGGCCTGTTCATGGGCCAGGTGCGCCCGGTCGAAACCGCGCTCGATCCGATCCTGCAGGTGTTCCGGCAGACCTCTGCACTGGCGCTCTATCCGGTGTTCATCCTGCTCTTGGGACTTGGCGAGACCTCGAAGATCTTCGTCATCTTCTGGGCGACGCTGTTTCCGCTGCTGCTCAACACCACCAGCGGCGTCAAGGAAGTCGATCCCAAGCTGCTTGAAATGGCGCGCGTCTATGGTGCGAGCCGGCTCACCGTGTTTCGCCGCGTCGTACTGCCGGGCGCCGTGCCGTCGATCTTCGTCGGCTTGCGGCTGAGCGCCACCACGGCGCTGCTGCTGCTGATCGCGTCCGAGATGATCGGTGCCAACAAGGGCATCGGCTTCCAGGTGATGAACGCGCAGTACAATTTCCAGATCCCGCTGATGTTTGCGGCAATCGTCATCCTCGCCGGGCTTGGCCTGATCGCCAACCAGGCATTGGTCACCCTGCAGCGGCGGCTCTGTCGCTGGAGCAATCCTGTCAACTGAGCAGTCCGCCCCTCACCGTTTACCTCACAAGGACCCGATCATGAAAATCACCCGCCGTTCGCTGCTTGCCGGCGCGCCGCTTGCCGCCGGCCTCATCGCCGCCGGCCTGCCGCGCCTGGCCTTTGCGCAAGCCGCAGCCGTCAAGTTCCGCTACCTCGCCAGCCGTGGCAGCATCTCCCCGCATGAGCTGGCCGACGAGCTCGGCTACTTCAAAGGGCTCGGCGTCGAGCTGGAGAATGTCGGCTATTCCTCGGGTGGACCGGAATCGCTGTTTGCGCTGTCTTCCGGCAGCGTCGACATCGGCTCGGCCGCCACCGCGGCGGTGATCAACTCGATCTCGGGCGGCAACGACTTCGTCGCGGCGTATCCGAGCAACGGTATCAACAAGGATGTGAAGAGCGTCTTCTACGTGCTGGAAGACAGCCCGATCAAATCGATCGCCGACATTGCCGGCAAGACCATCTCGGTCAACACGCTCGGCGCTCATCTCGACTATACGGTGCGTGAGGCCCTGCACAGCGTCGGCCTGCCGCCGACCGCCGCCAACCTCATTGTCGTGCCCGGCCCGCAGCTTGAGCAGACGCTGCGCTCGCGCCAGGTCGACATTGCCGGCCTCGGCTACTGGCAGGCGACCTTTGCCGGCGCGCTGGTCGCCAATGGCGGCGTGCGCGGCGTGTTCGACGACACGCAGGTGCTCGGCGAACTCGCCGGCGGCTTCGTCGTACTCAGGCGCGACTTCATTGCCGCCAACCCGGATGCGGCGCGCAACTTCGTCGAACAGTCGGCGCGCGCCTCGGACTGGTCGCGCCAGAACCCGGACGAAGCCCGCAAGGTGCTGGCCACTATCCTCGACAAGCGCGGTGAAAACGGCGATCTCGCCCGCTACTGGACCGGCTTTGGTCTGCGCGAAGGTGCGCAGGCGACCGACCGCGACATCGACTTCTGGGTCGCCGTGCTGGAGCGCGACGGCCGTCTGGCCAAGGGCAAGCTGAAAGCCGCCGACATTCTGTACCGGCCCGGCGAAACCAAGATCAACTGAGCTCTGAAATAGCTGAGAGATGAGATGACCGGTTCCAACCGCGGCGGGGAGGTCTCGATCCGCGACCTGTCCAAATCCTTCAGCCTCGGCGGGCGCCAGCTTGCCGTGCTGCGGACGCTCAACCTCGACATTCGTTCGGGGGAATGCCTGGTCATTGTCGGCGCCAGCGGCTCCGGCAAGACCACGCTGCTGCGTATTCTGGCCGGGCTGGAGGCGGCCGACAGCGGCGGTGTCGCGATCGACGGCCAGCCGGTGCATGGCGTCGGCGCCGAGCGTGCCGTGATCTTCCAGGAGCCGCGGCTGCTGCCGTGGCTGAGCGTGCTCGGCAATGTCGCGTTCGGCCTCGAAGTGCGCGGTGTTCCCAAGAGGCAGGCCGAGGAACGCGCCCGCTTCTACGTCGCCCTGGTCGGCCTTGCCGAATTCGCCGATGCTTTTCCGAGCCAGCTTTCCGGCGGCATGGCGCAGCGCGTCGGCATCGCCCGGGCGCTCACCGTGCAGCCCGAGATCCTCCTGCTCGACGAGCCGCTGGGGGCCCTGGACGCCATGACCAAGATCGGCATGCAGGAGGAACTGGCGCGCATCTGGAGCGAGGAGAACGTCACCATGGTGATGGTCACCCACGATCTGGAGGAGGCGATCTATCTGGCTGACCGGGTGCTGATCCTGCCCAAGGAGAAAGGCGGCGCGGCGCGGTTGATCGACATCGACCTGCCACGCCCGCGCGAGCGCAGCGAGAGCCGCTTCGTGCGCTACCGTGAAGAATTGCTGCGCGAATTCGGATTGCACTGATCAAGGGAAGGGGCCAGCCGTGGCTCCCCCGGAAGATTAGCTCTCGCGATTATTGCTTGGTGAACGTGCCCGTATAGGTTCGGTCGGCAAGCCCATAGGTGACGGCCAGCGTTCCGTCCGCCTGAATGACCGCGCTGACGTCCGCGCCATTGGGAAGGCGCCGCAGTTTCAACGTGTTGCCGAAAATCTTGCCTTCGCCATCGGCCACGCCCGGTTTGTTGTCGGCGACATCGCCCCAGGCATAGGTGGCGGTGACATTGCCGCCGCGCGTAATCGTCAGCACGGCGAGCTTGCCGTCATACATCCCGTCCAGCTGTCCGCCCCATATGCCGGAAAACGCGACATATTTGGCCGGGACGCCTTCGCCGGGCGGCATAACCCGCACGGATGGATCGAGGACCGCCGCACCATCAGGAGCAGAGATCGCGGCAGGCTCCATGGGCTGAGGTGCGGGCGGCGATGATGGTTCAGGCGCCGACTGGCAGGCGACAAGCATGAATGCCGCGAAACCGAGCGTCGGAAAGAGACTGTTTGGTGGAGCCAATCGGGATCGAACCGACGACCTCTTGAATGCCATTCAAGCGCTCTCCCAACTGAGCTATGGCCCCACTCCGGCAGTCAGCCGTCGCCGTTGCCGGCGAGAGGTCCGGCGCGGGTTTCAGGACCGCGCCGTTTAGTGCAGGCGGCTTCTAACCCCGCCTTCCCTGAAGATCAAGCCTTCGAGGGCCGCTTTTTCGTCATAGCCCGTGAACGCCGCTAAATGCATGCGTTCGAAGCGTTCTTAGACTTCGTCGTCGTCGTCGCCGACGCCGATCATGTCGGCGACATCGTCGTCTTCTTCCTCTTCGTCGGCAAGGAAAGTATCGTCCTCATCGTCGCCTAGATCGACATCGTCCTCGTCGTCGCCCAGGTCGGGAAGCTCGTCGCCGGCCTTGACGTCTTCGTCGGCCTCTTCAAGCGAGACGACTTCAACGCCTTCTTCTTCCTCGGCGTCCACTTCCTTCTCGGCCACTTCCTCTTCCTCTTCGAGGACGGCGATCTTGCCGTCCTCGAAATAGGAACGCGGATACGTCTTGCCCGTATAGGGCGAGACGACAGGGTCCTTGTTCAGGTCGTAGAATTTTCGGCCCGTTTCAGGGTCGACACGCTTTGTGCCAAGTTCGTTTTTTGCCACGTCAAGCCTCGTCAGTAAAAGAGTGGTCCCCTTAACCACAGTTTACCGCGCTGTCAAAGCGAAAAGCCGGCGTCACAAAACCAAGCACTGAAAGGCCTCGCGCCAAGCGACGACCATGGGGATGACCATTCGTGCCCGCCGTGATACGAGACCGCCGCAACAAATGAAAAGCGCCGGTGCGCCGGCATTCCGTCCAGGGAAATTCCATGTCTCACGCCGCCGCTGCCAAGCCGGCCACCGCCCGCAAATCATCCGCCCTTTCCGGCACCGCTCGCGTGCCGGGCGACAAGTCGATTTCGCACCGTTCCATGATGTTCGGCGGCCTTGCCTCCGGCGAAACCCGCGTCACCGGCCTGCTCGAAGGCGAGGATGTGATGCGCACGGCGGCCGCCATGAAGGCGATGGGCGCGCATATCGAGAAGCGCGGCGCCGAGTGGGTGATCCGCGGCACCGGCAATGGCGCGCTGCTGCAGCCGGAAGGCCCGCTCGATTTCGGCAATGCCGGTACCGGCTCCCGCCTCACAATGGGCCTCGTCGGCACTTACGACATGGAAACGACCTTCATCGGCGACGCATCGCTGTCGGGACGGCCGATGGGCCGCGTGCTCGAACCCTTGCGCCAGATGGGCGTGCAGGTGCTGAAGGCGACGCCGGGCGACCGCATGCCGATCACGCTGCATGGGCCGAAACACGCCGCACCCATTACCTACCGCGTGCCGATGGCCTCGGCGCAGGTGAAGTCGGCCGTGCTGCTGGCAGGCCTCAACACGCCCGGCATCACCACCGTGATCGAACCGGTGATGACGCGCGATCATACCGAAAAGATGCTTAGGGGATTTGGCGCCAATCTCTCGGTCGAGACCGACGAGCGCGGCGTGCGCCACATCTTCATCGAGGGCCAGGGCAAATTGACGGGGCAGACCATCGCCGTGCCCGGCGACCCCTCCTCGGCCGGCTTCCCGCTGGTCGCGGCACTGATCGTGCCGGGTTCGGACATCGTCATCGAGAACGTGCTGATGAACCCCACCCGCACCGGCCTGCTTCTAACGTTGCAGGAAATGGGCGGCCAGATCGACATCTTGAACCCGCGCAATGCCGGCGGCGAGGATGTTGCCGATCTGCGCGTGCGCTACTCCGAGCTCAAGGGCGTCACCGTGCCGCCCGAGCGGGCGCCGTCTATGATCGACGAATATCCGGTGCTGGCGGTTGCCGCGAGCTTCGCCGAGGGCGAGACGTTGATGCAGGGGCTGGAAGAGCTGCGGGTGAAGGAATCCGACCGACTGGCAGCGGTTGCCAATGGGCTGAAGCTCAACGGCGTCGACTGCGCCGAAGGCGAAGCTTCGCTCGCGGTGCGCGGAAAGCCCGGCGGCAAGGGGCTGGGCGGCCATCCCAATGGCCAGGACACGACGGTGCAGACGCATCTCGACCATCGTATCGCCATGAGCTTCCTGGTAATGGGGCTGGCAACGGAAAAGCCGGTGACCATCGACGACGCCGCCATGATCGCGACGAGTTTCCCGGAGTTCATGGGTCTGATGACGGGGCTCGGTGCGGAGATCGGGTAGGTTGATGCCAAGCGCAAAGCAAGCAGAGATGTCGGCGGGACAGCGCCCCCCTCTGTCCTGCCGGACATCTCCCCCTCAAGGGGGGAGATCGGCCGTCACAGCGGCTTTCGCCAGTTTTCGAAATTGCAGGAAAGAGTGGGGCGCAGAAGCTTCTGATCTCCCCTCTGGAGGGGGAGATGTCCGGCAGGACAGAGGGGGGCGCGAAGGATCGCGGCGTCTGTCTTTCGTGTTGGCCCGCCAATGACCTTCACCATCGCCATCGACGGTCCCGCCGGCGCCGGCAAAGGCACGCTGGCCCGACGGCTGGCCGACCACTACCGCCTCAACCTGCTCGACACCGGCCTCACCTACCGCGCCGTCGCCTATGCGTTGATCCGGCACGCGCTGCCACTCGACAATGTCTCAGCAGCCGAAACCGCCGCACGCCAGGTCGATCTGGCAAAGCTCGACCGTGCGGTGCTGTCGGCGCATGCGGTTGGCGAGGCGGCCTCGAAGGTCGCGATTTACCCTACCGTCCGGCGCATCCTGGTCGAAAAGCAGCGCGATTTCGCCAGGACACCGCCAGGCGCGGTGCTCGACGGGCGCGATATCGGCACCGTCGTGTGCCCCGATGCCGACATAAAACTCTATGTGACGGCGAGCGCGCAGGTGCGCGCGCAGCGCCGGCTGGCGGAGATCGAGAGCATTGGCGGCACTGCCGATTACGCCGAAATCCTTGCCGATATCGTGCGGCGCGACGAGCGCGACATGGGCCGCGCCGACTCGCCGCTGAAGCCAGCGGCGGACGCGCACTTGCTTGATACCTCCGAAATGGCTATAGAGGCCGCGTTTCTAGCGGCCAAAGCGATCATCGACGACGCCCTGGCTAAGAGAGACAAAGCCTGATCCAGGGTTTTCCCGCTCCACCGATTGCCGGAAGCGAAGAAAATACCCATATCGGGCACGAACCAGCCTGCCAGCATTCTTCATGCGCCGGAATTGCCGCTTAGGCGGCCCAGGGCTTTTGTAGCCCGGAACGCCGGCAGGCCAACGCAACGCTAACCCACGGCGCCCGTTCCGCTTCAGATGCGGGGCACTCCAGGAGAAAATATGTCAGCTGCAAATCCCACTCGCGACGATTTCGCGAGCCTGCTCGAAGAATCATTTACCACCGGTCACTCCGGCGAAGGTCAGGTCGTCAAGGGCACGATCCTGGCGATCGAAAAAGACATGGCCATCATCGATGTCGGCCTCAAGGTCGAAGGCCGCGTGCCGCTGAAGGAATTCGGCGTCAAGGGCAAGGACTCGACGCTCAAGGTCGGCGACACGGTCGAGGTTATGGTTGAGCGCATCGAAAACGCGCTGGGCGAAGCCGTCCTGTCGCGCGACAAGGCCCGCCGCGAAGAGAGCTGGGTCAAGCTCGAAGAGAAGTTCACCAAGGGTGAGCGCGTCGAAGGCGTCATCTTCAACCAGGTCAAGGGCGGCTTCACTGTCGACCTCGACGGCGCCGTGGCCTTTCTGCCGCGCAGCCAGGTCGATATCCGCCCGATCCGCGATGTCTCCCCGCTGATGCACAACCCGCAGCCCTTCGAGATCCTCAAGATGGATCGCCGCCGCGGCAACATCGTTGTGTCGCGCCGCACCGTGCTCGAGGAAAGCCGCGCCGAACAGCGTTCGGAAATCGTGCAGAACCTCGAAGAAGGCCAGGTTGTCGAAGGCGTCGTCAAGAACATCACCGATTACGGTGCGTTCGTCGACCTCGGCGGCATCGATGGCCTGCTGCATGTCACCGACATGGCATGGCGCCGCGTCAACCACCCGACCGAGATCCTCAACATCGGTCAGACGGTCAAGGTGCAGATCATCCGCATCAACCAGGAAACCCACCGCATCTCGCTCGGCATGAAGCAGCTCGAGAGCGATCCGTGGTCCGAGATCGGCACCAAGTTCCCGATCGGCAAGAAGATCAAGGGTACCGTCACCAACATCACCGACTACGGCGCGTTCGTCGAGCTGGAGCCGGGCATCGAAGGCCTCATCCACGTTTCGGAAATGTCGTGGACCAAGAAGAACGTGCACCCCGGCAAGATCCTGTCGACGACGCAGGAAGTCGACGTGGTCGTGCTCGAGGTCGATCCGGCCAAGCGCCGCATCTCGCTCGGCCTCAAGCAGACGCTCGAGAATCCGTGGCAGGCTTTTGCCGCGAGCCATCCGGTCGGCAGCCAGGTCGAGGGCGAGGTCAAGAACAAGACCGAGTTCGGCCTGTTCATCGGCCTTGAAGGCGACGTGGACGGCATGGTGCACCTCTCGGACCTCGACTGGACCCGTCCGGGTGAGCAGGTCATCGAAGAGTACAATCGCGGCGACATGGTCAAGGCGCAGGTGCTCGACGTCGACATCGACAAGGAGCGCATCTCGCTCGGCATCAAGCAGCTGGCCAAGGATACGGTCGGCGAAGCGGCGACTTCAGGCGAACTGCGCAAGAACGCGGTCGTCACCTGCGAAGTCACCGGCATCAAGGATGGCGGCCTGGAAGTGCGGCTGGTCGACAGCGGCATAGAGACCTTCATCAAGCGCAACGACCTCAGCCGTGACCGTGACGAGCAGCGCCCCGAGCGCTTCTCGGTCGGCCAGAAGCTGGACGCCCGCGTCATCGCCTTCGACAAGAAGACCCGCAAGCTGCAGGTCTCGATCAAGGCGCTGGAAATCGCCGAAGAGAAGGAAGCCGTCGCACAGTACGGCTCTACCGACTCCGGCGCTTCGCTGGGCGACATCCTTGGCGCCGCGCTGAAGAAGCAGGGCAGCTAAGCCGCTTTGCGCGCAGCGCGTAAGCCGCTTCGCGCAAGCGTAAGCCTCGGCTGCGCCTCGCGCGCAGCCTGAACAAGAAAACCCGCGGGCCGCAAGGCTCGCGGGTTTTTCATGCTCGGCTGCGCGATTGGCACTAGACTAAGACTGTGCAACCCCTTCAATTCCACACGCGCGGTTGTAGGCTCGGCCGTCGTTGCAGACGTAAACACGGAAGTCCGGCCCTTCGGGCAACGGAGAAGCATGCGCGATGAAGGTCGTCGAACTCTATCGCTATCCGGTCAAGAGCCTGCGCGGCCATGCCGTGCCGAGCGCCGACATCGAGACAATGGGCATGGAAGGCGACCGCCGCTGGATGGTCGTCGACAAGGATGGGCAGTTCCTCACCATTCGCCAGATACCTGATATGACGACGATCGACGTCGAGCATCGCGGAACGGGCATCCTGTTGAAACATGACAGGCATGGCTCGCACTTCGTCGAGGCACCGGCTCCCGGCACCGCGCTCCGGCAAGTCAAGATCTGGAAGGATATGGTTGCCGCGCGGCCGGGCGATCCGGCCGCCGGCGCCTATCTCTCGGCTATTCTTGGCCGGCCTGTCGATCTCGTCTATTTCGACGATCCGCAAAACCGGCCGGTCGATGCGAAATTCGGCCAGCCCGGCGATTTCGTCGGCTTTGCCGACGGTTTTCCGCTGCTGATCGCCACGACAGGCTCGCTGAACCATCTGAACAGCCATCTTGCCAGGCCAATCGAGATGGCGCGGTTCCGGCCAAACATCGTCGTCGACGCAGACGGCGCATGGCTCGAAGACAGCTGGAAGACGATCGGCATCGGCGCTGTCGAGTTGCGCATCGCAAAGCCCTGCTCGCGCTGCGTCATCACCACCCGAGATCCGTTGAGCGGCGAGCAGCCGGACCCGCGCGAGCCGTTGCAGACGCTTGGCAAACTCCACCGCTCCGCCAAGGGCGGCATCATTTTCGGCCAGAATGCCATTCCCAACAACGCCGGCACGATCGCCATCGGCGACGCAGTCGAGGTCGTGGAAGTGGGGTCTCGAACCTGACGTAGTCGCAGGCCTTCTAGTCTAATGCCGTGGAGGCGTCGGCGGTCGCCATGATTGAATGGCCAACCTCCGCTGTAGATCAGGCGAGGTCGGCAAAGGCCGCCATCGGAAGCCAAACCAAATGAGCCGCTCTGCGCGGCGGAACTTCAGGCGCGGCCGTAGAGCGGCACCAGCGTGCCGCTCATTGCCAGATTGGCGGGTGATGCCAGATAGGCGATTGCCTCGGCGGCGGCTTCGAGGCTGACCCATTTGCCGAAATCGGCGTCCGGCATATCGGCGCGGTTGGCCGGCGTATCGAGCGTCGAAGGCGCAACCGCATTGACCAGGATACCCTTGCCTTTCAGCTCTTCGGCCATCGCCACGGTCATCGCTGCCACCGCCGCTTTGCTGGCGCTATAGGCGACCATGCCGGCACCCCGGCGCGGGTCGAGCCCGGCGCGTGCCGTGACATTGACGATGCGGCCTGCAGTGGCCGAGCCAAGCATGGAGCGCACTGCCGCGCGGCAGCACAGAAAGGCGGTGCGGGCGTTGGTGTCCATCATTTCGGCAAAGGATGCGGATTCGATTTTCTCGACGGGGGCCATGGCAAAGCCGCCGGCCAGATGGATGGAGGCCCACAATTCGGGAACGCTGTCATAGAAGGCATCGACCTTGGCAGGATCGGCGAGATCGACATTATGCGCCAGCCGGACGCGATCATGGGCCGCGAAGGGGAAATGCGAGGGGGCCGACGCGTGGGCATTGGGCACATGGCAGATCGCGCCGTCCGCCAGCAATTTGCCGACGACCGCGGCACCCAGCGCCCCGGTGCCACCGGTCACCACGATATGCTTGCCCTGAACTGTTTCCGTCATCCTGGACGCTCCTGTCGTTTCTTATATTATGTCGCTTGTCGTGCCGCGCCGACGCAGAGCGTCGCGCCTTTTGCACGATCACTCAACCGACATCTCGACATGGCAGTTGTTGCGTCTTTGCATCGCTCGAAGCCGCCGACCGCCCCTTCCGACCCCCGCGCATGGACGTACGGCGCGCGGCCAGGCGTCAGTCGATGGTGATTTCGATGACGTGCGGCAGTCTGGTTGCGCGTGCGCGTTTGAGCGCATCGGCGAGACCGGCAGTACCGGCAAGCCGCTCGGCTGATATGCCGTAGGCCTCGGCCAGCTTGCAGAAATCCGGCGGCGCCGGGGACACGCCGACCGGCTCGACGCCGACATCGAGCATCGACGTTTCGATCTCGCGATAGCCTCTGTTGTTCCAGACGACGAAGATGACCGGTGCGGGTGCATCGAGCGCCGCGCCTAGCTCCGGCAAGGTGAACTGGAAGCCGCCGTCGCCGGTCAGGCAAACCACCGGCACGCCGGGCATGGCGAGCGCTGCGCCGATCGCCGCCGGCGGCCCGTAGCCGAGCGCGCCGAAACCGGTGGCGGCGTTGAACCAGCCGCCTGGCCGGTCATGGTCGTAATAGAGATTGGCGGCGTAGATCGGCTGCGTGGAATCGCCGACGATGATGGCGCCCGGCAGTGCGTCGCGGATGGTTTCCACCGCACGCACCTGCGCGGCATAGGCCGGGCTGAGCTCGGCAAAGGCCGCCTTTCTCGACGCGGCTGCGCGGCTCTCGCCGTCCTTCGCTGCGGCATGATCAGGGTGGAGCGCGCCTAGCAGTGCACCAAGCGCCTCCGCGCAATCGGCCTGGATGCCGACGCTCACCGGGCGGCGGGCGAGCTGGTCGGCGCCGATATCGATGCGGATCAGATTGGCGGGCAGCACGAAGCCGCCATCGCTGTAACCGTCATAGTCGGTCGGGCCGAATTCGGTGCCGGCGGCGATGACCAGATCGGCGTCTGCCATCAGCGCACGCACCGCCTTCAGGCTGGGGCTGGCCGGCACGCAAAGCGGATGTGCATGCAGCAGACCGCGCGCATTGGCGGTCTGGGCGACAGGCGCGCCGAGCCGCTCGGCCAAAAGCTGCAATGGCTGTTCGGCGCGCTTGGCGCCGCCACCGGCAAGGATCAGCGGCCGGCGCGCGGCTGCGATCAGCCTGGCTGCCTCGGCAATGGCCGCGCCATCCGGCGCCCGCGGCGCTGCATTGGTGAGCGAAGCAGCGATGCCGTCGGCCGGTTTGACCATGACGTCGGTCGGGATCTCGATATGGACGGGGCCCGGCCGCGACGACGAAAACAGCGCGAAGGCCCGCGCCAAAGCGCCAGGCAATTCGCTGGCCTCGGTGACACGCTGCGAAAACAGCGCCACCTTCTCCATCATGCCGCGCTGGTCCGGCAGTTCGTGCAGGAAGCCCAGCCCCTTTCCCAGCGTCGGCATCGCGTTGACGCCCGAAATCACCAGCATCGGCACCGAATCGGCGCGCGCCTGGCCCATTGCGGTGATGGTGTTGGTCAGCCCCGGTCCGGTGATGACAAAGGCAACGCCCGGCCGGCCGCTGGCACGGGCATAGCCGTCGGCCATGAAGCCGGCGCCCTGTTCGTGACGCGGCGTGACATGGCGTATCTTTGAACGCGCCAGCCCGCGGTAAACCTCGACAGTGTGGACGCCAGGAATGCCGAAAACGGTGTCGACGCCATGCGCTTCGAGCAGCGTGATCAGCGCTTCGCCGATGGTGGTCATGGCTTCTCTCCCTTTTGCGGCGCGAGGCCGAGCTCGGCCTCTATGGCTTTGACGCCGATCGCCGCCAATTCGCCAGGCGAGAACATCTCTGCGGCCAGACAGCCTTCGATCCAGAGCCCGTCGATGATCGCGTTGATGGCAATGGCATGGCGGCGCAGCTCATTTGCGTTTGGCCTGCGCTGCTCGGCGCCGAGCACTTCGGCAACGACTGCTTCCACCTCGTTGCGAAAGCCAAGATAGCCTTCGCGGTGGGCGCGAGCCAGGCTCGGATCCGCGCCGGCGCGGCCGATGAAGGTTGCCCACAGCGAAAACACGCGTGCATCGATGATCGGGGCGTTGAGGTTGGCGGTAACGAAGGCCGCAAGGCGCTGGCGCGGCGCGGCGTCTTCCATGAGCAATGCTGCCTTCGCCTGCTCGGTCATACGGCCCATCAGCGCCGCGTACGCTTCCTGCAGCAAGTCTTCCTTGCCGGGGAAATAGTGCCGGATCAGCCCCGCGGTGACGCCGGCGCGCAGTGCGATGGTGCGCAGGCTGGCGCCCTCCAGCCCATGTTCGGCCACGCTGTCCAGGGTCGCGTCGATCAAATCCTGCCGCCGCCGCTCCTCGCCCTCGCGGCGGAACTTGCGGCGCTCATTCATTGCCGCAGGATGGGCCGCGTCAGGCATGTCGGCCCACCTTCGCAGGCGATGCAGAGGGCATCCGCCTCGAAGATTTGAACCGTGCAGCCGGCGGCTTCCATCGCGGCCTTGGTCTTGGGAAAGCCGGCGACGGCAATGACTTTATGCGGGCTCGTCGGCAGCACGTTCAGGCTGAGGCCGTTGGACGCGGCAAACTCTTCGGCGTCGCCTTCCACCAGCCGGATGCCGCGCGCCTTCAGCAACTGATAGAACGGCGCCGGCAAAAGCGGTGAATAGACCAGGGCCAGGTCGTCGGCCAGCGGGCTGATCACCGACATCAGATGCAGGCACGCCTCCTCGCCCTGCCACAGCGGCAGATCGAAGCCGTAGACGGAAATGCCGAGCGGCGTCAGCAGGTTGGAAACCTGCTGTATGCCTTCCTGGTTGGAGCGCACCCCGCGCCCGATCACCAGCGTGCTGGCATCCAGCCATACGCAATCGCCGCCTTCGACCTGGCCGGGAGCCTCGACGCGGCCGAGGATAGGAATACCCAGGCGTGTGTAGGTTTCCTCATGCAGCGATGGCTCCCGGGCGCGCAATGGCTTGCCCATGGACAGGATCAGCGCGCCGCGGTCGGCCATCAGCGACGGGTCGTGGGTGAATACGGAATCCGACAGCCCGTCGGCCTTGTCATCGATCCATTCGATTTCGGCGCCGGACGCCGTCACCAGCTCAGCGAGAGCCGCGTGCTGCGCCGCCGCTTTCGCCGGGTCGAAACCCGGGCCATAGTGCCAGGTAGCCCGGTCGGCACCGCGCATGGCATTGGCCGCCGACCGCATCAGCACGCGCCGCAACGGCGCCGCCATGGATTGTGATCCGAAAGCGCTCATCAGTGCCCTTTTCAATGCCGTGTTCAAGGTGAAAAAAATGGAAAAAATTTCATCGGAGGCTATTTATACACTTGCACAATAAGGCCGCAAGTGCCGTAATGAGCGGGATTGACGGGCTCGCGCTGTTGGGTCCATGCTGAAGTCTGGAGTGGGCATTACAGCGTATGTTGATTAGCCGGATAGACGTTCGACGATCTGCCGTGGACCCTGTGGCAGAGGTTCCCCGGTGAGCGCGGCGGGAACCGCCGCAGTCCAATCCGGCAAGGCGCAGGACGGCGCCGCCGAAGCCATCCATGTCGAGAACCTGCACAAGAAATTCGGCCATCTGCATGTGCTGAAAGGCGTATCGCTGTCGGCGCGCGACGGCGAGGTGATCGCCATTATCGGCGGCTCGGGTTCCGGCAAGTCGACGCTGCTGCGCTGCATCAACTGCCTGGAAAATCCGACCAGCGGCATCATCCGCGTCAATGGCGAGGAGATCAAACTCAAGGCAGACAGCCACGGCCACACCGTGCCTGCCGACCGCCGGCAGATCGAACGCATCCGCGCCAAGCTCGGCATGGTGTTCCAGAACTTCAACCTGTGGAGCCACATGACGCTGATCGAGAACGTCATCGAGGTTCCGGTGCATGTTCTGGGCGTCAGGCGCGACGTGGCGATCAGGGAAGCCGAAAAGCTTTTGGCGCGCGTCGGCCTCGCCGAAAAGCGCGACGTCTATCCGGCCTATCTCTCGGGCGGCCAGCAGCAGCGCGCGGCGATCGCCCGCGCCCTGGCCATCAACCCGCGCGTCATGCTGTTCGACGAGCCGACCTCGGCGCTGGACCCGGAGCTGGTCGGCGAGGTGCTGAAGGTGATCGGCGACCTGGCGCGCGAGGGCCGCACCATGGTGCTGGTCACGCATGAAATGAAATTCGCCCGCGAGGTCGCGACCCATGTCGTCTACCTCTGCAACGGGCTGGTCGAGGAAGAGGGGCCGCCGGAGCAGATATTCGGCGCACCGAAATCCGAAAGGCTGAAGCAGTTCATCCGCAACATCGGCTAGGACAAGCCGGGACGGAAGAAAACCGGGAACCAACAACAAACTGGGAGTCGTGACATGAAGACTGTTCTGAAAACATTCGCCGCAGCGCTGCTGCTCGGCGTCGCCGCCATGGGCGTGGCCAAGGCCGATCCGGTCAAGATCGGCGTCGCCGCCGAGCCCTATCCGCCCTTCACCTCGCCGGACGCTTCCGGCAAATGGGTTGGCTGGGAAATCGAGTTCATCGACGCCGTCTGCGCCGAGGAGAAGCTCGACTGCGTCATCACGCCTGTCGCCTGGGACGGCATCATCCCGGCGCTGACGACCAAGAAGATTGACGTCATCGCCAGTTCGATGTCGATCACCGCCGAACGCGAGAAGACCATCGACTTCTCGGATAAGTACTACAACACGCCGACCGCCATCATCGGCCCGAAGGACCAGAAATTCGGCGCCACGCCGGACGATCTCAAGGGCAAAGTGCTCGGCGTGCAGGTGTCGACCACCCATTCGGCCTATGCCAAGAAGCATTTCGGCCCCACGGCCGCCGAGATCAAGGAATACCAGACCCAGGACGAAGCCAACAACGATCTGGCCGCAGGCCGCCTCGACGCCGTCCAGGCGGATTCGATCGCGCTCGACGCATTCCTGAAGTCGGACCAGGGCAAGGCCTGCTGCGATCTGAAGGGCATGGTGGCTCCGGACGATGAAGTGCTCGGACCGGGCGTGGGCGCCGGCGTGCGCAAGGAAGACACCGACCTTAAGGCCAAGATCAACGCCGGCATCAAGGCGATCCGCTCGAACGGCAAATATGACGAGATATCGAAGAAATACTTCGATTTCGACATTTACGGTGGTGGCGGCGCGCAGTCGAACTGACGATCCTCGCATGAGCTAGGGGGCACGGCGTTAGCGCCATGCCTCCCTGCCCCCGCCGGCGCTGCCGTCGGCGGTGGTTGAAGCCAGCAATCCGGGGGCGACGCTGATCGACGCACTTCTTTCGGCCTCGGCGGCCGGCATAATCGAGCTTCTTTCGCCCAATCCGCCGGGCTGGGGCGGCACGCTCTTGCTTGGGCTGCTCCATTCGATCGAGATCGCGCTCGGCGCCACGGTCCTTGGTCTCCTGATCGGCACCGGGGGCGCCTTTGGCAAGCTTTACGGCGGGCCGGTCGTACGCGACTTGCTGGCGGTTTACACCACCATCGTGCGCGCCGTGCCCGAACTGGTGCTGATCCTGCTGCTCTATTATGCCGGAACAGACCTGATCAACCAGGCGCTGACGGCAATGGGCTACCAGCGCGTCGACATCAGCGGCCTTGCGGCAGGCATCGCCGTGCTCGGCTTTGTCCAGGGCGCCTATTCGACCGAAGTGATTCGTGGCGCCATCCTGGCCATACCGCAGGGCCAGATCGAAGCCGCCCGCGCCTATGGCATGTCACCCGGGCTCATGCTGCGGCGCATCACCTTGCCGGCGATGCTGCCCTTCGCCATACCCGGGCTCGCCAATCTGTGGCTGATCGCCACCAAGGATACGGCCCTTCTGGCGGTCGTCGGCTTTTACGAGCTGGCGCTGGCGACGCGGCAGGCGGCGGGCGTCACCAAAGCCTATTTCACCTTCTTTTTCGCCGCGGGCGTGCTCTATCTCATCTTGTCGCTGGTCTCCAACCTCCTCATCGGCCGTCTCGAGGCCTGGTCGCGGCGCGGTATGCCGTCGCTCAAGGATGCGCGCTGATGGCCGGAGAAGCGATCATCATCAATGTTGCCGCGCGGACGTCGCTGTGGCTGCAGCCGCATCGCATCGTGCTGATCCTGATCGCGATCGGGCTGGTGCTGAGCGCCGCCTTCTTCATGCGCTGGGACTGGCTGCCGCAATATTATGAAATGGGGCTTCTCGGCATCTGGCGGTCGCTGTGGATCCTGGCCGTCACCTGCTTTCTCGGCTTCCTGCTCGCCGTGCCGCTCGGGCTCGCGCAGGCCGCCGGCTCTTTCTGGTTTTCCGCGCCCGCCAGGACATTCTGCACCGTCATCAGGGGCACGCCGCTGCTGATCCAGCTATGGCTGCTCTATTACGGGCTGGGCTCGCTGTTTCCGCAATTTCCCTGGATCCGCGAATCCTGGATGTGGCCGTATCTGAGGCAAGCCTGGCCTTATGGAGTGCTGGCGCTGACCTTGTCCTTCGCCGGCTATGAGGGCGAAGTGATGCGCGGCGCCTTTGCCGGCGTGCCGAAGGGGCAGTTAGAGGCGGCCCGCGCTTTCGGCATGAGCCGCTGGAAGATTTTCCGCCGCATCTGGCTGCCGCAGGCCATCTACCGGGCGCTGCCGACGCTGACCGGCGAAACCGTGCTGCAGCTGAAGTCGACGCCGCTGGTGGCGACGATCAGCGTCATCGACATCTTCGCAGTCTCGTCCAAGGTCCGGCAGGACACCTACCTCACCTACGAACCCTTGCTGCTTTTGGCGCTGATCTACATGATCATCACCGGCATACTGGTGTTTGCATTCAGCAAGATCGAGGCGCGCATACCGAACAAGGTGGGCTAGGGAATAGTGAGTAGGCAGTAGTGAGTAGTCAGCATATGACCGGGAAACCGCTTGCTTTCGCTACTCCCTACTGACTACTCCCTAATCACTCACCACCAATCGGGTCCGCACCATGCAACTCTCTCTCGACCAGGCAACAGGGCTGTGCCGGATGGCGGCGCTCGGCGCCGGCGCCAATGAGGAGGCGGCGAAGTCGCTCACCGCCTCGATCATTGCCGCCGAGGCGGAAGGGCTTTCGACCGTCGGGCTGACCCATTTCATCGATTACCTCGAAGCGCTGGAAGCCGGCCGCATCGACGGCAATGCCGATCCCGTGATCACCAGGCCGGCGCTCGCCGTCTATCAATCCGATGCGCGTGGCGGCCTCGCCCATACCGGCTTCGACCGCACCATCGACGACCTCGCCAAGGCGGCAAAGCTGTTCGGCGTCGCCATCTTCTCGCAGAAGAACGCTTATACCTGCGGCGCACTAGGCTATTTCACTGGGCGTCTGGCGCAGCTGGGATTGGTCTCCTTCGCCGCCACCAACGGGCCGGCGGTGCTGGCAGGCTCGGGCTCGGTCAAGCCGGTCTATTGCACCAACCCGATGTCGTTTGCGGCACCCGCCGCCGATGGCGCGCCGCTGGTCATCGACCAGTCGTCGAGCGCCACCGCCTTCGTCAACATCCGCAAGGCGGCCGAGGACGGCAAGAAGATCCCCGAAGGCTGGGCGCTGGACGCCAGCGGCAATCCGACCACCGATCCGGCCGCGGCCATGAAGGGCGCCATGCTGGCCTTCGGCGGCCAGCGTGGCGCCAACATCGCGCTGATGGTCGAAGTCCTGGCTGCCGGCCTGTCGGGCGCCAACTGGTCGCTCGACGCGCCGTGGTTCTCCGGCGGACCGGACAGCCCCGGAACCGGCCTGTTCGTGCTCGCTGTCGAGCCCAAGCTGCTCGACCCGGATTTCGAGCAGCGCATGAAGGACCAGCTCGACCGGCTGCGCCGGCGCTTTGGCGTGCACGTGCCGGGCCGGGCGCGGGCCGAAGCGGCCGAGAAGGCGCAGGCGCGCGGCATCAATGCCTCCAAAGCCGTAGTGCAGCGCATTTCCGAATTCGCCGAGCGCTATTCGGGCTGAAGCAGTCCTGCGACAACGAATTTTTACGCGACCTGGCTGAACCTTTCTACCGATCGCAACGACCAATAGCTGCCGGGTCGGGTTTGCCCGGTCGGTGTCTTCTGTGGATGCGTTTAGGGCCCGGGCGGGCGTATGCCGTCTCAGGTTATCCGCCGCGTTGCGCTCTGTCCCGACAGTTGCGTCACCCGGAAAACCCCGCTTCGGCGGGGTTTTCTGCGTTCGTGCTCTGTGTGCTAAAACATGATGGCGGAAGTTAACTTTTGTTAACTTGACTTGCCGGAACCATCGGGCGTTTGCAAGGGATCGTCACAACAACAGGAGCTACGATGTCCGCAACCACCGACGCTTCCCGGGGCAAACTTATCGTTCCGGTGTTTGGCCGCCTGTATTCGTCCCTGTATGATGGCGCCGAAACCCTTCTGCGCGTCGTCGCCGGCGGGTTTCTCACCATTCACGGCTCGCAGAAGATCACCAACCCTTTCGGCACCGCCGAGATGGTCGAAGGCCTCGGCTTCTATCCCGGCGCGTTCTGGTCGCTGCTTTTGTCCTGCACCGAATTCTTCGGCGGCATTCTGATCGCCATCGGCCTGTTGACTCGGCCCGCCGCCTTTGCCGGTATGATCGTGCTGCTGGTCACCGTCTGGTTCCACTGGATCACTGTCGGCCAGGGCTTTTCCGGCGCTGAAAAGTCGCTTCTATGGGCGGCCATCCTGCTGTTCTTCGTTATCCGCGGCGGCAACCGCCAGTCGGTCGACGCGCGCCTCGGCAAGGCGTTCTGAAGGTCCATAAGAGGGTGGCAGCGACGACGCGTCACCCTTTGCCTTTGGCCCAAAACGGACTATGAAACGGCTTCAGCCAAGCTTTCGAGCGCCGGAGCCAGCCATGACCGAAATCCTGCAGATCCCCAAGCTCGTGGTCGTCTTCGGCGGCTCCGGCTTCGTCGGCCGCCACATCGTGCGGGCGCTGGCCAAGCGCGGCTACCGCATCAGGGTGGCGGTGCGCCGGCCCGATCTGGCGGGACATTTGCAGCCGCTCGGCAATGTCGGCCAGATCCAGCCGGTGCAGGCCAATGTGCGCGTGCGCTGGTCTGTCGACCGCGCCGTGCAGGGCGCCGACCATGTCATCAATCTGGTCGCCATCCCGCATGAAAGCGGCCGGCAGAAATTCAACACCGTGCACGAATTCGGCGCCCGCGCCGTCGCCGAAGCCGCACGCTCGGTCGGCGCAGGGCTCACCCACATCTCGGCGCTGGGCGCCGACCTCAACGCCGAATCCGACTATGCCCGCACCAAGGCGCTCGGCGAAAAGGCCGTCCTGGAGACGATCCCGGACGCCGTCATCTTCCGTCCGTCGATCAATTTCGGACCCGAGGACAGTTTCTTCAACCGCTTCGCCGACATGGCGCGCTATTCGCCGGTGCTGCCGCTGATCGGCGGCGGCCAGACCAAGTTCCAGCCGGTCTATGTCGGCGATGTCGCCGAAGCGGTGGCGCGTTCGGTCGAGGGCAAGATCAAGGGCGGCCAGATCTATGAACTCGGCGGGCCGCAAGTGCTCACCTTCAAGCAGTGCATGGAAGAGCTGCTCACCGTCATCGAGCGCAAGCGGCTCCTGGTCCCGGTGCCGTGGTGGATGGCCAATCTGCAGGCCTCGATCCTCGGCCTGCTGCCCAACCCGTTGCTGACCAAGGACCAGGTGCTGCTGCTGCGCCAGCCCAACATCGTGTCGGAGGAGGCCAACAAGGCCAACCGGAACCTTGCCGGCCTCGACATCCAGCCGCAGTCTATCGGCACAATCCTGCCCAGCTATCTCTGGCGCTTCCGCGCCGCAGGCCAGTTCCAGCGCAAGCCCGCCGGCATCGCGTAACAAGGCGTTGCGCCGTTAAACGCGCCGCGTCACCTGCATCGGCAGGCCGCCTTGCGGCTGTGTCGTCAGTTTCTGCACCGGCCACGGCTTGGTCTCGGCGGTCACATCGAAGCGGAAGCGCGACAGCATGATGGCCAGCGCAATGATCGCCTCTTGCATGGCGAAGCTGGCGCCGATGCAGATGCGCGGACCGGCGCCGAACGGCAGATACTGGAAGCGGTCGATCTTCTCGCGGTTTCCCGGATGGAAGCGTTCGGGCATGAAGGCGTCGGGCATGTCCCACAGTTTTCTGTGGCGGTGGACGACCCAAGGCATCACCAGTACGGCCGCGCGCTTGGGGAGCACCAGATCGTTCCAGGTCTCCGTCTCGATCGGCTCGCGGTTGATCGACGGCGCCGGCGGATAAAGCCGCAGCGCCTCCTCGAAGGCGGCGCGGGTGAACGGCATTGCGTCGAGCCATTTCGTCGGGTCGGGTTCGCGCGCCAGCACGGCATCGATCTCGCGCTCGACCTTTTCGCGCTCCCACGGCGCTTCGGCGAGGCAGTAGATCGTCCAGCCCAGCGCCCGCGCGGTGGTCTCGTGGCCGGCGCCGATGAAGGTGATGATGTTGTCCTCGACTTCCGCCCGCGTCAGCCCGTCGGGGCCTTCGGCGCGCAGCAGAAGCGTCAGGAAATCCTGCGGCGCGGTGTCGGGGTCGCGCTTCAGCCGCTCCTCGCGCATCTTGACTGTATCGGTGACGATCTTGCGGAAATACGCCATGGTCTTGCGGCCGCGGATGCGGGTCAGCCGCGGCAGCCATTCGGGCGCGCGCAACAGGTCGAGCGGATCGACACGGCCCATGGTTTCGAACAGGCGGTCGATTTCCTGCGCGAAACTGCCGGGCTCGCCCGCAATCTCGCCCGAAAACAGCGTTTCGGCCAGGATATCGTAGGTGAGCAGCGTCATGTCGTGGGCGACATCGGTCATGCCGCCCTCCTCGTAGCGGGCGACGAACTGCATCGTGCGGCGCAGCATCGGCTCGGCGAAGCCGAAGATATGCCGCGGCGTGAACACCGGCGCCATCGCCTTGCGCGAGCGCTTCCACACCTCGCCTTCGGCGGTCAACAGCCCGTCGCGCAAGATCGGTCGCAGGATCATCTGGCGCACCGTCGCCATCTTGTAGTTCTTGGCGTTGTCGATCAGCACGTGGCGGATAAGGCCGGGATCGTTGGCGACGATCAGATGCCCGCCGACGCCATTCGCCGAAATCCAGGGCTCGTTGTAGGTGTGCTCGCCCCACAGTTCGAGCGGATTGCGGTAGACGATCCGCATCATCTCCAGCGTCGAAGGCGGCGTCGTGCGCGGCCTGGGCGCCGGCGGCACGAAGGGGACGGGCTGCGTGTCCATGAGGTGCTCCGCTGATAGCTCAGATGTAGTGGCTGGCAATCCGGGCGTCCATGTGACCGAACGGCAAACTGAAACGCTGCAGCGCCCGGTGTGCCCGACAGACGGTGTGTTCATCGGATCGTGACCGCCGGTGAAACGGTTGCGGCTTGTCCGGTTGGACACTCTGCCATAGGTGACAGTTACCAACAGCTACTGCCAATCGCCCAGGAGAGTCCGCTTGAAGCACAAGCTGAACATCATAATCGGCAGCACGCGGCCGGGCCGCGCCGGGCCGGTCTTCGCCCACTGGCTGGAGGATTTTGCCCGCGAGCACGGCAAATTCGAACCGGTGCTGACCGACATTGCCACGTTCCATCTGCCGGTTCTGGACGAGCCGCATCACCCCAGGCTCGGCAATTACCAGAACGACCACACCAAAGCCTGGTCGAAGGTCATTGATGCCGCCGACGCCTTCGTGTTCGTTGCGCCGGAGTACAATTATTTCGTGGCGCCTGCGATCGTCAACGCCATCGACTACCTTGCGCGCGAATGGAAATACAAGCCAGCCGCCATCTTCAGCTATGGCGGCGTTTCCGGAGGCCTGCGCGCCGCGCAGGCGCTGAAGCCGCTGCTGACCGCGGTGGGCGTCATGCCCATCTCGGAAGGCGTCGCGCTGCCGATGTATCAGAAACTGCTGGAGAGCGACGGCTCCTTCCAGGCTAGTGAGCAGGTAGAGGGTGGGACCAAGACCATGCTGGACGAGCTCTCGCGCTGGAGCGGGGCGCTGAAGCCGATGCGGGCTGCGTAACGCAGCCGGCCCCGGCTTGCTCATGCCATAAAGAGGTGGAATGGTCGGCAGGTGACTGAGCCGGGGGCGGTTCGATTTGCGCCTGTTGTTTGCCTTGCTGTTGATGCTTGCGACCACCGCCACAGCGGTGGCGGAGCGGCGCGTGGCGTTGGTCATTGCCGAGGACGACTACCGGCTGGTGCGGCCGCTGGCCAATCCTGTCAATGACGGCGAGGTGATGGAAGTGGCGCTGAAGAAGCTCGGCTTCGAGGTCGTGGTCGAGACCAATCGTGATCTCAGGCGCATGCGCCGGGCTCTCGACGATTTTCGCGAGGACGCCATGGGCGCCGACGTGGCGCTGGTGTATTTCTCCGGCCATGGCGTCGAAATCTCCGGCGACAACCGTCTTCTGCCGGTCGATGCCGATGCCTCCTCGCTCGACCAGCTGGAGAAGACCAGCCTGCCGCTGGAGGAAGTGCGCGATGCGGTTGCCGCCACGGCGAAGGTCGGGCTGATCGTGCTCGACGCCTGCCGCAGCGATCCGTTCACAGGCGGCAACGGCGACGGGCGTGGCGCCACATCGCTGATCAAGGACCTTGTGGACAAGATCAAGCCGGGCCTCGGACGCGTCGGCAAGGCGGAAAACATCCTGTTCGCCTTTTCGGCGGCGCCCGGCGAGACGGCTGCCGACGGTACCGGTGCGAATTCGCCCTTTACAGCGGCGCTGATCAAATACCTCGGCACCGACGGGCTCGAAATCCGCTCGGTGCTGACGCTGGTGCAGCAGGAGGTCTACGACCTTTCGCGCGGAAAACAGCTGCCCTACGTCGAAAGCGGGCTGCCGAAGCTGTTCTTCGCCTCGGCGGCCAAGGAACAACTGCCGGAGCGCGAGCGGCTGTTGCTTGCCATGGCCGATGTGACGCCGGAAATGCGCGGCGCGGTCGAACGGGTCGCCAGCGATGCCGACATGCCGCTGGCGCCGCTCTATGGCGCGCTGATCAGTTCCGACACCAGCCATCTCTCCGGCGAAAGCCTGGACGCCAAGCTGCGCGAGGCGGCCGACGCCTTCGTCAAGGTGCGCGGCGAGATGAAGACGCTGGCCGCCGACGACCCGCAGGTGACCGAACTGCGCCGCCAGGCCGAGGAACAGTTGGCGCTCGGCGCTTTCGATGGTGCACGCGTGATCCTCGCCAAGGCCGCCGACGTCGACAATGTCTCGCGCCAGGCGTTGAAGGCCAATTTCGTCAGCCGCACCCTGTCCGAAGCCGCGACGCGATTTCTCTCGGGCGGCGCGGCGCGTGCCACCCTGGACTATGCAACCGCCATCAAGGACTATGAAACGGTGCTGGCGCTCTATGGCGAAGCCGGGCAGACCTCGCTCAGCCTGGAACAGGCCGACCGCCAAAGCCGCACGCTGGAAGAGCTCGGCATCCTCTACACAACGGTTGGCAACACCGACGCCGCCGGCCGCGCCTTTGCGGCGCTGGTTGCCAATCTTGAGCAGCGAGCGCGTCAAGAAACCGATCCGAGCGTCAAGCGCGACCTCGCCATCGGCCATATCAAGTTCGCCAACATCAAGATGGCGCAAGGCGATCTGCCGGCCTCCCTGCAAAACTATGAGGCGGCCAGGGACATGTTGCAGGGCCTGACCACAAACGTGCCGGACAAGAAGGACTGGCTCGGCGATCTCGCCATGGCCCATGATAAGATCGGCAATGTGCTGGCCACGCAAGGCGATGTGGGTGCGGCAGCCCAGGCCTACCGGCAAAGCCTGTCCATCAAGCAGCAATTGGCCGATGCCGAGCCGAACAGCGTCTATCTGCTGCGCGATCTGACCATTACCTACGACGAAATCGGCGGCCTTGCCCGCACCGCCGGCCAGCTGGATGGCGCCCAGACTGCATTCGAAGAGAGCCTGAGAATTCGGCTGGCGCTGGCGCAGAACAACCCCGACGACCCCAGGCATCAGCGCGCCGTCTCCGTCAGCTACACCAGGATCGGCGACGTCCTGCGCGAGCGTGGCGACGCTGCGGGCGCGCTCGACGCCTACAACAAGAGCCAAATAATCGCCGAAGCGCTGGTGCGCCGCGACTCAAACGACACCGATTTGAAGCGCGACCTGTCGGTCGGTTACGCCAAGATCGGCAATGCTTACGGCGACCAGAAGGACTGGCCACTCGCGTTGGAGGCCTACCAGCAAGCGCTGGCCACGGCGCGAGACCTTGCCGCCAGGGACCCAGGCAACACCGACTGGCAGCGCGACCTATCGGTCTGTTTGGAAAAAATTGCCGGCGTGTTTGATGCCCAGGGCAATATCGCCGGTGCTTTGCAGAACTATCAGGACAGTCTCGTCATTGCCAACCGATTGGCAAATCTCGACCCGGGCAATTCCGACTGGCAGCGCGACCTGTCGATCACGTTCGAGGAAATAGGCCTGCTGGAGACCGAGCAGCGCCACTATGAGGGCTCGAAGAAGGCCTTCGAAGCCAGCCTGGCCATCCGCCAGCGGTTGGCCCTGTCCGATCCAGACAATGCGATCTGGCAATTCGATCTGGTACAGGCCTACATCAACTATGCCTATGTGGCGAAGAATCCGAAGGCTGTGTTGTCGCAGGCGCTAGACCTGACGCTGGAGCTTGACCGCACAGGCAAACTGGCGCCGAGGGACAAACCCACGATCAAATATCTGCGCGGTCTTCTGGCCAAATTGAAAGCCGCGAAAAAATAGCCGGCTGCCAGCTCGGGATTCAGCCCTGAAATGCCCGCAAACCTTGGAAAAACCGCCTTTTGCGCCTATATCTAGGACATCAAAGCGGCGTGATTCGAAGCCATTTTTTCGCGCTGAGCATGCGGCATCAATCAGACAGGTTTTCATGAGCGATCAAAGCGACAACGCCAACGGCGCTGAGGCCGAATACGGCGCCGATTCCATCAAAGTTTTGAAGGGGTTGGACGCTGTCCGCAAGCGGCCGGGCATGTATATCGGCGATACCGACGACGGCTCGGGCCTGCATCACATGGTCTATGAGGTGGTCGACAACGCCATCGACGAGGCGCTGGCCGGCCATGCCGACCTCGTCACGGTGACGCTTAATCCCGACGGTTCGGTCACCGTTATCGACAATGGCCGCGGGATTCCGACCGATATTCACACTGGCGAAGGCATTTCGGCGGCCGAAGTGATCATGACGCAGCTGCATGCCGGCGGCAAATTCGACCAGAATTCCTACAAGGTGTCTGGCGGCCTGCACGGCGTCGGCGTCTCGGTGGTCAACGCGTTGTCGGCCTGGCTGAAGCTGAAAATCCGCCGCAACGGCCAGATTTTCGAGATGAGCTTCACGCATGGCAATGCCGATGCGCCGCTCAAGGCCACCGGCAGCTATGAGCAGGACAAGCAGCCCGGCACCTATGAGGGCCGCAGCGGTTCCGAGCTCACCTTCTTTCCGTCGTCCGAAACCTTCACCATGGTCGAATTCGACTTCGGCACGCTGGAGCATCGGCTGCGCGAGCTCGCCTTCCTGAATTCCGGCGTACGCATCATTTTGACCGATGCCCGCCATGCCGATCTCGTGCGCCACGAGCTGCACTATGATGGCGGCCTGGAAGAGTTCGTCAAATATCTCGACCGGGTCAAGAAACCGCTGATCGACAAGCCGATCGCCATCAAGGCCGAGCGCGACGGCATCACCGTCGAAGTGGCGATGTGGTGGAACGACAGCTACCACGAGAACGTGCTGGCCTTCACCAACAACATCCCGCAGCGCGATGGCGGCACCCATCTGGCCGGCTTCCGTGGCGCGCTGACGCGCCAGATCACCGGCTATGGCGAATCGTCGGGCCTGACCAAGAAGGAAAAGGTGGCGCTGATCGGCGACGACTGCCGCGAAGGCCTGACGGCGGTGCTGTCGGTCAAGGTTCCCGACCCGAAATTCTCCTCGCAGACCAAGGACAAGCTGGTCTCGTCGGAAGTCCGCCCGGTGGTCGAAGGCCTGGTCAACGAGGCGCTTGGCACCTGGCTGGAAGAACACCCGACCGAGGGCAAGGTGGTCATCGACAAGGTGATCCAGGCGGCTGCGGCGCGCGAAGCCGCGCGCAAGGCCCGCGACATCACTCGCAAAAGCTCGCTCGGCGTCACCTCTCTGCCTGGCAAGCTTGCCGACTGCCAGGAACGCGACCCGGCGAAATCCGAAATCTTCATCGTCGAGGGTGACTCGGCCGGCGGCTCGGCCAAGGGCGGCCGTTCGCGCCAGAACCAGGCAATCCTGCCGTTGCGCGGCAAGATACTCAATGTCGAGCGGGCGCGCTTCGACCGCATGCTCGGCTCCGAGATGATCGGCACGCTGATCACTGCGCTCGGCACCTCGATCGGCAAGGACGAGTTCAACGCCGACAAATTGCGCTACCACAAGATCATCCTGATGACCGACGCCGACGTCGACGGCGCCCATATCAGGACCTTGCTGCTCACCTTCTTCTTCCGCCAGATGCCGGAGCTGATCGAGCGCGGCCATCTCTACATCGCCCAGCCGCCGCTCTACAAAGTGACGCGCGGAAAAAGCTCGCAATACATCAAGGACGAGAGCGCCTTCGAGGAATTCCTGATCGGCTCCGGGCTGGAAGAGGCGTCGCTGACGCTTGCCTCCGGCGAGGCGCGGGCCGGACAGGATCTGCGCGGCTCGATCGACGATGCACTGGCAGTACGCCAGCTCATCAACGGGCTGCATACGCGCTACAACAGGGGCGTGGTCGAACAGGCGGCGATCGCCGGCGCGCTCAATGCCGACGTGTTGAACGATCTCGGCCGCGCCAACGCCATGGCCGAGCGCGTCGCCCAGCGCCTCGACATCATTGCCGAAGACACCGAGCGCGGCTGGACCGGCCGGCTGTCGACTTCCAATGAGGGCGTCGGCGGCTACGTGTTCGAGCGCACGGTGCGCAGCGTCAAGGAATTCGCGCAGCTCGATGCCGGGCTGATAAATTCAGCCGACGCACGCCAGCTCGACCGCTATGCCCCGCGCCTCATGGAGGTCTATGGCGAGCCGCCGGTGCTGCGCCGCAAGGATGTCTCCGAAACCATTTCGGGGCCGCTGGCGCTGCTCAACGCGGTGTTTGCGACCGGCCGCAAGGGCCTGACCATGCAGCGCTACAAGGGCCTCGGCGAGATGAATGCCGAGCAGCTGTGGGAAACCACGCTCGACCCGAGTGTGCGCTCGCTGCTGCAGGTCAAGGTCAATGACGCCACCGATGCTGACAGCTTGTTCTCGCGGCTGATGGGCGACGAGGTCGAGCCGCGGCGCGAATTCATCCAGGACAACGCGCTGTCAGTTGCCAATCTGGACATTTGATGGCTGGGCGCCTTGCCGCCGGAGCTCCACTCCGGGTCAGGCCTTTGGCTCCAGCTTCCGACCAAGGTCCACCGCGTCGCGCAGCACTTGCAGATGCGAGCGCGGCGCGGTGCCCGCCGGCAGGGCGATTTCGACGCCGTTTGCCGTCGATGACCAATAAAGCGTGTGGGTGAAGATACGGCCAAGTGAGCTGCGAAGCTCGATCTGGATGTTCTCCACACCGGGGCCGAAGTTTTCCGTCATCGGACCGGAAATCGGATCGCCTGTCGCCCAGCCATTGCCGCGGTCGTAGACGTTCGTCCAGCGCGTTGCCGCAAACACCGCGCCATGATGCACCGCGCGCTGCGCCTTGCCTTGGCTGTGTCCTTCCCGGTAAAGCACGGTGCCGCCGGGGCGCCCGTCATCGGCAATCGGCGGGCAAGCCGAGAACAGGCGCTCGGCAAGGCCACGCCTGAATTCCGCGAGATTGTAGGTCACCAGGAATTCGCTGTGGGAGAGCGGACTGCCAAGCGTGACGAAATCGCTGATCTTCCAGGGCAGCGGGTGGTCGGCGTCCTTGGTCCGAAGCTGCTGGTAGAGCGCCCATTGACCGCGCCGGAATCCGGCGAGGTCTTCAAGGTTCTTTGGCCACGCTGACCCATCAGAGCCGAGCGTTGCCTTGTCGACGGCCTCGACCGCCGCCAGTTTGGCCTTGTCGCGGACCGCTTCCAGCCTTCGCGGCCGGAACTCGGCCCACAGGATCTGCAGCAAATCATAGGCGATGATCGACCCAAGGCTGTGCGAGACCAGCACGATGCGGTCGTAAGCATCGTCCTTCATCAGCGTCTTGAGCAACGTCAGGCCTCTGTCGCGGATCAGCGCACGCTTCTCGATCGTCGCCGCCTCGGCGCGCACATAAGCGGCGACGTCACCGAAATAGGGCAGGGCGAACTGATCCACCGCCCAGATGACAAAAGAAGCGAGGGTGGTGATCATCAGGCCGGTCGTCAAGGTAACGGCCTGTTGCCAGACCGATGTTGCCAGCACGAGTGCTGCGCCCAGAATGACGATAACGATCAGAAGTGTGGCGACGTAAAGCTTGCGGGCGTCGAGCGGAATGTCGGCGGGCTTGCGCCACAACAGGTTCGTCACCCAGGCGGCCAGCCGGCCGCGCGTCGTGCCTTGCGTGATGTCGGCCCAATAAAGCTCGTAGAAATCGGTACGGCGGCCATCGACGTCGTAGGGCGTGGTGATGCGGCGCAGCTCGTGTGACTTGGTCCGGCTGTCGGGCGTGATCCAGCTCTGGTTGATCGTGGCGCCGGAAACGGCCGGATCGGGAATCTGGGCGTAGGGTGGAGCACGGGTGGGATCGCTGCTCCAGACCGCCTGGACGAATCCCCTCAGCGTACCCATCGGCCGCTGCTCGCCCATGCCATGCACGATCACCACCGCCTGGCTGGGCTGCGCCTTTTTGTAAGCCAGCGATGCGACAGTCTTGGGCATCAGCGTCTCCGTTGACGACATCCGACGGCGGGATCGCTCATGCTACCCCCGGCTCACCGAGCCAACAATACACGGCAGCCCATGTGGACCTCCGTGAACCAATCCACAGTTTCGCAGTCGTGCCTCGGGCCGCGCGGAAAATAGTTCCGTTCCCGGTAAGCAAATCATTTCATTGCTCCTCGGAACGGAAATCGCTCAGGAACATTGTGACGACATCGATCAATTTCTCGCAGGGAGGCTCTTTATGGGACGCGGTATTTTGCTCTGGTTGCTCGGTATTCCGATCCCGATCATCATTCTCATCATGCTGTTCGTACGGTAGGAGGCGTCGATGCAGTCCACCGTATCGGCTGTCGACGTATCTGCTTCAACAGAATCCTCCGCCACGGCCGTCAGCTGGGGGCCGATCATCGCCGGCGCCTTCGCGGCCTCGACGCTGACCTTCATCCTCATGCTGCTCGGCTCAGGACTGGGGCTGACCATGGTCTCGCCATGGTCCGGCGCCAGTGCCTCGCTGACCACCTTCGCGGTGTCCGGCGCGATCTGGCTCATCATCGTGCAATGGCTGTCCTCCGGGGTCGGTGGCTATCTTGCCGGACGCCTGCGCACCAAATGGGTCGGCATCCACACCGACGAGGTCTATTTCCGTGACACCGCGCACGGCCTCCTCGCCTGGGCGCTGGCGACATTGCTGGTCGTCGGCATTCTCGGGTCGGCGCTGTCGGCAGTGCTTGGTTCAGGCGTGCAGGCGGCTTCTACCGTTGCCTCAGGCGCCGCCATGGGTGCTTCGGCCGGCGCGTCCGCCAATGCCGGCAGCGCACCGGCCGACAATGCAACGTCCTATCTTGTGGATACGCTGTTCCGTCCGGCTGATGCCGCCAGGCTCGCGGCGGCCAATCCGGACAGCGATGCGGCTGCGGCCGGGCAGGCTTCGCGCATCCTCGTCGCCAGTGCGGCGGCAGGCGAAATTTCGGCTGACGACAAGACCTATCTGTCGCAGCTGGTCGCCGCCCGCACCGGGCTTTCCGAGGCTGACGCCAAGGCGCGTGTCGACGCCCTGGTGGCCAGGGTCGAGGACGCCAAGGTCAAGGCCAAGCAGGCCGCCGACGCCGCCCGGAAAGGCAGCGCCACCTTCGCACTGCTTGGCGCCCTGTCGCTGGTTATCGGCGCCTTCATCGCCAGCGCTGCGGCAGCACTGGGCGGCAGGCAGCGCGACGACGAGGAAGCGGTTTTCCTGACCAGCCGCTGAACCGGTCTTCAACATAAAAAGCCCGGTCCGAACCGGGCTTTTTTTGTTTCCGATGATGGACCGACAACCTTCCAGTGGAAAGTTGCGGCGGGATCAGTGATCCATGGCCTTGACGATTTCCTCGGTCATCTTCTTGGCGTCGCCGAGCAGCATCATGGTGCCGTCCTTGTAGAACAGCGTGTTGTCGATGCCGGCATAGCCCGAGCCGAGCGAGCGCTTGACGAACAGGCAGGTGCGGGCCTTGTCGACGTCGAGGATCGGCATACCGTAGATCGGCGACGACTTGTCGTCGCGCGCGGACGGATTGGTGACGTCATTGGCGCCGATGACATAGGCGACATCGGCCTGCGCGAACTCGGAGTTGATGTCTTCCAGTTCGAACACTTCGTCATAGGGAACATTGGCTTCGGCGAGCAGCACGTTCATGTGGCCGGGCATGCGGCCGGCCACGGGGTGGATGGCGTATTTGACATCCACGCCATTGGCCTTGAGCTTGTCGGCCATTTCGCGCAGCGCGTGCTGGGCCTGGGCGACCGCCATGCCGTAGCCCGGCACGATGATGACCTTCTGTGCGTTCATCATCAGATAGGCAGCGTCGTCGGCCGAGCCCTGCTTGACCGTGCGTTCGATGCCGTCATCGGCAACCGCCGCGGTCTCGCCGCCGAAGCCGCCGAGGATGACCGAGATGAACGACCGGTTCATGCCCTTGCACATGATGTAGGACAGGATGGCGCCGGACGAGCCGACCAGAGCGCCGGTGATGATCAGCGCCAGATTGCCAAGCGTGAAGCCGAGTGCGGCCGCCGCCCAGCCGGAATAGGAATTCAGCATCGAGACGACGACCGGCATGTCGGCGCCGCCGATCGGGATGATCAAGAGGACGCCGAGCGCCAGCGACGCCGCGACGATCAGCCAGAACACCAGCTTGGCCTCGGTGGTGACCAGAAGCACGATCAGCACGATCAGCGCGATGCCGAGGACCGCGTTGATGATGTGACGGCCGCCGATCATGATCGGCTTGCCCGACATGCGGCCATCGAGCTTGAGGAAGGCGATGACGGAGCCGGTGAAAGTGATGGCGCCGATGGCAACGCCAAGGCTCATCTCGATCAGCGCCTGGGCGTGGATGTCGCCATTCGTGCCGATGCCGAAACTTTCCGGCGCGTAGATGGCGGCTGCCGCGACCATGACGGCGGCAAGGCCGACCAGCGAGTGGAAGGCGGCGACCAGCTGCGGCATCGACGTCATGGCGATGCGGCGCGCTGTAACGGCGCCGACGCCGCCGCCGATGGCTAGACCAAGCACGATCAGGCCGAAGCGCCCGGCGGACGGAGTCGCCAGCGCCAGCGTGGTGGCGATGGCAATGCCCATGCCGATCATGCCGTAGAGATTGCCTTGGCGGCTGGTGGTCGGATGAGATAGGCCGCGAAGCGCCATGATGAACAGGACGCCGGAGACCAGGTAGAGGAAGGACGCGAAGTTGGCGTTCATGGCGCTCTACCGGTCCTTCTTCTTGTACATGGCCAGCATGCGCTGGGTGACCAGGAAGCCGCCAAAGATGTTGACCGAGACCAGCATCAGCGCGACGAAGCCGAAGCCGGTGGCAATGCCGGAGGCCGAGATGCCGACGGCCAGCAGCGCGCCGACGACGATGACCGAGGAGATGGCGTTGGTGACCGCCATCAGCGGCGTGTGCAGCGCCGGCGTCACCGACCAGACGACGTAGTATCCGACGAATATCGCAAGTACGAAGATGGCGAAGCGGAAGACGAAGGGATCGATGGCGCCGCCGGACAGTGCGTGCGCGGCATCGCCCGCCGCATCGGCGCCACCGGGCGCGTTGGCCAGGTTCTGCACAGCCAGCCGGACGGCGGCACTTGCCTGGTCGAGCTGATCGAGGGCTTTCTGCAAGGTCTGATCCATCACGCGATCCCCTTCGGCTTGGCGGCGGACTTGCCGGCAGTGGCTTTGTCGGACGCCTTTTTCTGTGCAGCCTTCTTCGGCGTGGCATCAGCCACCATGGTCTCGGCCGG
This sequence comes from Mesorhizobium sp. M0802, assembly GCF_040320115.1. Classification (NCBI taxonomy): domain Bacteria; kingdom Pseudomonadati; phylum Pseudomonadota; class Alphaproteobacteria; order Hyphomicrobiales; family Phyllobacteriaceae; genus Mesorhizobium; species Mesorhizobium sp. M0802. Next base: position 62,777 of record NZ_JAMYOY010000021.1, read on the forward strand.
AATGGCCGCCGGTTCGACATGGGGCTGTTCCGCCGCCTTGGCGAAGGCCGGATGCACCACGCGGCCAGCGTCGGTCAGCATCGTCGCCTTGACCAGATCGTCTTCGCGGTTGATGGCGAGCGTCTTGCTGGTCTTGTCGACCAGCGTCTCGAGGAAGGCGAACAGGTTCCTGGCGTAGAGCAGCGAGGCCGATGCGGCGACGCGGCCGGGCACGTTGAGGTGGCCGACGATTTTCACGCCATTGGCCGTGGTCACCACCTGGCCTGCAACTGCGCCTTCGACATTGCCGCCGCGCTCGACGGCGAGGTCGACGATCACCGAGCCCGGCTTCATCGAGGCGACCATCGCCGCCGACACCAGCTTCGGCGCCGGACGGCCGGGGATCAGCGCCGTGGTGATGACGATGTCCTGCTTGGCGATGTGCTCAGCGGTGAGCGCTGCCTGCTTGGCCTGGTACTCCTTCGACATTTCCTTGGCGTAGCCGCCGGCGGTCTCGGCCGCCTTGAACTCCTCGTCCTCGACGGCGAGGAACTTTGCGCCGAGCGACGCCACCTGTTCCTTGGCGGCGGGACGAACGTCGGTTGCGGTGACGACGGCGCCGAGACGGCGCGCCGTGGCGATCGCCTGCAGGCCGGCAACGCCGACGCCCATTATGAAGATCTTCGCCGCCGGCACGGTGCCGGCCGCCGTCATCATCATCGGCAGCGCGCGGTCATACTCCGATGCGCCGTCGATCACGGCCTGGTAGCCGGCGAGATTGGCCTGCGACGACAGCACGTCCATCGACTGGGCGCGGGTGATGCGCGGCATGAATTCCATCGAGAAGGCGGTGACCCCAGCCTCGGCAAGCGCCGCGACCGCGGCGTCATTGCCGTAGGGATCCATGATGGCGATGACCGCCGCACCCGATTTGTAGCCCTTCAGCTCGGCGTCGGTCGGCCGGCGCACCTTCAGCACCACATCCGCCCGGCTCGCATCCGAAGCCTTGCCGATCGCGGCGCCCGCCTTGGCGAACTCCTCATCTGGAATGCGCGACCTGGTGCCGGCGCCTGTCTCGACGGTGACGTCGAAGCCCAGCGCCGCCAGCCGCTTCACGGTATCGGGCGAGGCCGCCACACGAGGCTCGCTGGCATCGGGCTCGCGAGGGATGAAAACCGTCTGTCCCACCGCATGATCCTTTCGGCTGGAACCTGTTTGCGCAAGAGTGCGGCTTTGCGAAAGAGTGCGGCCGGATGTCCGGCTACACCCCCTGGCAAGGGTCTGAAGAGACTATCGGAGAATGAAGGCGCCGAGGGCGAGGATCAGCACGAACAGGATGGTCGCGGAGAAGAAGCCGCCTGCGAAGAAGCCGAAAGCCATGGCCAGGAGCAGGGCGCCGCAGAACAGCGAGCCGTATTTGGCCAGCGCCAGAAAGCCATGATAGGTGCGGTCATGTTCGGCATAGTCCATCTTCGCGCCCAGTTCGACAGGACCGGTCGGCGTGTGATCAGCCATAGGAATACCCCTTCGAAGACATCTTTGAGGCACATAGCGAAAAGCCGGGCCAAGAGCAATGGCGCTATTGCCGCACGACCAGTGACAACAGCCTCAAAGGAATGTTGAAAGCCGGCGGCAGGGCTTGTCGCCGGCCTAACGTCGAACGTTGAGGGTTTTGCGTTTCAACCGGCTAGATGCGGAAACAGCCCGAGCAGCCCAATGACGATCAGATAGAGCGCGACGATGTAGTTGAGCAGCCGCGGCATCACCAGGATCAGCACGCCGGCAATCAGCGAGATCAGCGGGGTCAGTGCTAGCTCGGGAATATGCATGTCGGTTCCTTTCTATGGCCGCGTCGGCGTCGTCCAGAACGCGGAAGCGGCGGGAAAGCTCCAGAGCTCGCGTGCCGAATTACGCAGGCTTCAGTGGTGTCAGGCGGCTTCGCGGAAAAACTTGGCGGTGGGCAGGATGGTTAGCGGTGCGAGTTCGCCGCTCTTGGGGCGTTGGAAGAGCATGCGCTGCTCGAACGGCGTGGAGTTGAAGAACGGGAAGCGATCCAGCGTCGCCTGCATGTTTTCGGAGCACTTCGACTGGAACAGATGCACGGGAACGGTGAGACCGGGATAGATGCGCGGGGGCACCGCCTGCTCGGAACGGAAGATGCGATGATAGAAGCCGGCATGCTCTTCCTTGACCGCCGTCAGGCAATATGTCGGTTTGAAGTGGCTGCAAGCTACGACCGCAAGCCTGAGCGTCACGTAGGGCAGCACGCGCAGGCTGGTCGACCACTCGATATCGGCAGCGAAACGGCTTGGATCGACGAACGTCTCGCCAACTGCCAGCCGCCGCGCAAGCGTGTCGCCGAACACGGCGGTGCTGGGGGAAACAGGGTATTTCGCGCAGGCGTAGTGGATTCTGATGGTGCTGACCAGAACACCATCGAAGAACACGCCAAATCGGTAGGAATTGCGCAGATCGTCGAAGTCGTCCTTTACCATACGCGAGGCATCGGGCTTCACCATGCCAGCATGAAGGTAGGATTTGTAGCGAAGTCGATAGATGGCTTCCAAATCCTCGGCACCGTCGCAAAGGCGATACTCGACGTGCTCCAGGACGTCCATGATATGACGAGAAAACACCGAAGGAGACTGAGCGGTGGCCCTAGAAGCCACCAGAGGCATACCTGCTAGCTGAGTTTCCATTGTTACCCTCGTGCCGTCGCAACTAAACCATACCGGACGACCGAATGAACAAGAAGATGAAACTCTAATCGTCTGTGTTTACCGAATATTAACGTTAACAATAGGTTAACGTTTTGGCAATACACAGCTTTTTTGACGGCTTTCAAGCGCGATTTAAAGGTTGGGCTTCATGTGGTCGCGAGTTTGGCGACGGGCCGCAATTCCGCGGCGAAGGGCCAGGTCACATTGGACATCGTTTCGATGCCGGACGCGCTGAGAGCTGCGCCGAAGAGGAAGCCCTGGACGAGGTCGGGTTTCACCGAATGCACCAGGATCTTCAGCTGTTCGAACGTTTCCACACCTTCGATGGTGACGGTCAGCCCGAGCACGCGGGTCAGGTCGACGATGCCCTTCAACAAATCGAGCGAACGCTTGTTCTGGGTCACGTCCATCAGGAACGAACGGTCGATCTTGATCTTGTCTAGCGGCAGCTTGTGGAGGTAGCTCAGGCTTGAATAGCCGGTGCCGAAATCGTCGAGCGCGATGCGCACGCCAAGCAGCTTCAGTTCCTCGATATACTGGCGCGTCAGCGATTTGTCGTCGAGCAGCGCGGTTTCGGTGACTTCGATCTCGAGGCGGCCAGCGGCGAGCCCCGAAGTGGCAAGCGCGTCGCGAACCTTCTGGACGACGTCGCGGCTGCGGAAATCCTTGGCCGAAAGGTTGACCGACACGCTGGTCTGTGCGGGCCATTTGGCGCATTCAGCGCAGGCCGCCGCGAGCACGAAGGTGCTGATCTCGGAAATGATGCCCATTTCTTCGGCCAGCGGAATGAAGACGCTGGGCGAAACCGGCCCGAGGTCGGGATGATCCCAGCGGCACAGCGCCTCGCAGCTGGCGATGCGCATGGTGTTCATCGCCACGATGGGCTGATAGACCACCCGCAAGGCCTTGCCCTCCACAGCCGTGCGCAGGTCGGCCTTCATCATCTGGCGGTTGCGGAACGCCGCATCCATCGCCGCCTCGAAGAGTCGCCAGTTGTTCTTGCCGAGTTCCTTGGCCTTGTAGAGCGCCAGATCGGCCTTGACGATCATGGCGTCGACATCGGTGTCCTCGACCCTGGACAGCACGGCGCCCGCGCTTGCCTGGATGCGCAGGCTGTGACCAGCGACATCGACTTCGCCCTGCAGATCGGCAAAGATCTGGTCGAGCAGGCCGGTCAGATGGCTTTCATCCTCGACGCGGTCGAAGAAGATCATGAACTCGTCGCCGCCGAAGCGGCTGACATTGACGCCTTGCCCGGCGACGGCCGCCAGTCGCTCGGCAACGGCATAGATCAGCCCATCGCCGACCGGATGGCCAAGTGTGTCGTTGACGCTCTTGAAATCGTCGAGATCGAGCACCGCCAGGGCGCACAGCCGGTCGCGGCTGCCCGACGCCATGGCCTCGCCGACGAGCTCATGGAAATAGGCGCGGTTCGGCAGGCCGGTGAGGCTGTCATAGCGCGCCATGAAGCGGATCTTTTCTTCGGACTCGACGCGGGCGGTGACGTCCTCGAACGTGATGACGCCGAGGTCCTGATTGCCCTCGCGGGCCGAGAACTCGTAGTGCTGGCCATTGGAGAAGGAGACCAGCACCTTGCGGTCACGGCCTTCGCGCAAGGCGCGCGTCAGCTGCGCTTCGACATAGCGGCAGTCTTTCGGCGCCAGCATGCCGCCCGCAACGCCGCGCAGGAGCAGCGAATGGATCGACCGCCCGAGCAGCTGGTCGGGCGAGCGCAGCGACATCAGATGCGCTGCTTCGGCATTGCCGACCACGACCTTGCCGTCGGGTCCGAGCATGACCAGGCCATGCGACATGGTGTTGAGTGCGCGGTTGAAGCGCTGCGCGATTTGCCGCGCCTGCTTATGCCCGACCACGGCCGAGAACAGCACGTTGCGCACATGGTCGGCACTGCCCTTGATGATGAACATGAACGGGATGATGAGCAGCCCAAGCACGACACTGGGGATGTCAAACCTGAGGATAAGGGCTGCTGCGATCGGCCCGACGAAGGTTACCGCGAAGATCGTGACCATGCGGGGCGAGCCGTAGTTTCGGCCTACGACCGTGACCAGAGAGCCAAGCGTTATGGCGAGCGCTGCGATCTCGGCATACGCATCCGAGTAGACATAGATCGAAATGAAGCAGAACAGGCCCAGCATCAGCCCCTGGATGCTGCCGTTCAGGATATATTCGCGCTCCCATCGTGTCGCATCCAAGGCATCGTGGATGGAACCACCCAGGCGATGGAACCGCCGCAAGCTGAAATACCGCCAAACGCCGATGCCAAGCAGTGCTCCGGCAAGAACCAGGAAGACAGGCTGGCCGTTGCGCCAATAGACCATAAGGCTGGCGGTTGCGTGGCAAAGCGCGCCAATGACCAGCATATGCGCGTTGTCGAACAACGAGCGCACAAACTGGATATAAACATCCACAGGGATGTTGTCGGTCTTTGTTCTGCCCATTACTGGCGCCCAACTGAACCACAGCCTTGGCATAGTCCCATTAAAAAACCTTTAGCTCGCGCTGAAGGGCCTGTTTTTCCGGCCCTTTTGGCTACTCAGCGGCTTGTAATGCGCTTGGCTGCACCGGCAACTTGAATCGTTCAAGAAGGCGGTTTCGTTCATCCGCCGCCTTTTCGGCGCTGGCCTGCCTCACATGGCCGTAGCCGCGAATGAGCGCCGGCACCGAGGCAAGGGCGATGGCGGCCTCGATCCTGCCTGGCGCAAGTGCCTTGGCGACAAGCTCCAGATCGGCCTCATAGCGGGCCAGAAGCTGCCGCTCGATGCGCCGCTCAGTGCTGTAGCCGAACACGTCGAAGGCCGTGCCGCGCAGGCCTTTCAGCGCCGCCAGCAGGCGAAATCCCTTCATCATCCACGGGCCGAAGCTCGATTTCCTCGGCTTGCCGTCATTGCCGCGCCTGCCCATGATCGGTGGCGCCAGATGAAATTCGAGTTTGTCGTAGCTCTGGAATTGTTTTGAGAGCTCCATAGCGAAGGAGCCGTCGGTGTAGAGCCGCGCCACCTCATATTCGTCCTTGATCGCCATCAGCTTGAACAGGTTTCTGGCGGCGGCCTCGGTCACCGCGGTCGAGCCAGGCACGCCCTTGGCCTCGGCAGCACGCAAAACCGCCAGCTTCTCGGCGTAGCGCCTGCCATAGGCGGCATTCTGATAGGCAGAGAGGAAAGCGACGCGGCGGGCGATGATATCGTCCAGCGTCTTGGCGATCTCAGTGGCCTTGCCCGGCTGGGCGACCAGGCCGCGCACAAACTCCGGCTGATGCGCGGCGCGCCGGCCCCAGCGGAAGGCGGCGATGTTCATCGCCACCGCCTCGCCGTTCAATTCGATTGCTTTTTCAACGGCTTGCGCCGACAGCGGCAGCCCGCCATGCTGGAAGGCGAAGCCGAGCATGAACATGTTGGCGCCGAGTGAATTGCCGAACAATTGGGTGGCGGTGCCCGTGGCTTCGAAGAAATGCGTCTTGTCGTCGCCAGCGGCAGCGCGGATCGCCTTCTTCAGGCGCTCGATGGGCAGCGAGAAATCGGCCGAGCGGGCGAATTCGCCAGGCATGATCTCGGCAGTGTTGGCAAGGAAGATGGTATGGCCTGCGCGCACTGCGGCCAGCACCTTCTTGGCGCCGGAGACGACAAGGTCGCAGCCGAGTACCAGGTCGGCCTTGCCGGCCGAAACGCGGATCGCGTGGATGTCGTCCGGCGTGCGGGCGATGCGGACATGGGTGAACACCGAACCGCCCTTCTGGGCGAGGCCGGCCATGTCGATCATGCCGCAGCCCTTGTCCTCAAGATGGGCGGCCATGCCGAGCACAGCACCTATGGTGACGACGCCGGTGCCGCCGACGCCGTCGATGATCGCCGCCCAACCCTCGCTACCGAGCGGGAATTCGGTCGGCACCGGCACGCCGTCAAGCGGGTCGGAGCGGCCGGCAATGCCTTCGGCCTTCCTGATTTTGGCGCCGTGCACAGTGACGAAGGACGGGCAGAAGCCGTTGACGCAGGAGAAATCCTTGTTGCAGCTCGACTGGTCTATTCTGCGCTTGCGGTCGAACTCGGTCTCGACCGGCTGGATCGAGACGCAGTTCGATTGCACACCGCAATCGCCGCAGCCCTCGCAGACCAGTTCGTTGATGAAGACCCGCTTGTCGGGATCCGGGAAGGTGCCACGCTTGCGGCGGCGGCGCTTTTCGGCGGCGCAGGTCTGGTCGTAGAGCAGCACCGAGACGCCCTTGACGTCGCGCAGTTCGCGTTGGACGAGGTCGAGGTCGTCGCGGTGGTGGATGGTGGCGCCAGAGGGGAATTCGGCCTTCCCCGCATATTTGTCCGGCTCGTCGGTGACGATGGCGATGCGCTCGACGCCTTCGGCGCGCACCTGCCTGGCGATCATGTCGACAGTCAGGCCGCCCTCATGCGGCTGGCCGCCGGTCATGGCGACGGCGTCGTTGTAGAGGATCTTGTAGGTGATGTTGGCATCGGTCGACAGCGCGAAGCGGATCGCCAGCGTGCCGGAGTGATTGTAGGTCCCGTCGCCGAGATTCTGGAAAATGTGGCCGCGCTTGGAGAATGGCGCCTGGCCGACCCATTGTGCGCCCTCGCCGCCCATGGCGGTGAAGCCGACCGTGTTGCGGTCCATCCACAGCGCCATGAAATGGCAGCCGATACCGGCGGCGGCGATCGAGCCGTCGGGCACCTTGGTCGAGGAATTGTGCGGGCAGCCGGAGCAGAAGAACGGCGTGCGCGAACCGATATCGCTGGTGTCGGCAAGCATCGCCTGGAACTGGCGCAGCTTCGCCACCTTGGCAGTGATCTCTTCCGAAGGGCCGATTGTGCGCAGGATGCGCTCGCCCAGCGCAATGGCGATCTCGTTGGGGTCGAGCGCGCCCTTGGCCGGGAACAGCCAGTCGCCGCGCTCGTCCTTCTTGCCGACGATCGCCGGCTGGGTGGCGGTGCCGTAGAGGTTTTCGCGCAGCTGCACCTCGATCAGCGAGCGCTTCTCCTCGACGACGACGATGGTGTCGAGGCCGCGGGCGAATTCGGCGATATGCTGCAGGTCGAGCGGCCATGGGCAGCCGACCTTGAACAGGCGGATGCCGATGCGGCCGGCGGCGGCCTCGTCGATGCCGATGTCTTCCAGCGCCTGGCGGACATCGAGATAGCTCTTGCCGAGCGTGATGATACCGAGCTTCGGCGCCCGGCCGCCCGAATAGACGATGCGGTTCAGGCGGTTGGCATGGATGAAGGCGGACGCAGCGGCGCGCTTGTATTCATGCAGCCGCTCCTCCTGGCCGAGCATGTCGATCTCGTTGCGGATGTTGAGGCCGCCGGGCGGCATATCGAACTCCGGCACGACGATGTTCAGGCGCTCGAGCGCGGCATCGACGGAGGCCGTGGATTCGATGTTGTCCTTGACGCATTTGATAGCCGCCCAGGTGCCGGCGAAGCGCGACATGGCAAAGCCGTAGAGGCCGTAGTCGATGATCTCCTGAACGCCGGCCGGGTTGAGGATCGGCACCATGGTGTCGACGAATAGGAATTCGGTGGCGTGCGCATTGGTCGATGATTCGGCCATATGGTCGTCGCCCATCAGCGCAAGCACGCCGCCATACTTCGACGTTCCCGCGAGGTTGGCGTGGCGGAAAACGTCGCCGGAGCGGTCGACGCCCGGTCCCTTGCCGTACCAGACCGAAAACACCCCGTCATGCTTGCCTTCGCCCATTAATTCCGTCTGCTGAGAGCCCCAGCAGGCGGTGGCGGCAAGCTCCTCGTTGAGGCCGGGCTGGAAGACGATGTCGGCCTGCGCCAGCTGCTTTTTCGCCCGCCACAGCTGCATGTCGAGGCCGCCGAGCGGCGAGCCGCGATAACCGGACACGAAGCCGGCCGTGTTGAGGCCGGCCCGGCGGTCGCGCTCGCGTTGCATCAAAAGCATGCGGATGACCGCCTGTGCGCCGGACAGGAAGATGCGCTCCTTACCAAGATCGAACTTGTCGTCGAGCGCGACGTCGTGCAGCGTCATCAGGCATTTCCTCTGCGGAGACAGCACCGGGGGCGCGCAGCCAACGTAGGAGTGAGATGGCGCAGTCTTTCTCCGCTTGCAAGGCAGGTCAAACGAAATCGAAAGTGCCAGGCAAAGCGCAACGAACGATCCGCTGCCGTCGCGGATCCGGCACGAAATCGGTCCGCGGCGGTTGTCCGGCGACCGAAAATTTCCACGCAGTCGCGCCGGGCAAAAACGCATCAGCCTTTCGAGCAATCCGGCTTCGGCTCACCCGGCAGCTTGCCGTCGGGATGGCCGGCAAGATCGGGATTGGCCGTATAGAGCTGGTCGACCACCAGCGGCCGGTCGGGAAGGATCGACTGGTCCTCGCTCGACATCAGCGTGGTGTCGATCTTCTGCAGGAACGTGCCGTCAGGACCCCTGATGCTGATGGAGATCGCATAGGGTTTGTCCTTGACGATGCAGGTGAGCGCCGGGCTCTCCAGGCTGACCTTGTCGAGCTTCGGCCAGACCTTCTGCTCGACTACCAGGGGAGGGCCGCCGGCCGGATTCTGGAAACTGGCGACCGCAACCTGGCCTTCGCCCATCGGCTGCAGGGGCCGCAGCGTCACGACATAGGTCGCCCGGGCGAGACGGTAGTTGAAGACGACGACCTTGCCGGAAACCTCGAACAGCTTGCCGTCGCCGCCGGTGTCGCGGCAGGCGCCAAGCGCAACGGCTGCAATGAGCGCAGCACCGACAAGGATCGAACGAAAAACAACCCTAGGCATTGTTGACCTCATGGGGCGCCGTGCGGCGGCGGCGATAGTGACGGCTTGCTTTCTGGCGGTTGCCGCACACAGCCATATCGCACCAAAGGCGGCTGGAATTGCGGCTCCTGTCGACGAACAGCCAGCTGCAATTGGGACAGATCCTGAGCCTGGCGACCGTGTCGTCGCGCAGCAGCGACAAGGCCGAAACCGCCAGCGCCGCCTCGAACGCGATCGGCGTCGATGGGTCGCCGAACGGTCTGCCCGGTGCGCCGATTTCGGCCAGGCTCCGGTCGAGGCCGTTGGCGCAGGCCTTGAGAAAAGCGGCGAGGTCGCCGGCGGCAAGCGCACCTTTCGACACCGCGCCGCGGAACACGCAGTCGGTCGTCTCGCGGATCGCCAGCACCACCGGGGCGATCCTGTCCGGCGAGGTCGCCTCCAGCGGTCTGCCGCCAAGCTCGGCACCGCGAAAGCCGCTTGCGGCATCGGCGAAGCGCGCGATCTCGGCCGGATCGTCAAAACGGTCGAAGGTCTTTTCCGGATCGTTGCGCAACACCACGGTGTTGGCCGTATCGAGCGCAAGAATGCCGCCGGTGAAGCGATGCGGGGTCCAAGATACCGTCATATCAGAAATCTAACCGATAAACCGCATTTGACAAGTTAGATTCTAGGATGCAAACCTTGGCGCGGGCTCCAGCGCAGGATTTTGTTGAGGCAAGTCGTTGCCCCAAAACCGCTTTGCACTTTTGGGCGACATGCCCTGAAAGCTGTCCATGCTCTATTTCTTCCAGCAGGTGCTGAACGGGCTGCATTCGGGGGCGCTCTACGCGCTGCTTGCCTTCGGCTACGTGCTGACCAACGGCATCCTGCACCGGACCAATCTCGCTTATGGCGCGCTGTTCGCCTTTTGCGGCCAGACGATGATCCTGACCGTGGCCTTCGGCTATCAGGTATTGTGGCTGACCTTGCTGGCGGCAGTGGTGCTCGGCGTCGTCACGGCTTTCCTTTATGCCGCGCTGATCGGCCACGTGCTGTCGCGCAGCGTCTTCGAACCGCTGGCCGACCGCACGCCCAATGCCATTGTGGTGACGACGCTCGGCATCCTGCTGGTGCTGTCGGAAGCAAGCCGTATCGCCGCCGACACGCATGATTGGTGGCTGCCGCCTATGCTGGCGCAACCCATTGTCTTCGCTCAGGATGCCGGCTTCCAGGCGACGCTGACGCTGATCCAGCTCATCGATTGCGCGGTGGTTCTGGCGGCAATCATGCTCGCCGCATGGGCGTTCGCCAGCTCAGGCTTCGGCCGCCGCTGGCGAGCCGTCTCCGACGATCCCAAAGCGGCTGCCATGTGCGGCGTGGACGTGCGCGCAGTGTTCCGGCATGCGGTGTTGTTCGGCGGTTTCTGCGCCGCGCTGGCCGGAATCATGGCCGCCCTTTACTACGGCAATGTCAGCTTCGGCTCCGGCCTCGTCTACGGGCTGAAAATCCTGTTCGTGACGGCGGTGGGCGGCTATCTCTCTCCGCCTCGGGCCGCGCTCGGTGCGGCCGCCTTCGGCATGGCGGAGTCGCTATGGGCCGGCTATTTCCCGATCGAATGGCGCGATGGCTGGATGTATCTGTTCCTGGTCGCGGCACTTGTGCTGATCGGTCCCGGCCGCGACCAGCAGAAGATCGCCTGATCGCCGCATCCGCTGTCAGACTTTGGTTGCATGACGCAGCAGCCGGTCGGCACTTTATCCCCACGACGGCGTTGATCGCGCCATGCCATGTTGACCCGCCGAACCACGCACGGCATACCGTTGGGCCACAGCGGCGCGACGGAAAATAGGGGAGCCGGCGCGCCTTCGACCTGAGGGAGGAAATGCATGGCAGGGCTGCTCGCTCTATCGAGAACGATTGACCGTATGAACGAGTTCATCGGCAGGTGGATATCGTGGCTGATCCTGCTGGCAATCCTGGTCAGCGCCGCCAATGCCATCATCCGCAAGGTCTTCGACGTCTCGTCGAATGCCTGGCTGGAACTGCAGTGGTACCTGTTCGGCGCCGCCTTCATGCTGGCCGCCGCCTATACGCTGAAGCAGAACGACCATATCCGCATCGACATCGTCTACGGCATGTGGTCGCGCCGCGTGCAGCACTGGATCGACCTGCTCGGCCATGTCTTCTTCCTGATGCCGTTCGTGACGCTGATGGTGATTTATTTTGTACCCTACGTGTCGCTGTCGTTCCGCAGCGGCGAAATGTCGAACAATTCCGGCGGCCTGATCATCTGGCCGGCCAAGGCGATCCTGCTCGTCGGCTTCTTTCTGCTGGCGCTGCAGGGCATCTCCGAGATCATCAAGAAGATCGCCATCATGCGCGGCGACATGGACGATCCCAATCCGTTCATCTCGGTGCACGAACAGGCCGAGCTCGAGGCGAAAGCCCTTGCCGAAGAAGCCAAGGCGCTCGCCCAGGAGGCGCGCCCATGATCGAGTTCATCGCCCAGAACATGGCGCCGATCATGTTCGCTTCGCTGATCATCTTCCTGCTGATCGGCTATCCCGTCGCTTTCTCGCTCGCCGCAAACGGCCTGATGTTCTTCTTCATCGGCGTTGTGCTGTCGCCCTATTCGGGCGGCTCGATCAACCTGGCGTGGCCGCTGCTGCATGCGCTGCCCGACAATTTCTACGGCAGCCGGGTGATGTCGAACGACACGCTCTTGGCAATCCCGTTCTTCACCTTCATGGGCATCGTGCTGGAACGATCGGGCATGGCCGAGGACCTGCTCGACACGATCGGCCAGCTGTTTGGCCCGGTTCGCGGCGGCCTTGCCTATGCGGTGATTTTCGTCGGCGCGCTGCTTGCCGCGACCACGGGCGTGGTCGCGGCTTCGGTCATCGCCATGGGCCTGATCTCGCTGCCGATCATGCTGCGCTACGGCTATGACCGACGACTGGCGTCGGGCGTCATCGCGGCATCCGGCACACTCGCCCAGATCATCCCGCCGTCGCTGGTGCTGATCGTTCTGGCCGACCAGCTCGGCCGTTCGGTCGGCGACATGTATGCCGGCGCGCTGATCCCCGGCCTGGTGCTGACCGGCCTTTACACGCTCTACATCCTGATCATGTCCATCGTCCGGCCGAACTCGATGCCGGCGTTGCCGCTGGCGGCCCGCACGCTTGGCCACGGCGTGCTGTCGCTGCTCGCGGCACTGCTGGTGGCAGTCGCGGCTTCCTATGCGGCCTATCGCTACCTTGCGCCGGCGCATGGCGACAATGCCGATATCCTTGGCGCCAGCATCGGGGTGATCCTGATCTATATCGTGGCGATCGCCGACAAGGGCCTGAACATCAACATGATGTCCAGGTTGGCGCAGCAGGTGATCATCGTTTTGATCCCGCCTCTGGCGCTGATCTTCCTGGTGCTGGGCACCATCTTCCTCGGCATCGCCACCCCGACGGAGGGCGGCGCCATGGGCGCGGTTGGCGCCCTGGCGATGGCGGCAATGAAGGGGCGGTTGTCGCTGGATGTCATCAAACAGGCGCTCGCGTCGACCACCAGGCTTTCCTCCTTCGTGCTGTTCATCCTGATCGGCGCGCGGGTGTTCTCGCTGACCTTCTACGGCGTCAACGGCCACGTCTGGGTCGAGCATTTGTTGACGTCGCTGCCGGGCGGCGAAGTCGGCTTCCTGATCGGCGTCAACATCCTGGTCTTCGTGCTCGCCTTCTTCCTCGATTTCTTCGAGCTCGCCTTCATCATCGTACCGCTCTTGGCGCCGGCTGCCGATAAGCTCGGCATCGACCTGATCTGGTTCGGCGTGCTGCTCGGCGTCAACATGCAGACAAGCTTCATGCACCCGCCTTTCGGCTTTGCGCTGTTCTACCTGCGCTCTGTCGCCGCGCGCGTGCCCTATCTCGATCGCCTCACCGGCAAGCAGATCGCGCCGGTGACCACCGGCCAGATCTATTGGGGCGCCGTGCCCTTCGTCTGCATCCAGGTGATCATGATCGGGCTGACCATCGCCTTCCCGCAAATGGTCATGCGCTACAAGGGTGCGGCCGTCGATCCGGGAACGATCGAGATCAACTTGCCTGATATGCCAGGCCTTGCGCCTCTCGGCACACCACCACCAGCCAACGGTGGCCCATCACCTGCGGCGCCACCGGCGAACGATCTCTCGCAGCCGCCGAATTTCGGAGAGACGCCGCCCGCCAAGCCGGCGCCGGCGACCGACCTGTCGCAGCCGCCGAACTTCAACTGATGTGTGAACACTGAGAACCTGAGTGAGGATGTCATGAGAGCCGTGCGCCTGGAAGCCGTGGGCAGCATTGCGCTACGGGAGGTCGACAAGCCTGTTGCGGGACCGCAGGACGTTCTGGTGCGCGTCGAAGCCTGCGGCGTTTGCGGCACCGACCGTCACCTCCTCCACGGCGAATTCCCTTCGAGCCCGCCGGTGACGCTTGGTCACGAATTCTGCGGCATCGTCGAGGCTGTCGGCGACGCGGTTTCCGGCATCGCCATCGGTGACCGTGTTACCGGCGATCCCAACATCTTCTGCGGACGCTGCAGTCATTGCCGAGCCGGCCGCGTCAATCTGTGCAGCAATCTCAGGGCCATCGGCATCCATCGCGACGGCGGCTTCGCCGACTACGTCGTGATGCCGCAGAGCCAGGCCTTTCTTTTGCCTGCGAACCTCAAGCCAACGCATGGCGCCTTCTGCGAGCCGCTGGCCTGCTGCCTGCACGCTGTCGACCTCGCCGGAATCAGACCCGGCGCTGCCGTGGTGGTGCTTGGTGGCGGCGTCATCGGGCTGCTTACCGTGCAATTGGCGAGGCTCGCAGGAGCGGCGACCATCATCCTGTCGACGCGGCAGGCCTCCCGCCGTGCGCTCGCCGAAGAGCTCGGTGCAACGGCGACGGTCGACCCAAACGCGGTCGACCCGATCGAGGCGATCGCCGGCCCAACCGGCCTTGTGCCCGGCGGGGCCGACGTGGTGCTCGAATGCGCCGGTGTCCCCGATACCGTCGAACAATCGATGCGGCTGGCGAAGTCCGGCGGCACGGTGGTGATCGTCGGCGTGATGCCGCAAGGCGTGAAAGTGCCCTTCGAACCGTTCGACATCCTGTTTCGCGAACTGAAGGTTCTCGGCTCGTTCATCAACCCCTTCACCCACAGGCGGGCGGCGGACCTTGTCGCGTCCGGGGCAATCGAGATCGACAAGCTCATCTCCAGACAGGTCGGCCTGGACGGAGCCCCCTCGGTTATCTCCAACCCGGCCGCCCCCGGCGAGGTCAAGGTGTTGGTGGTGCCGGGCAGGGAATGAAGGGCAGCCTCAATCCTGCGACGTTGGCGATTGGCGAAACGACGATGACCGCGTCCCTCTCCCCGTCACTATACGGGGAGAGGATGCCGGCAGGCAGGTGAGGTGCAGCGTCAACGCTTGGAAAGGTAAGCTATAATTTCGGGGCGGCTACCAAGCCCAAGGCGATCAATCGCCGAAGTTTGCACCGCCCCTCATCCACCTGCCGGGACCTTCTCCCCGTATAGTGACGGGGAGAAGGGACAGATCCCAGCCTACAGTTTGCCGTTGCGCTGCTGGACCATCATGAAGGTGTCGTAATTGTACTCGGCCACCTGGGCCCACAGATAGTGCTCCTTGCGGAAGCCCTTGATCGAGTCCCAGATCTTCTTGAACGGTGCGTTGGTGGCTTCCATTTCGGTGTAGACCTCATTGGCCTTCTCGAAACAGGCGGCCATGATGTCCTGGCTGAACGGGCGCAATTTCGCGCCGCCGGCCACCAGCCGCTTCACCGCTGCAGGATTGAGAAAATCGTATTTCTGCAGCATGTTGGCATCCGCCGCCTGCGCGGCGGTGTGCACAAGCGACTTGTAGGCGGGCGACAGCTCCTCGTACTTGGCCTTGTTGAACAAGAGATGGACGGTCGGGCCGCCTTCCCACCAGCCGGGATAGTAGTAGTAGGGCGCGACCTTGTAGAAGCCGAGCTTCTCGTCGTCATAGGGGCCGACCCATTCGGCGGCGTCGATCGTGCCTTTTTCCAGCGCCGGATAGATGTCGCCACCGGCGATCTGCTGCGGCACGACACCGAGCTTCTGCACCACTTTGCCGGCAAAGCCGCCGATGCGCATCTTGAGGCCGGACAGGTCGGCGACGGTGTTGATCTCCTTGCGGAACCAGCCGCCCATCTGCACGCCGGTGTTGCCGCCGGGCAGGCCGAAAAGACCCTGCGTGGCAAGAAACTCGTTGAACAGGTCGATGCCGCCGCCATGATAGTGCCAGGCATTCATGCCGCGCGCGTTGAGCGAGAACGGCACCGCCGCACCGAGCGCCCATGTCGGGTCCTTGCCCCAATAATAGTATGACACCGTGTGGCAGGCCTCGACGGTGCCGGCCGTGGTGGCGTCGGCGGCCTGCAGGCCGGGTACGAGTTCGCCGGAGGCGAAGACCTGGACCTGGAAATTGCCGTCCGTCGCCTCAGACAGCATCTTGGAGAAGACTTCCGCGCCGCCATAGATCGTATCGAGTGACTTGGGGAAGGATGACGCCAACCGCCACGTCACTTTCGGATTGGACTGGGCGATTGCCGGTGCGGCTAGCGTCGCGGCAGCCGCCGCAGCGCCCACGCCGGTGACCCCGGCCTTGCGGATGAATGAACGACGATCCATGCAGAACCTCCCTTTTGGACCAACAACCGATATCAGGGACATCTCCTCACGTCCGGTATCGATTTGCCCGAAACAATACACGGGCAAAAGGTCGAGTCCAGCATGGCAGCGGGATTTGACGGCGGCGCTGGCGACAAATCCGCGGGCCGGCCGGCCAGCCTGCAACTATAGTCTAACGTTCGCCGCGTGGCTCATGCGAGATGGCGAAACTTGCCATGGAAAAGCGCCTTCGGATCGCCTATTTTGCAGGCACAATAGATTATTCGCTTCGCTCCAAATGGAATCCGGACCCAAATGCACCAGCCGCTCGTCGCAATATCGACCGACGTCCGTCAGTTCGACAACTACACCTGGCATGCCGTCCCGCAGCAATATATCGAGGCAGCACTTTCCGGCGCCGGCGTGTTCCCGCTTTTGGTGCCGTCCTTCGGCAACCGGCTCGATTTCGACGAACTGTTGTCTTCGGTCGACGGTGTCATGGTCACCGGCTCCAAGTCCAACGTGCATCCCTCGCTCTATGGCGGCGACGCCAGCGAAGCCAACGGCCCCTACGACCCGGCGCGCGATTCCACCACGCTGCCGCTGATCCGCAAGGCGATCGAGCGCGGCGTGCCGCTGCTTGCCATCTGCCGCGGCATCCAGGAGTTGAACGTTGCGCTAGGCGGCACGCTTGGCACCGAGATCCAGGAGCGCGAAGGCTCGCTCGACCATCGCGCGCCGGTGAGCGACAACCAGGACGAACGCTTCGCCATTCACCAGACCATTTCGATCAAGCCGGGCAGCTGCCTGGCCGGTGTATTCGGCGCCGGCGACATCAAGGTCAACTCGCTGCACCGCCAAGGCATCGACCGGCTCGGCTCGAAGCTGCAGGTCGAGGCGGTTGCCGGCGACGGCACGGTGGAGGCGGTTTCGGTGAAGGACGCCCGCGCCTTCGCCGTCGGCGTGCAATGGCACCCCGAATACTGGGTCAAGTCGGACGGCAACTCGGCCAAGATCTTCCGCGCCTTCGGCGATGCGGTGCGGCTGCATGCGGCGGCGAAGGCCGGTGCACGGGCGGCGGCGGAATAAATCCCGACGATCAATTGCCGGCGGATTGATCCCGTTCGCCGGTTGTCGCCAGCGAAAGCAGCGGCGTGGCCGGAGCGTAGGATTCGTAGCCGTCGCCATCCGCAACCGAGAAGGTGACGATCGGGTCGGTGCCGTCGGCGCTGAACGCGATTGTGCCGTCCTCGCCCTCTCGCCAGAATTTTGCCCGCTCGATCCCCGGCAGCAACCCGCGGCAACTCGGCGCCACGGTCAACAGCGACAGGCCATCGTCAATCGCGGCGCCGCGGCTAACCGCGCAGTCGCCTTCGTCGCCATTGGCGACCAGCCTGAAGGTGGTTGCCGGCCTTGCTTCATTGGCCGAACTTTCACCGCTGCCGCCGTGAAACAGCTGAAAGCCGGCGAAAAGTGCCGCTGCCGCAATCAATGCCGGAAGTTTCGTCATCTTGCACTCCGCGCTCCCCGGCGCAGATGCAGAATGATTCCAAAGCGTTAAGTCAACGTTAACGAGTGTGGCAGAGAGCCGCTCAGCTTCGTGGCTTGACTTGCGCCGTCTCAGGCACCGGGGTCAGTGGCCGGCGCTCGCTGAACCAGGATACCAAATTGTCGACGCACAGATCCGCCATGGCGCGGCGCGTGTGGTGCGAGGCCGAGCCGACATGGGGCAAAAGCGAGGTGTTGGGCGCCTCCAGCAAAGCCTTGGGCACATTCGGTTCATCGGCGAAAACATCGAGCCCGGCGGCGGCGATGGTGCCGTTGGCAAGCGCTGCGGCGAGGTCTGCCTCGTCGACCGTGCTGCCACGGCCGATGTTGACGAAAACGCCGTTGGCGCCAAGCGCCGCCAGGATTTCGGCATTGACCGCCTTCTCCGTGGAAGCGCCGCCCGGCACTACGGAAATCAGCGTATCGACCGCTTCGGCAAGGCCCTTCAGCGCCGGGTGGTATTCATAAGCTAGACCTTCGACCTTGCGCCTGTTGTGGTAGGCCACCGGCAGCCCGAACGCTTCCAGCCGGCGCGCAATGGCAAGGCCGATGCGGCCCATGCCGAAAATGCCGACATGCCGACCGCGCAAGGTCAGCCGGCTCAGGGGATAGTTGCCCTTCTTCACCCAACTGCCGTCGCGCAGCCATTTCTCGGCCTTGTAAAGTTCACGCACGGTGTTGAGCAAAAGGCCGATCGTGGTGTCGGCGACCTCCTCGGTCAAAACATCGGGGGTGTTGGTGACCATGATGTTTTTCTTGGCCGCATGGCCGGCATCGACCGAATCATAGCCGACGCCGAAGGAGGCGATGAGTTCGAGGTTGGGCAATGCATCCATCAATGCCGCATTGACGCCGGCGAAGGACGCAATGGCGCGCACGTCATGGCGCATCTCGTCGGTGACCAGGGCGGGATCGGCGCGCTCTATCTTGACCCGCTTGAAGGTGCGGTCGATGCGCTCGACCGCATGGTCGTTGAAATGTCCCGGCACCAGAACGGCGACGGTCTGCAACGCATCAGTCTTGGTCATGCACGCTCCACCGGCTTGCCGGTCGACTGGCGCACATGCAGTTCCGGCTTGATCAGTTCCTGTGACGGCCGTACCGCCTGTCCGTTCAGCTTGTCGAGCAGCGCGCTGGCGGCACGGCGGCCGACCTCTCGCTGGCCATTCCAGACTGTGGTGAGCGCCGGTGTCGCGATTGCCGCCTCCTCGAGATCGTCATAGCCGGTCACCGAGATGTCGGCGCCCGGCACCAGGCCGGCGCGGGCAATGCCGTTCATCAGGCCGATGGCGACCAGATCATTCCAGCAGCAAGCGGCGGTTGGCTTGTCTTTAAGCGCCAGAAACTGTCCAGCCGCCTCGAATCCGCCCTGCTTGGTGCGCGGCCCGGCGATGCGCCAGGACGGCCTGACCTCAAGCCCGGCGGCCTCCATGGCGTTGAGATAGCCCTGGTAGCGGTCGCGCCCGGTCGAGGTCTGGTCGGTGCCGCCGATCATGGCGATGCGCTTGTGCCCGAGCGAGATCAGATGATTGGTGGCAAGTGCCGTGCCATAGGCATCGTCGCCGCGAAACACCGGCACGTCGGCGCCTTCCACGCTGCGTGCGATCAGCACCGCCGGCAGGCCGTTTTCCTCGGCCATGACGATGTCAGAGGCCGGCGTGCCGATGGCCGGGGACATGATGACGCCGTCGGCGCCGAGCTGCAGCAGCGTATCGATGAAGGTGCGTTGCTTTTCCAGCTGGTCGTAGTGATTGGACAGGATGAAGGTCTGCCGGCTGCGGTCAAGTTCGCTCTCGATCGAGCGCAGGATCTCGGCGAAGAACGGGTTCATGATGTCATGCACGACGACGCCGACAATGCCCGAGCGCGAGGTGCGCAGTGAGGCGGCGCGGCGATTGTAGATATAACCGATGGCCCGCGCGTGCTCCTTGATGCGGTCACGCGTGGCGCCTGCGACCAGCGGGCTGTCGCGCAAGGCGAGGGAGACGGTGGCCGTGGAGACGCCAAGCGCATCCGCGATCGTCGAAAGCTTGATCTTTTGTGCCAGCCCTTGGCTCCCCGAGTTTTTTAAATTTTTTAAATGCGGCGTTATGCCATCGGATTCGGAGCAAATCAAAGTTTTTTCGCCAGAGCCTCCGCCTCGACATCGACGGTCGTGCGATTGCGCAGCCGCAAACGGTGCTCGCGATGGATGATGTAAAGGCCGCTGGCGACGATGATGGCTGCACCCACCAGCGTCCACCGGTCGGGGAACTGGTGGAAGATGATCCAGCCGGACAGGATCATCCAGACCATCTGCGAATAGGGGTACGGCGCCAGCGCCGTGGTGGTCGCCAGGCGGTAGGCCCGCACCAGCAGCCAGTGGCCGCCGGCGCCGAACACGCCCAGCATCACCAGTATGAACCAGTGCCAGCCATCCTGCGGCAGCCCATGCGAGAACGGCAGCATCGGCAGAAGCAGCACGGCCGGCGCCAGCGCCGAAAACAGGATCAGGCTTTCCGAGGTTTCGCTGGCTGACATCCGCCGCGTCATGATGACGTAAAAACTGTTCGACAGCATCGAGCCGAGCGCGAAAAGATGGCCGATGCCAAACACTCCGATGCCCGGCCTTGTAATGACGAGCACGCCGACAAAGCCCGACAGGATTGCCAGCCAGCGCCGCCAGCCGGCCCATTCACCAAGCAGCGGTCCGGCAAGGGCGGTGATCACCATCGGCCCGAAGAAGTAGATCGAGGTGGTCTCGGCCAGTTGAAGCGTTTTGAGCGCCATGACGTTGCACATCGTCGAGCCCAACAGCAGACCGCCGCGCAGGATGTGGGCCGGCAAATTGTTGGCGCGGAAGCGCGACGGCTCGCGCCAGCCGCGCAGGAAGACGCCGACAAGCAGGACATGGACGGTGAAGCGGGCCCAGGCGACGATCAGCGCCGAGACGCCGGCCAGGACCAGATATTTGCTCGAGGTGTCGAGAAAGGTGAAAAAGACATAGGTCGAAAGCATGAACAGCATCGCCGCGGGCGGCGTTGCGCTTTCGTCTGATTTTGCGGGAACGTTCAAATGTCAGGCCGGGCAGGGAGGATCAACGCTTAACCTTTGCGGCAATCGCCTGCGCCCGGCAAGCCAAAAGCGACTGGCACAACAGGAGCCGCGCGCAGGCTCAGCGCGGGCCGATCCTATGCCGGCTAAAGCGCCTCGCCGGATGCCACTTGCGCCTGGAGATGAAGCCACAACGCCTGGGCGACGGGTCCATGCGGTCGGTCGCGCCGGCGCACCGCCGCCAGGGTCTCCGTCCGGCCGGGCAGATGTGCACCAGCGATCGAGATCAGCCTCCTATCCCGCAGTTCGTCCTCGATCAGCCATGCCGGCAGATGGCCCCAGGCCAGTCCGTGAAGGATCAGTTCCTTCTTCATCAGATGATCCGGCACCGAGCACTGATGCGCACCGTCGACGAGGAAATAGCTCTCCGGCGACGGCCGCCGCGCCGTGTCGCGGATCACGCACTGGGTGAAGGGCCGCATCTGCTCCGGCGCAATCTCGCGGCCAGGCGCGAACGGAAGGAACCCAGGCGCCACCACCGGCACGAGGGGCACCGCGCAGAGATGGATCCGCTCGAGATGCGGATCGGAAGGATCCGCGCGATGGAAGATGAGGTCAGCCTCGCCTTCCATCAACCGTTCGAGCGGACCGCCGACCGCCTCGTACTCCAGGTGCAGGCGTGTCCCGGTGCGTTCGGCAAAGAAGCCGCTGAGCATAGGCAGGATTTGCGGTCGCGGGCACAGATCACCCACGACCACACGCAGGACCGTCTCCTCGCCACTCGCCAACTGGCCCGCATAGGTTCGCAGATGGTCGAGCTCGCGCAATGTCAGCTGCGCTCGCGCGTGAAACTCGCGGCCCGCCTCCGTCAGCCCCACCCGATATCCGCTGCGGTCGAGAAGTGTGAGCCCGAGCAACTGCTCGAGGCGTGCGACAGCGGCGAAGACGGATGGATGCGATCGGTTCAAGGCAAGGGCGGCCGCCTGGAAGCTGCCCTCGCTTGCCACGGCGTCAAAGCACCGTAGGTCGTGGAGTTTCAGACCATTCATTATCGCCAAAACCTACTGAGATTGTCCAATCATAGTAATTTTCCTGGATAATTACGAGGCCTAGGGTGGCTCATTCAAAGGGCGGCGGGAGCATCGAACTCCTTTCGCCAGGGTGAGATGAGGACCAGATGACTGACACGCTTTATTTTACGACGGGCGACGGCTGCCGGATCGCCTATCAGCTGGCGGGGGCCGGCCCTGTGCTTGTGCTCTCGAATTCCATTGCGACGAACCTGCATATGTGGGACCGGCAGCTTGCGGAATTTGCCGGATCTTTCCGGGTGCTGCGCTATGATCTGCGCGGCCACGGCAGTTCCGATGCTCCGGCCGGAGCCTATTCGCTCGATCGGCTGGGCCGCGACGTCCTTGAGCTGCTGGATGCGCTTCAGATCGCCCGCGTGCATTTCTGCGGGCTGTCGCTGGGCGGCTTCGTAGGGCAGTGGCTGGGTATCCATGCCCCGGACCGCATCGAGCGTCTCATCCTTTCCAACACCTCGCCACATCTCGGGCCGGCTTCTTACTTTGACGAGCAGATCCGTACTGTCCTTGCTGCGAGCAACATGTCGGCCGCCGCGGACATGTTCATGCACAACTGGTTTCCCGCCTCGATGCTTGCCGGCCCAAACGAAACCGTCGACGCGTTCCGCGCGATGGTCCTGGCGACGCCGCCCCAAGGTCTCGCGGGATGCTTCGCCGCCGTACGCGATTGCGATCTGCGCCGGACTGTCTCCCTCATTACCGCCCCCACCCTGGTGATCGGTGGAGAAGACGACAAGGTAACGCTGGCAAGCCACAGCGAGGCGATCGCAGCCAGCATCCCCGGCGCCACGCTTACACTGCTTCCGGGCGTCCATATGCTGAACGTCGAGCGGCCGACTGAATTCATGAGCGCCGTTACACGCTTCCTGCTGAATTAGGCGTGCATGCGGGCGCCCTTGGTGATCTTGTCGACGAGTTTCTTGTCGGCACGCAGCGCGATGCCGACGATCTTGGCGTCCTCAGGGCCGAACTCGGCGAAGACGGCGCGGTTGGCCGCATCGAAGCCGGTGGCAAACATCTCCTCGACATAGGCTGACGCCGTCACGCCCCGCTCCAGCGCCTTCCGGTGGATGGAGTTGAGCGTCGGCCCATCGGCCGAAAGCACGATGACCGGCTGGATCGACAGAGGATTGTAAAGGTTGCCGGCGCGGTCGCGGTAGGGTTCGCCGATAATGTCGGGGAATTGCGCGACGACGCCGCTGGTCAGGAAGGCCGTGACGTTGAGCTTTTGCCAGACGGCGAGATCGTCCCGCAGCACGATTGCAAATTTCGTATCGAACACCAAAATGAGGACTCCGGAGCACGCCCATGAAGGGCAGGGATAGGTGATGACGCACGATCTAGACGGCGAGGCGACACAGGGTCTTGGACGTTCGTGCGCGGATGAAGACCGGATCGTCTCGGCGCCAGGCAGCACCGGCATCGAGCGCATCGAGGCGCATTTCCATGGCAACGCCTTCGACCTGCACCGTCATGATACACTTGCCGTCGGCGTGACGCTTTCCGGTGTGCAGCGCTTCCACTACAGGGGCACTGTCAACCACAGCCTGCCCGGCCAGGTTATCGTGCTGCATCCCGACGAAGTGCACGATGGCGGCGCCGGGACCGAGGATGGTCTGCGCTACCGGATCCTCTATCTGGAACCCTCACTGCTGCTCGACTGCCTCGACGGCGCGCCGCTGCCTTTCGTCAGGGATGCTGTGGTCAGCGATCCTGCCTTGCGTGGCACGCTGCTTTCGGCCCTGTCGCCGCTCGATGAGGAACTGGACGAGCTGTTCGTCGCCGATTTCGTTGCGGAGCTGGCGCAGCATCTGGGGCGTCATGCGGGACAGAAAGCAAAGCCGATGGGGAAGTCGGCCTCGCGTGCGGCAGCGCTGGCGCGCGGCTATCTCGAGGAGAATGCCGAGCGGTCCGTTCGTTCCGATGAGCTGGAAGCCGTCACCGGGCTCGACCGCTATGCGCTGTCACGCCATTTTCGCGCGACCTATTCCACCAGCCCGCATCGGTTCCTGCTGATGCGCCGGCTGCAAAAGGCAAGACGGATGATCGAGGTGGGCGAGCCGCTGGCCGAGATTGCCGTTGGCGCCGGCTTCAGCGACCAGAGTCATTTCAACAGGCATTTCAAGAAAGCATTCGGCCTGACGCCCGGCCGCTGGTCGGCGCTGGTGCGCGGCCATTCGGTGGCGGCCTAGCTCAAGACACGCGGCCGCCGTGCCGGTCAGTCGTCGATGTCGGCGTCGTCGTCGACGAGCACCAGCTCCTCGTTCGACAAATTGGCCTCGATGCGGGCGAGCAGCTTGAACAGCGTCTTCTGTTCTTTCTTGTCGAGGCCCTTCAAGGCCTGCTTTTCGGTCTTCTTCACCGACTTCTCGATGGCGTGGATGATCTCGCGGCCGGTGTCGGTGAGAAAGATATGCGCCTGGCGTGCATCCGCGGAAGAGGCGCGCTTTTCCAAAAAGCCCTGGGCCTGCAGCCGGTTGATGGTCTTGGTGATGGTCGGCGGGCGCACGCCGAGGCGGCCGGCGAGATTGCCGGGCGTCTGGCCGTCCTCGCGGTCGAGCGTCAGCATGATCTGGTCCTGGCCGGCATAGAAGCCGTGCGCCAGAAGCCGCGCCGCCAGCGCGGTCCTTGCCAGCCTTGCCGCCGAATGCAGCCGGCTCATCGTTGCAGTCTTGTCCGCCTTGGCCATGGTGATCCCTCTTCGGCCGTACCGGTGCGTGCAGCATAGACGCAGCCGGCCGGTTGGCAATCGACGATCAAAAAGATTCCGGCTTTCGAAACAGCTTTGCCGGCAAGCATTTGTGGTGCTCGAAATGGTGATGCCAGATGTTTATTTCAGTTAGATGACAAACGAGTTTCCGCCAAGGCGATTGCAACGGTTTGACGCGGCGCGGCTTAGCACAGGTCAACGAAGAGGCGTTCCCAGCGACACGTTGATGGTCGGCATCCCTCGCACTCGCCTCTCGGGTCTACCCATCCGCTTCGTCAATCCTGGGTCAAACACCCAGGCGGTTTGCCTCGTGCAAAAGGCCGGCACACATCCTATATCAGGCCAACAATCCCTTCTTGCGGCCCGCAATTCCGTGGCCCAGCCATTTCGAGGCAAGATATGAGCGAAGCACAGACGCAAATCCCCGTGACCGTTCTCACCGGCTATCTCGGCGCCGGCAAGACGACGCTGCTCAACCGCATCCTGTCGGAAAACCATGGCAAGCGTTATGCCGTCATCGTCAATGAATTCGGCGAGATCGGCATCGACAATGATTTGATCGTGGAATCCGACGAGGAAATCTACGAAATGAACAATGGCTGCGTCTGCTGCACGGTGCGCGGCGACCTGATCCGCGTCGTCGAAGGCCTGATGCGCCGTCCCGGCCGCTTCGACGCCATCGTCGTCGAGACCACCGGCCTCGCCGATCCTGTGCCGGTGGCGCAGACCTTCTTCATGGACGACGACGTGCGCTCCAAGACCAAACTCGACGCTGTCGTGGCCCTGGTCGACGCCAAGCACCTGCCGCTCAGGTTGAAGGATTCCAAGGAAGCCGAGGACCAGATCGCGTTTGCCGATGTTGTCGTGCTGAACAAGACCGACCTGGTGACGCCCGAAGAGCTGGCCAAGGTCGAAGCGACCATCCGCGCCATCAACCCGGCGGCCAGGATTCACCGCACCACGCGCGCCGGCGTGGCGCTGTCCGAAGTGCTCGACCGCGGCGCCTTCGACCTGTCGCGCGCATTGGAAAACGATCCGCATTTTCTCGAGGCGCACGATCATGATCACGACCACCATGATCACGACCACGATCACCACGACCATGATCACGACCATCATCATCACGATCACGCGCATCCCTCCGACATCCATGACGTGACCGTGCAGTCGGTGTCGCTGCGCGGCGCCGAGATGGACCCGAAGAAATTCTTCCCGTGGATCGAGAAGATCACTCAGATGGAAGGTCCCAACATCCTGCGGCTGAAAGGCATCATCGCGCTCAAGGGCGACGACGAGCGCTATGTCATCCAGGGCGTGCACATGATCATCGAAGGCGACCACCAGCGCGCCTGGAAAGACGGCGAAAAGCATGAGAGCCGGCTGGTGTTCATCGGCCGCGAGCTTGACGCCGAACGGCTGAAGAAGAGCTTTGACGCCTGCCAGGCGGCTTGATTTCCGGACTCTATGGCGCTAGCGCTGCCCGCTCTTCCTTCTCCCCTTGTGGGAGTAGGTGGCCTCGCGAAGCGAGGTCGGATGAGGGGTGCTCCAGCTCGGCACCGACGGCGATCCGTCCAACACCCCTCATCCGTCTCGGCGCTGCGCGCCGATCCACCTTCTCCCAAAAGGGGAGAAGGTTGACGCCAGGCCTGGCCGCCTCAGTGGCTTCCCGGGAGTGGTGACAGCTTCATTGGAATGGTCCTGATGCCCACAGTTGCTCCCCTCGACCTGGAAGGTCACTGCCTTGCCGCCGTCTTCCTCGACAACGTGCCGCATTTTGCGCTGGCCGATGGGACAGTTCATAGGCTCGACAACGGCCACAAGACAATTCAGGCCAATGACGGCCTGCTCTCCACGTTCCATGACGCCGCCAACGACCGCCTGATCACCGGCGGCGAGGACGGCAAGATTTTTGCCGTTGCTGCCGGCGGCAATGTCAGCGAACTCGCCAGCGTGGGCAAGAAGTGGATCACCAGCGTTGCCGCAGGGCCGCAAGGCGCTATCGCCTATGCCACAGGCAAGACTGCCTTCGTGCGCTTTGCCGACGGCAAGACCAAAGAGTTTGCCCATCCACGTTCGGTCGAGGGGCTGGCCTTCTCCCCCAAGGGCATGCGCTTCGGCGTCGCCCGCTACAATGGCGCGACGCTGCATTTCCCGGCCGCCGAGGGCAGACCGGTGGAGCTGGAATGGGCCGGCGCCCATACCGGCGTGACCTTCTCGCCGGATGGCGCCTTCCTCGTCACCACCATGCAGGAAAACGCGCTGCATGGCTGGAAGCTCGCCGACGGCAAGCACATGCGCATGACCGGCTATCCCGGCAAGGTCAAAAGCCTGTCGTGGAGCGTGAAGGGCAAGTGGCTGGCGAGTTCCGGCGCGCCGGCGGCGATCGTCTGGCCGTTTTCGGGCAAGGACGGCCCGATGGGCAAGGCGCCGCTGGAGCTCGGCACGCGCGGCAACGCCATGGTGACATCGGTTGCCTGCCATCCGAGCCAGGATGTCGTCGCCGTCGGCTATGATGACGGCATGGTCATGGCGGTGCGCTTTACCGATGCCAAAGAGGTGCTGTTGCGCCGCCCAGGCATGGGCGCCATCACCGCGATGATGTGGGATAAGGAAGAGCGCCGGGTCGCCTTCGGCAGTGCCGCCGGCGACTGCGGCGTCATCGATATCTCGGCGTGACCTATTCGGCTCCGCACGACACCTTGCCGGTCAATTCTTTCGGCTTGCCGTCCTGTTCCGTGTCGGCGGCGTTGTCGTAGACGGCAAGCGTGTACCGGCCGCCATAGACGCCCTCGTCACTGGTCTTGGTCAGGATCGTCAGTTCGACAGAGTTGAATTTATCTCCGAGCTGATGCTCGTGGTAGATGTTCAGCCGCAACTCCTTGTCGTCCAGCCAGTACTGGGTGAGGTCTGAATCCTCGAAGACGGTCTTGCGCAGACTGTCGCCTTCCGGCCGGCCAAGTATCTCGAGATCGCCGCGAAAATTGAAGGTCGGGCCGCCCATACCTCTGGTGACCCCGGCGCCGACCTCGAATTGCACCGCTTTGTCATCGACGGAACACCAGACGCCGCCCGATGCGGAAGCCGCAGCGGCCGACAAGAGTAGCGCAATAGCGCAGATGATCGTCCGCATTTTTCTCCCCAAACCACAGACCCGATCGCATTGGCGCCCGACTGCGCCGGAAGGTCAAGTCTGCCGAACTTGCTGCTGACCCAATGCAGCGCACCGGCACGGCCAATTGCGGTTGCCGTCGCCAATTGGGTAGTGTGCCGGCCGAGAGGGATTTCATGCACAGCACGAACAGTTCAAAAGCGTCCATCGGCGGTATCAGCCGTGACCGCATCGCTGCATTGCGGACAAGCGAGGCGAACACCTTCCGCAAGGCGCGGCCGAAATCGCAGGCCAAGGTCGGTAACGGCCTGCCAGGCTTCTTCGGCGGTGTGCCGATGCACTGGATGACCGACTGGCCGACGCCATTCCCGATCCTGGTCGAAAGCGCCAAGGGCGCCGCCATCACGGATATCGACGGCAACAGGCTGGACGATTTCTGCCTCGGCGACACCGGCTCGATGTTCGGCCATTCGCCGCCGCCGGTGGCGCGCGCCATCCGCCGCCAGGCCCGGCGCGGCCTGACCTATATGCTGCCTTCGGAAGATGCTCTGGCCATCGGGCCGCTGCTGCAAGAGCGTTTCGGTCTGCCGTTCTGGCAGATCGCCACCACCGCCACCGACGCCAACCGCTTCGCGCTGCGTGTTGCCCGCGCTATCACCGGTCGGGAAAAGATCCTAGTCTTCAACGGCTGCTATCACGGCTCGGTCGACGAGACGATGGTGCGGCTGGTCGACGGCAAAGCTGTCAACCGGCCGGGCCTGGCGGGCGAATTCCGCGACCTGACCAGGATGGCGAAGGTCATCGAGTTCAACGATGTCGCCGCGCTGCAAGCAGCGCTCAAGGACAAGGATGTCGCCTGCGTCATTGCTGAGCCGGTGCTGACCAATTCCTGCATGGTGCTGCCCGATCCGGGTTTTCACGATGCCTTGCGCAAACTGACGCGCGCGGCCGGAACGCTGCTTCTGATAGACGAGACGCACACGATTACGACTGGACCCGGCGGCTACACCAGGAAATTCGGACTACAGCCCGACCTGTTCGTGCTGGGCAAGCCGATCGCCGGCGGCGTGCCGGCAAGCGTGTGGGGCATGAGCGACGAGGTCGCCTCGCGCTATGCCGACTACAATCGAACCAAGGAGCCGGGCTATTCCGGCATGGGCACGACGCTGTCGGCGAACCCGCTGCAGTTCGCAGCCATGCGCGCAACGCTCGAAGAGGTGATGACGCAGGAGAATTATGCCCGGATGGATCGCCTCGCCCTGCGGCTCGATGCCGGGCTGACCGGCGTCATCGATCGCTACAATCTGCCCTGGCATGTCGCCCGCGTCGGCGCCCGCGTCGAGTTCATCTGCGCCCCTGGCCCGCTCAGGAACGGCGCCGAAGCCGAGACTGCCCATGCGCCGGAGCTTGAAGCCGCTGTTCATGTCGCGCTGGTCAATCAGGGCGTGCTGATCGCGCCCTTTCACAACATGATGCTGATCTCGCCGGCCACCACCGGCGCCCAGGTCAACCGGCTGATCACCGCCTTCGCCACGGTTGCGGTAAGGCTGACGGCATGAGACAAGCAGCCAACAAGCGGGCGATCAACAAACAGGCGCCAAAGCAAACCTTGAGTACAGTAATCATGAGTTCACCTTCGGGCTCGACGCCCGCCGAGGCGCAAGCCTTTCTCGACGCCCATCCCGAAATCGAAGCCTTCGATATCGTCTTGACCGACGCCAACGGCGTCGGCCGCGGCAAGATCGTGCGCCGGCATGAGCTGAAAAGCATCTTCGAGGGCGGCCGCCACATGCCGATCTCGATCCTCGGCCTCGACATCACCGGCGAGGATGTTCACGAAACCGGGCTGATCTGGACGACAGGCGATGGCGACCTCAGGGCCTGGCCCATCCCCGGCACCCTGGTGCCGCTTTACGGCACCAACCCGCCGCGCGGCCAGTTGCTGATGGCGATGTATCATCTCGAGGGACAGCCAATGTCGTCGGACCCGCGCTTGGCGCTGGCCAGGCAGGTCGACATCTTGGCGGCCAAGGGCCTGCATCCCGCCGGCGCCTTCGAACTCGAATTTTTCCTGCTGGCCAATGAGCGCGATGCCGATGGCAAGGTGAAACCGGCGGATGCCGTGCTCGACGGCCGCCGCTCGGCCAAGACCGAAGTCTATTCCGTCGACCATCTGCACGGCATGGAGCCGCTGTTTTCCGACATCTATGCCGCGGCTAAGGCGCAAGGCATTCCGGCCGAAACGGTGATTTCCGAATACGCGCCCGGCCAGTACGAGCTGACGCTGAATTACCGCAAGGATGTCATGCGGGCGGCCGACGACCTCGTCATGTTGAAGCGGCTGGTGCGGGCGCAGGCGCGCCGCCATGGTGTTACCGCCTGCTTCATGGCCAAGCCGATCGAAAAATATGCCGGCTCCGGCATGCATTTCCATGTTTCGCTGCAGGACAAGAACGGCCGCAACATTTTTGCCGAAGCCGGCGGCGAAAGCTGGTCGCTGCCGCTGCTGCAGGGGCTCGGCGGGCTGATCCAGACCATGGCCGAATCGATGCTGGTGTTTGCGCCGCACGCCAATTCCTGGCGGCGCTTCGTCTCGCAGTCCTATGCGCCGGTGGCGCCGACCTGGGGCGTCAACAACCGTTCGGTGGCGCTGCGAGTGCCGGCCGGCGACGCCAAGAATCGGCGCATCGAGCACCGGCCGTCGGGCGTCGACGCCAATCCCTACCTGATCGCGGCAACGGTGCTGGCCGGCATCATCAAGGGTCTGGACGAAGGCCTCGACCCCGGCCCCGAAACCACTGGGAATGGCTATGAAGCCGCCGTCACGCGCACGACCATGCCGGTCGACTGGCGCGCCGCGATCGAGGCGGCGCGGGCCTCGAGCTTCCTGAAAGAGGCGCTTGGCGAGGATCTGCATCGCACCTTCGTGGCGATCAAGCAGTCGGAGTATCTGCGCGTCGCCCGCACCGTCAGCGAGCTGGATTACCACCTCTACCTCCATGAGGTCTGAGAGACCGCCTGGAACACGGGCAGTCGTCCTGCTAGCCCGACGATCAGGCGGCGATCACTTTTTCGCCGCCTGCATCAAATGAGGTGGCGCTGCAGCCGTCTAGAACATAACATGAACGGATGAGCGCACGCACCGTCCGTGAAAAGCTGGCGATCCTGTCAGACGCCGCCAAATACGATGCTTCTTGCGCCTCGTCTGGGTCGGCGAAGAAGGATTCGCTCCAATCCGGCGGTATCGGCTCCACAGAAGGCATGGGCATCTGCCATTCCTACGCGCCGGATGGCCGCTGCATTTCGCTCCTGAAAATCCTGCTGACCAATTTCTGCATTTACGATTGCAGCTACTGCATCAACCGCTCGTCATCGAATGTGCGCCGCGCCCGCTTCAGCATCGAGGAGGTGGTGAAGCTGACCATGGATTTCTACCGGCGCAACTACATCGAGGGCCTCTTCCTGTCCTCAGGAGTCATCCGCTCCCCGGACGAGACCATGGCCGAGATGGTGGAGGTGGCGCGGCGGCTGCGGCTGGACGAAAAATTCTCCGGCTATATTCATCTGAAGACCATTCCGGAAAGCTCGGCCGAACTGGTCGAGCAGGCCGGGCTCTACGCCGACCGGCTGTCTATCAACGTCGAACTGCCGACCGATGAGGGCGTCAAGAAACTGGCGCCGGAGAAGAAGCCGGAAACGATCCGCCTTTCCATGGCGAACCTGCGCCGGAAGATGGAGGAAAAAGCCGAGCCGACGCTGAGGACCAAGAAGCGCGAACGCTTTGCGCCCGGAGGTCAGTCGACGCAGATGATCGTCGGCGCCGACAAAACATCCGACGACGGCATCTTGCACACCAGTGCGCGGCTCTATGGCAGCTACCATCTGCGGCGCGTCTATTACTCCGCCTTCAGCCCGATCCCGGATTCGTCATCGTCGCTGCCGCTGCAGAAACCGCCGCTGATGCGCGAGCACCGGCTCTATCAGGCCGACTGGCTGATGCGCTTCTACGGCTTTTCGCAGCCGGAAATCCTCGCCGGCAGCAGCGACGGCATGCTCGATCTCGCCATTGACCCCAAGCTCGCCTGGGCTTTGCGCAATCGGGCGAGGTTTCCCGTCGACATCAACCGCGCCGATCGGGAAGCGCTGCTGCGGGTTCCGGGTCTGGGCACCAAGGTGGTGGCGAAGATCCTTGAAACCCGCCGCCACCGACGCATGCGGCTGGAAGATGTCGGACGGATCTGCCATTCGATCGCCAAGCTGAGGCCCTTCATCATCGCCGAAGGCTGGTCGCCGGGCGGACTCACCGACAAGACAGGCCTGCGCGACACGATCGTAAAGTCCTGCGAACAACTTTCGCTGTTTTGACCATGCAGCCGGCTCAGCTCGACCTTGCCCGATACACTGTCCGGCTAGCGAGCCAGACCGATTTCGCCGGTTGGCGCGATGCGGCACGGCGTCTGGCGCTGAATGAGGTCCGACCTGAGGATATTAGTTGGGGTGTCGGGTCCGACGCCAATGATCCTCAAGATGCCTTGCCGGCGGTGCCAGAGGGCGCGCAGCTTACCGTCCCGCGCGAGTTCATCGCCCATGCCGAAACCGCCTTCTGCCACTCCGACCCCGGCCGGTTTGCCTTTCTCTACTGGATGCTTTGGCGCCTGCGCACCGAGCCGAAACTGCTGGCGATCGCATCCGATCCCGACACCAGGCGGCTCGAAGCCATGGAAAAGGCGGTGCGGCGCGACAGCCATAAGATGCATGCCTTCGTACGCTTCCGGAAGATCGGCGACGGCGAGAACGAGCGCTACGTCGCCTGGTTCGAGCCGGAGCATTTCATTGTCGAGCGCAACGCGGATTTCTTCGTCCGGCGGTTCACCGGCATGCGCTGGACCGTCCTGACGCCCTATGCCTCCGCCGACTGGAACGGCGAAAGGCTGGCGATCGGGCCGGGTGCGGCCAAGGGCGATGCACCCGATCAGGACGACACCGAGGCGTTGTGGCTGACCTATTTCGAAAACATCTTCAACCCGGCGCGGCTCAAGGTGAAGGCGATGCAGAAGGAGATGCCGAAGAAATATTGGCGGAACCTTCCCGAGGCCTCGCTCATTCCAGATCTGATCGCAGGAGCGGACGAGGCCGCCAGGGATATGATTGCCAGACTGCCGACAACGCCGGCGCCGCACCACGCCAAGCTGCAGGCAAGACATTGGCCGAAGCCCGAGCCGGCCGAGGCGCCGGATGAAGACGATGCCAAGACGATTTCCGATTTGCGCGAGGCTGCAAAGGGTTGTCGTCGCTGCCCGCTCTGGCGCGACGCGACACAGACCGTGTTCGGCGAGGGGCCGGATGACGCCAAAGTGGTCTTCGTCGGCGAACAACCTGGCGATCAGGAAGATCTCGCCGGCAAACCTTTTGTCGGGCCAGCGGGCAAAGTGTTCAGTGCGATTCTCGATGACGCAGGCGTCGACCGGCAAAAAGTCTACGTCACCAACGCCGTCAAGCACTTCAAGTTCGAGCCGCGCGGCAAGCGCCGCATCCACTCGAAGCCAAATACCAGCGAAGTCCAGGCCTGCCGCTGGTGGATCGGCCGGGAGCTTGAGCTGATCAAGCCGGACCTCGCCGTGGCGCTTGGGGCAACGGCGGCGTTGTCGCTGCTGGGCAAGGCCATTGCCGTGACGAAAATGCGCGGCCAGTTGATCGAACGCGAGGATGGCTTGCGCGTGTTCATCACCATCCACCCGTCCTTTATCCTGCGCATTCACGAGCCGACGGACAAGG
The DNA here is from genome assembly GCF_040320115.1 of Mesorhizobium sp. M0802. Taxonomy (NCBI): domain Bacteria; kingdom Pseudomonadati; phylum Pseudomonadota; class Alphaproteobacteria; order Hyphomicrobiales; family Phyllobacteriaceae; genus Mesorhizobium; species Mesorhizobium sp. M0802. The sequence goes on from NZ_JAMYOY010000021.1 coordinate 96,139, forward strand.
AGGCTGAGCGCGAGCGGTTCCTAAAGGAAATGAAAGAGGTGAAGCGGCTGATGGGGTCGTGAGATGAGCGAAAGCCTCAGCGACATCGTCATCCGCGGGCGGAACAAGGAGCTTCGCTCCTGCTTCGCCCAGGGATGACGAAGCTGAGTGGCTTCAGCCAATCACCTACGGTCGTGAATCCAACGTTGGAAACTTCGGCCGCCACGGCCGAATTAACTGATCAGGATTGCCCTCAGATCATTCACATTCGTACCCGTCGGCCCCGGCACGAACAGATCGCCGATCGCGTTGAACGCCGTCCAGGCATTGTTGCCGGCCAGCATCGCCTTGGCGTCGACGCCGGCGGCACGCATGCGCGAGACAGTCGAGCCATCGGCAAAGGCGCCGGCATTGTCTTCCGAGCCATCGATACCGTCGGTATCGGCGGCCAGTGCATGAATACCTCCCGCGCCGCTGATGCCGATGGCGAAGGCAAGCAGGAATTCCGAGTTGCGGCCGCCCTTGCCCCTTTTTCCGTCAACAGGGGCCCGCAAGGTCACGGTCGTCTCGCCTCCGGACAGGATCAGCACCGGCTTTTTGAACGGCCGGTTGCGCGTCGCCACTTCGCGCGCAATGGCTGCATGCACGCCACCGACCTCGCGCGCCTCGCCCTCGATGGAATCGGAGAGGATGACGGCTTCGATGCCCTGCCGTTTTGCCTCAGCGGCTGCCGCTTCCAGCGACACGCCAGCCGAGGCGATCAGGTGCACTTCATTGCGTGAAAAGCGCTGGTCATCCGGATCTGGCGCATCGGCCTCTGGCGAGTTGATGTGCGCCATGACGGCGTTGGGCAGTTTCATGCCGTAGGCCGCTATCAAGGCCAGCGCATCGGCCCGGTTGCCGGAGTCGGGCACGGTCGGGCCGGAGGCCACCAGCGCCGGGTTGTCGCCGGGAATGTCAGAGACAACCAGTGATACCAGTTTGGCCGGCCAGGCGGCAGCTGCCAGCCGGCCGCCCTTGATGGTCGAGAGATGCTTGCGGATTGTGTTCATCGCCGCGATCGGCGCGCCGGAGGCAAGCAGCGCCTCGTTGACGGCGATTTCGTCGGCGAGCGTCAGGCCGGCGGCAGGCGACGGCAGCAGCGCCGATCCTCCGCCTGAGATCAGAGCCACTACCAGGTCGTCCGCAGTCAGCCCTTGCACCTTCTCGAGCAGGCGTCGCGAGGCTTCGAGACCGGCTGCGTCCGGCACCGGATGCGCCGCCTCGATGATCTCGATGCGCTCGCATCTGGCGCCATAGCCATAGCGGGTGACGACCAGCCCTTCGATTGGCCCGTCCCACACTTTCTCGAAGGCAGCGGCCATCTGTGCCGAGCCCTTGCCGGCGCCGATGACGATGGTGCGGCCCTTCGGCCTAGCCGGCAGATGATCCCTGATCGTTCGCTCCGGATCGGCAGCGGCAACAGCGGCATTGAAGATCGAGATGAGAAAGGATTTGGGATCGAGCACGGTCATAATTGGCCGCCATCCGCGGTTTGCAAGCTTCCGAAAAGCCGGCGCCGCCCCTCACCCTTAGCCTCTCCCCGTATAGAGACGGGGAGAGGGGTTCGCCGGCGCTGGGGTGCTTCTCTTCTCCCCGTCACTATACGGGGAGAAGGTGCCGGCAGGCGGATGAGGGGCAGCGCTAGCGTCACGATTTATCTTCCGGCGGCAGCGCCAATTGTGTCCGATCGACGCCGAGATGATCGCACAGTGCATCGACGACGACGCCATGATCCTGGCGTTCCGGCAGGCCGGAGACGGCGATGACGCCGATGACGCCGACGCCCTTTACAGTCACCGGAAACCCGCCGCCGGCTAGTACGTAATCAGCAATATCTAGCCCCTCGCCGACCTTGAAGGTGCGGTCCGGACGCTGCTGCTCCAGCACCAGGCGATAAGTGCTTTTGAGATAGCGCTTCACCACATTGATCTTGCGTCGAGCCCAGTCGGGGTTGGAGGCATTCGAACCGGGCATCGCGGCATAGAACAGCGGCCGATCCCACAGCCTGATGTCGACGATGATGGGCATGGCCCCGGCCAGCGCCCGCTCTCGGATCGCCGCGCCGATCTTGAAAGCGACGGCCTCGTCGAAGGCCGGGAAGACCAGTGTCTCTTCCTGTTTCTGGATCAGAGCGATGTCGTCGGCAGCGGCCATTTTGTTCTCCGAAGTCAGTCACAAATCGTGTGTACGACAAGCTCCGCCCGGTCAAGGTCTCGTCGCGGTGGTGGTCTTGCCCCGCCAGGGTCGCCCCCCACTCCGTCGAGCTTCTCTCGACACCTCTCCCCCGATCGACGGGGTAGAGGAAGGGCGCCAAGCTGTCCGAACCGGCGCCCGTCCTCCGAAGCAAAGGCTCCCTTCCTCTCCCTCCGGAGGGGGAGAGTTGGCGCCGCGAAGGGGCGACGGAGTGGGGGAACCACTTGGCAACCAGGCGCAATCATCATCTTGTCCCGCGCGGATGATGAGTCCTAACCCGCGATCATATCGCTCTTGGCCGGCCGCCCCGCGACATAGACCTCGCGCACCGCGCGGTCGTCGCCCAATGTCTGCAGCAGGAACAGCTCCTCCGCCAGCGTCTCCACAGTCTCCATCCTCAGCCGCATCGCCGGCGTGGCGCGGGCATCGAGCACGGTGATGTCCGCGTCGGTGCCTTCATCCAGCGTGCCGACCTTTCCCGCCACAGACAGCGCCTCGGCATTGCCACGTGTCAATTGCCAGAAGGACTGGAACGGGTTCAGCTTTTCGCCATTCAGCGCAATCACCTTGTAGCCCTCGTCCATGGTGCGCAGCATCGAATAGTTGGTACCGCCGCCGACATCGGTGGCGGCAGCGATCCTGAGCGGCTTGTCGCGGCGACGAAAGCGCTGGTAGTCGAACAGGCCGGAGCCGAGGAACAGGTTCGAGGTCGGGCAGAACACCGCCACCGAGCCGCTGTCCGACAGCGCATCGGCCTCGCGTTCCAAGAGATGGATGCAGTGGCCGAACAGGCTCTTTGGCCCCAGCAGGCCATACTGCTCGTAGACATCGGTGTAGTCGCGCGCCTGCGGATAGAGTTTTTGCGTGAAGGCGATTTCGGCGTGGTTTTCCGACAGATGCGTCTGGATGTGTAGATCGGAATGCTCGCGGCAGAGCGTGCCGGCCATCTCCAACTGCTCGGGCGAGGAGGTGATGGCGAAGCGCGGCGTGATCGCATAAAGCTGGCGGCCCTTGCCGTGCCATTCCGCAATCAGTGCCTTCGTATCGTCATAGCCGGATTGCGGCGTGTCGAGCACGCCTGCCGGCGCGTTTCGATCCATCATCACCTTGCCGGCAATGTTGAGCATGCCGCGCGCATGCGATTCGGCAAAGAACGCTTCGGCAGACGCCTTGTGCACCGAGCAGTAGGCGGCGACCGTCGTCGTGCCGTGGCGCACCATCTCGTCCAGGAACAGCCGGGCGATGCGGCGGCCATGCTGAGCGTTGGCGAATTTGGTCTCTTCGGGAAAGGTGTAGGTGTTCAGCCAGTCGAGCAGTTCGGCGCCGTAGGAGGCAATGACCTGCATCTGCGGAAAATGCGCATGCGCATCGATGAAGCCGGGCAGCAGCAGATGCGGCCGATGATCGATCTTTTTCGCACCATCGCCCGCCTGCCTTTCCACATCAGCGTAGGCGCCGGCGGCAACGATTCGGCCATCGCGGATCAGCAGGCCGCCATCCTCCTCATAGCGCCAGGCGGCATGGTCGGCGATGGCTTCGGGCCAGCGCAAGAAGCTCAGCGTGCGGCCGCGCAGAAGTGTCGAAGTCATGCTTATTTCCCTGCGCCTTCGAACCAGGCGACCAGCAGCGCCCGCTCCTTGTCGCTGATCTGGGTGACGTTGGCCGGCGGCATGGCGTGGCTGCGCCCGGCCTGCAAATAGATTTCACGCGCATGCTCGGCAATGCCGGCATCGGTGTCGAGCATCACGCCCTTCGGGGCGTGATAGATGCCCTCATAGACCGGCTCGGCCGCATGACACATCGAGCAGCGGCCAAGCACGGTGTCGCGCACGGCCGGGAAATGCGACGAGGCGATATAGACTTCGGCCGCGGCGGACGCCTTGGGCTCGCCGGTCAGTATCTTCGGCGCTGTAGACAGCCACATGATGATGACGAACAGCACCGCAGCCGCCATCCAGGTCCAGTGCGGGTTGCCGGCACGCTTGTGCACGGTGTTGAAATAGTGCCGGATCAAGACGCCGATGATGAACACCAGCGAGGCGATGACCCAGTTGAACTGCGTCGCAAACGCCAGCGGATAATGGTTCGACAGCATCAGGAACAGCACGGGCAGCGTCAGGTAATTGTTGTGCAACGAGCGCTGCTTGGCGATCTTGCCGTATTTCGGGTCGGGCTTGCGGCCGGCGATCAGGTCAGCGACGACGATCTTCTGGTTTGGGATGATCACCATGAAGACGTTGGCCGACATGATCGTGGCGGTGATGGCACCAAGATGCAGAAAAGCGGCGCGGCCGGTGAACAGATGGGTCAGCCCCCAAGCGATGAACACCAGCACGCCATAGAGCACCAGCATCAGTCCGGTGTCGCTTTTGCCGAGCGGCGACCGGCAGAGCAGATCGTAGACCACCCAGCCGACGCCGATGGTGGCCATCGACAAAAGGATGCCGACCGGCACCGACATCGGCAGCACATTGGGGTCGATCAGGAACAAATCGGCGCCGGCATAGTAGACCACGCACAGCATGGCGAAGCCGGACAGCCAGGTGGCGTAGGATTCCCATTTGAACCAGGTCAGGTGTTCCGGCATTTCGGCCGGCGCCACCAGATATTTCTGGACGTGGTAGAAGCCGCCGCCATGCACCTGCCATTCCTCGCCGAATGCGCCGGCCGGCATGCCGGGGCGCTGACGCAGCCCAAGGTCGAGCGCGACGAAATAGAAGGACGAGCCGATCCAGGCGATGCCGGTGACGACGTGCAGCCAGCGCACGGCGAAACTCAGCCAGTCCCAGAAAGTCGCGAAATCCATCATGTGAAATCGTCCCTGCCGATCGGCTGACTTTACGGTGTGGGGCGCAAACGAAAAGAGGCGAGGTGTACGATGACTTTCAAAAAAAAATGGAAAATACTAGGCTGACCACGTACGCCGCCACATAAAGAGCCACGAATGGCCTATCTCGACAACATCGCCGTCTTCGTCCGCGTCGTCGAGCTTGGTAATCTCTCGGCGGCGGGCCGCGACATGCGCATTTCGCCGGCGGTCGCCTCCAACCGCATCAAGGAGCTGGAAAAACACCTCGGCGTGCGGCTGTTCAACCGCACCACACGGCAATTGATGCCGACGGAGCATGGCACGGTGTTCTACTCCGGCGCCAAGCAGGTGCTGGAGGCGATCACCGAGGCGGAAGCCGCGGTCTCGGCTCTTTCCGGCCAGCCGCGCGGCACCATCAAGGTGACCGCCCCGCTCGGCCTTGGACGGCGGTTGGTGGCGTCGGGCATTCCGGATTTCCACGACAAATACCCCGATATCGAGGTGCGGCTGAGGCTCTCCGACCACAATATCGACATCATGAAGGAAGGCATCGACGTCGCCTTCAAGCTCGGCATCATTGAGGATTCCAGCCTGCGGATGCGCGGCATCATGGAATGTGAACGCGTGCTGGTGGCGGCACCGAAATATCTCGAAGCGCGCGGCGAGCCGGTGGAGCCACAGGAGCTGATCGGCAAGAAGCACGACTGCCTGATGCTGCGCTATTCCGGGGCGCGCGAATATGTCTGGACGCTGCAGACGCCGTCCGGCCCGCAGAAATTCGAGGTGCACGGCCCCTACGACACCGACGATGGCGATGTGCTGACCGGCTGGGCGCTGTCGGGCCGCGGCATCATCAACAAGCCGCGCTTCGAGGTCGAACCCTTCATCCGCGACCGGCGGCTGCAGGTCATCCTGGCCAGCACGCCGCCAACGCCGGTGCAGTTCGCCGCCGTCTATCCGCACAAGAAGCTGCAGGACCCGAAGGTGCGGCTGTTGCTCGACTTCATGGCCGAGCGTTGCCAGCGGCTGATCAAGGATTTGCTGGCCGGCAAGTGAGGGGCTGTTGGCCCAGTCGCCAGGGTTGTCTTACAAGCAGGTGACCTTAGGTTCGCATACGCTGCCCTATGATCGATGGTCCCATGCCGACTGACCAGCAAGCCACAATGCATCTTGCCGTTTCGCTCAACATTACTTCCGGGCAGCCGCTCGGGTTTAGCGACCTGGCCGGCTTTGCCAAGCAAGCGGAAGCGGCGGGGCTGGACATGATTGTCCTCGATGATTCCGCGCCGAACAGCGCCGGGTCGAGTTCTTTCGAAGCGACGACCTTGCTGGCGGCGCTGGCGACGGTGACAAGTCGGATCGGCCTTGTCGCTGCAGCCTCGACGGTGGCTCACCAGCCGTACAATCTGGCGCGCCGTTTTGCTTCGCTCGACATCATCAGCCATGGCCGCGCCGGCTGGCACGCGACCATGGCGCAGGCGCCAGGGGAAGCCGCCAATTTCAGCCGGCCGGATGGATTTTCCGACGATGTGTTCCGCCGCCGCACGCAGGAATACATCGGCATCGTTCAGCGCCTGTGGCAGGGCTGGGATGCCGACGCGCTGCTGTTCGACAAGGCCGGCGGCCGCTTCCACGATCCCGAAAAAATGCACCTGCTCGACCACAAGGGCGAATTTTTCTCCGTGCGCGGGCCGCTGAACGTCGCGCGCTCGCCGCAGGATACGCCGGTGCTGGTGCTGTCCGGCCTGTCCGAGGCCGACCTAGATATCGCCGCCCGCACCGCCGATGTCGTCCTGCTGGACAGACCCACAGAGGACGCCAAGGCGCGCCATGACGATCTCAAGCGCCGCGTTGTGGCCTGCGGACGCGATCCGGGTGCGGTCAAGCTGCTGCTGAACGTTGGCGCAGATGTCGCTGCCAACGCGCTCGAAACATTGTTCAGCTCGCAAAGCTGCGACGGGTTCAACATCGCAATACCGCCTGCCGCTATTGACGGTTTCATCGGCCGCGTGCTGCCGGAATTGCAGCGCCGCAGCCTCGTCCGCCCGGATTATCCCGGCACCACCTTGCGCTCGCATCTCAGACTTGCCGGAGGAGCGCAATGACCCGCCAGATGAAGCTTGGCGCCTTCCTGTGGGCGACGGGCCACCACATCGCGGCCTGGCGTCACCCCAAGGCGCATGTCACGGCAGGCATCGACATCGATCATTACATCCGGCTGGCGCGCACGGCGGAAGCGGCGAAGTTCGACATGGTGTTCTGCGAGGACGCCGCCGGCCTGCGCGAAGCCAATGTCGGCATCGCCAGCCAGACCTCACGCTCGATCGGCTTCGAGCCGATCAGCCTGCTGTCCGCGCTCGCCGTCCAGACCAGCCGCATCGGCCTCGTTTCGACGGCCTCGACCAGCTACAACGAGCCCTATGGGCTGGCGCGCACCTTTCTCTCGATCGATCATCTGAGTGGTGGCCGGGCTGGCTGGAACCTGGTGACGTCGGCCAGCCCCATCGAAGCCGCCAATTTCGGCGCGACGGGCCTGAAACCCCATGCCGACCGCTACGAGCGGGCGCGCGAATTCGCCGAGGTGGTATCAGGACTTTGGCAAGGCAGTGGCTTTCACGGCCACAACGGCCAGAGCTTTTCGGTGCGCGACCCGCTCGACCTGCCGCGCTCGCCGCAGGGCGCGCCGGTGATGGTGCAGGCCGGCGCCTCGGATGTCGGCCGCGACCTTGCCGCACGCACGGCCGACGTCGTGTTCACGGCGGCGCAGACCCTCGAGGAAGCCAAGGCCTTTTACGACGACCTCAAGGGCCGTATGGCGGCCTATGGGCGAGAACCCGACGACATCAAGATCATGCCCGGCGTCTCCCCGGTGGTGGCAGACACCGAGGCCGAAGCGCGGGAGAAACAGGAGGAATTGCAGGCGCTGATCCCGGACGATGTCGGCGTGGCGCTGCTGTCCAGCTATCTCAGCATCTCCGATCTCGGGAGCTATCCGATCGACGGACCGCTGCCCGAACTGCCGGAGACCGAGGGCATGAAAAGCCGCCAGGCGCTGGTCATCGAACAATCGCGCCGCGACGGCCTGTCGATCCGCCAGCTTGCGCGCCATTTCGCCGGCGCACGTGGCCATTGGCGTATCGTCGGCACGCCGGTGCAGATCGCTGACGAATTGCAGGCGCGGTTCGAGGGCGGCGGCGCGGACGGCTTCAACGTCATGCCGTCATACTTCCCCGGCGAGCTCGATGCCTTTGCCACGCTGGTGGTGCCGGAACTGCAGCGGCGCGGACTGTTCCGTCGGGAATACGAAGGCAGCACCTTGCGAGATCATCTCGGCCTGAAGCGGCCTGCTTAGCCGCGCCGAAGCTTAGCCGGCCATCATCTTATGCTGGACTTGATGGTCGGCATTCGGCGCGGTGTTGTGAACGACCAGTGCCATCATGATCTCGGCTGCCGCGAGCGCCGCGATCACCGGCGGGCGCTTGTCCCTGACGGCGTCACCGCCGATCGGGGAGACGAGGCGGGCCAACTCAGCCTCCGTGCCATCCGCCGATTTCAGGAACCAGTTCCTGAACGTCGCTCTCTTGGTTTTCGAGCCGATCATGCCGACATAGGCCGCGTCGTCGCGCTTCAGCGCCTCGGCGACGATGAGGAAATCCAGCGCATGGTCGTGGGTGAGGATGGCGAAGGCGGTGCCGGCGGGGGCGTTTCGCACCTCGGCCTCGGGCATCGGCGTCAGCAGCGTCTCGACGGTTTCCGGCATGCCTTCCAGCGCTTCGGCCCGCGTCTCGATGACGACACCACGCACGGGAAGAAGTGCAACGGTCGAGGCCAGCGCCTGGCCGACATGGCCGCCGCCGAAGATATAGACATGCGGCAGGTGGGCTTCCTCGGCTTCTGCGGCCGCGATCAGCTCGGCAGCAAGCGCGGCATCGACGATACGGATCAAGACTTCGACGCGCCCGCCGCAGCACTGGCCGATCTCGGGACCTAGCGGCACGTCAAGCGTGGCGCGGACTTCATCGACCGCGATGCGGGCTTCTTTACCCTCCCCCTTGTGGGGAGGGTCGGTGAGCGGACGGCGCGGGGGGGGGGGCGCGCAACCGGGGTGGGGGGGGCGCTGAAGAGCGCCCCCCCCCCCCCGGGGGGGGGGGCGGGGGGGGCGCCCCCCCCCCGCTGGGGGGGGGCCTCCCCCACCCCCCCCCCCCCCCCCCCGGCGCGGCCCCCCCCCCCCGACCCTCCCCACAAGGGGGAGGGTGAAGACCCCACCATCTGCCTCGCCTTGTCGATCGCCATGTACTCGAGCTGACCGCCGCCGATCGTGCCAAAAATCGCCGCCTGCGATACGAGCATGAAGGCGCCCTTCTCGCGCGGAGTCGAGCCTTTGGTGCCGGCCACTTCGACCAGAGCAAGCCGGCCGGCGCTGGCGAGAAAAGCTCTGAGGCTTTGCACTTTCGACTTCATATTTCGCATTCCCGTTCGGGAAATATAGGGTTTTTCAGTCTGAATTGCACGTTTTGCCAGAATCCAGGTCAGAGTCAGGCGCTATTCTTGGCTTCACCCTTCAGCCGTTCGATCGCCATCAGCACCCGTTCTGGTGTTGCAGGAGCGTCGAGACGCGGACAGATCTTATGATCGGCCACACTTGCCACCGCGTCCGACAGCGCATGCAGCACAGACATGCCGAGCGGGAAGGGCGGTTCGCCGACCGCCTTGGAACGGTGCACCGTCGGCTCGTTGGCCTCCGGCCAGTCGGCCAGCGTGACGTTGAATATCTTCGGCCGGTCGGACGCGAGCGGGATCTTATAGGTCGACGGCGCATGCGTGCGCAGCCGGCCCTTGTCGTCCCACCACAGCTCCTCCGTCGTCAGCCAGCCCATGCCCTGGATGAAGCCGCCCTCGATCTGGCCGAGATCGATGGCGCGGTTCAGCGAGCGGCCGGTTTCATGCAATATGTCGGTGCGCTCGACGACATATTCGCCGGTCAGCGTGTCGACCGAGACTTCCGAGCACGAGGCGCCATAGGCGAAATAATAGAACGGACGGCCCTCGCCCTTGTCACGGTTCCAGTGGATTTTCGGCGTCTTGTAAAAACCCGCCGCCGACAGTTGGATGCGGGCCATATAGGCCTGCTTGACAAGGTCGGTGAAGGCGATCTCCTGGTTGCCGATGCGCACCCGGTTGGGCAGGAAAAGCACCTGCTCGCGCGGCACCTGGTATTTTTCGGCGGCGAAGTCGGTCAGCCGTTCCTTGATCTGGCGGGCGCCGTTCTGCGCCGCCATGCCGTTGAGGTCGGTGCCGGACGACGCCGCGGTGGCCGAAGTGTTGGGCACCTTGCCGGTGGTCGTCGCGGTGATCTTGACCTGGTCGAGGTCGATCTGGAACTCTTCCGCCACCACCTGCGCCACCTTGACGTAGAGGCCTTGCCCCATCTCGGTGCCGCCGTGATTCAGATGCACCGAACCATCGGTGTAGACATGCACCAGCGCGCCGGCCTGGTTGTAGTGGGTGGCTGTGAAAGAGATGCCGAATTTGACCGGCGTCAGCGCCAGGCCGCGCTTGATGAAGCGGCTGTTGGCATTGAAGGCCTGGATGATGCGGCGGCGCCCCGCATAGTCGGCGCTCGCCTCCAGCTCGGCGACGATGCGGTGGATGATGTTGTCCTCGACCGTCTGGTGATAAGGGGTGACGTTGCGGCCCCCGTCTTTATCACCACTGGTGCCATAAAAATTCTGCTTGCGGATTTCGAGCGGGTCCTTGCCGACGGCAAAGGCAACCTCGTCGATGACCCGTTCGGCGCCGACCATGCCCTGCGGGCCGCCGAAGCCGCGAAACGCCGTGTTCGACACGGTGTTGGTGTAAAGCGGCGCCGATTGCGCATGCACCGCCGGCCAGAAATAGGTGTTGTCGCAATGGAACAGCGCGCGGTCGGTGACCGGTCCGGACAGGTCCGAGGAAAAGCCGCAACGCGCCGCAAACATGAAATCGACGCCTAAAATGTTGCCGTCGTCGTCGAAGCCAACGTCGTATTCGACAAGGAAATCATGGCGCTTGCCGGTGGCGATCATGTCGTCGTCGCGGTCGGGCCGGATTTTTACCGCGCGATGGTGTTTCTTGGCGGCGATCGCAGCCAATGCCGCAAACTGGTTGCCTTGCGTCTCCTTCCCGCCGAAGCCGCCACCCATGCGGCGGATTTCCACTGTGATGGCGTTGCTCGGCACGCCCAGCGCATGGCTGACCATATGCTGGACTTCGCTCGGATGCTGGGTCGAGGAATAGATGGTGACGTCCTGGTCTTCGCCGGGGATGGCCACGGCGATATGGCCTTCGAGATAGAAATGCTCCTGGCCGCCGATGCGCATCTTGCCCTTCAGCCGGCGCGGCGCCGCCTTGATCGCGGCAGCGGCATCGCCACGCTTCAGCGTGAGCGGCGGCGTGACCAGCTTGTCCTTGCGGGGGTCGAGGTCGCCAATGTCGGTGACGAAAGGCAATGGACTGTATTCGACCTTGGCCAGCCGGGTGGCGCGGCGCGCCTGTTCGCGCGTCTTGGCAATAACGCAGAAGATCGGCTGACCATAAAACTGCACCTTGTCGTCGGCCAGCACCGGCTCGTCGTGGCGGCCGGTCGGCGAGATGTCATTTTCGCCCGGAACGTCCTTGGCCGTCAGCACATCGACGACGCCCGGCGCCGCGCGCACCGCCGACAGATCCATTTTGCTGATCGTCGCATGCGTCGCCGTGGACAGGCCGAGGCAGCCATGCAGCATGCCCGCCGGTTCCGGCATATCGTCGATATAGACCGCGCTGCCGCTGACATGCTTGTGCGCGGAATCGTGGCGCTGGTCGGCGGCGACGCCACCGGAAATCTTCTGCGCCTTGAGATCTGGAGAGGCGTGCTTGTTCATCAGGCCGCCTCGTTGCGCGACACCTGGAACGGCGCCTTGCTGCCGCTGGTTTCGGCAAAAAAGCGCAGCAGCAGGTTCCTGGCCGCCAGCGCCCGGTATTCGGCCGATGCCCGCATATCGGTCAGCGGGGTGAAATCGCCGGCATATTCAGCCATGGCCGCTTCCACCGTCGTCTCCGTCCACGGCTTGCCGAGCAGCGCTTTTTCGACACCGAAAGCCCGCTTCGGGGTGGCCGCCATGCCGCCATAGGCGATGCATATATCGGCCACGGTTCCGTCCTTGGCCAAGTCGAGGAAAAAGGCGCCAAGGGCTGCGGTGATGTCCTCGTCGCGGCGCTTGGTGATCTTGTAGACGGCAAACTTCGTGCCCTTGGCCGGCACGGGAACGTGCACGGCCTCGACGAATTCGCCTGGCTGCCGGTCCTGCTTGCCATAGGCGATGAAGAAATCCTCGAGCGCGATGGTGCGCCGCTTCTTGCCGCGGCGCAGCGTCAGTTGCGCACCAAGCGCGATCAGGGGCGGCGGCGTGTCGCCGATCGGCGAGCCATTGGCGATGTTGCCGCCGATGGTGCCCATGTTTCGTACCTGTTCGCCGCCGATGCGGTCGAACAATGGCCCGAGCGCGGGGATGCGCTTGGCCAGTGTCGCGAAGGCGTCGGTGTAGGTGACGCCGGCGCCGATGGTGATGACGTCATTGTCTTCGGAGATCGCGCACAGCCCCTCGAGATTGCCGATGAAGACTACCGGTGAGATGTCGCGCATGTGCTTGGTGACCCACAGGCCGACGTCGGTCGAGCCGGCGACAACAGTGGCGCCGGGCTCCTTGTCCAGTACAGCGGCGAAATCGTCGACGTCAGCCGGCACAACCAGCCGCTGCTTGCCGGCGCCGATTTCGACGCGGGCACCGTCATGCATAGCCTCGAGCCTGGCGGTGATCGCCTTGCGCTCGGCCGCCAGCGGATCCTTCGCCGCCTTGCCGTAGCTGGAGATGGCACGCGCGGCGCGCATGATTGCCTCATAGCCGGTGCAGCGGCAAAGATTGCCTTGCAAGGCCTTTTCGATCGCGGCATTCGACGGGTCCGGCGACTTCATCCACAGGCCGTAGAGCGACATGACGAAGCCCGGCGTGCAGAAGCCGCATTGCGAACCGTGGAAATCGACCATCGCCTGCTGCACCGGATGCAATTGGCCAGGCGCGCCGCGCAGATGCTCGACGGTGACGACATGGGTGCCGTCGAGCGAGCCCAGGAAGCGGATGCAGGCATTGACGCTTTCATAAACCAGCTTGCCGGCGGACAATTTTCCGACCAGCACCGTGCAGGCGCCGCAATCGCCCTCGGCGCAGCCTTCCTTGGTGCCGCGCAGCGAGCGGTCGAGCCGCAACCAGTCGAGCAAGGTCGCGTCGGGCGCCACCGACAGCGCGACATCCCTGCCATTGAGGATGAAGCGGATCTCGTTGCGTATGGTGATCTTGGCCATGCGTCAGCTCCCCCTGTAGGTCGAGTAGCCATAAGGAGAGATAAGCAACGGCACGTGATAATGCACGGATTCCGCCATGCCGAAGCGGATCGGCACACTGTCGAGGAAGGCCGGTTCCGGCAGTTTGGTGCCCTGGCCGCGTAGATAGTCACCGGCGGCGAACACCAGTTCGTATTCGCCGAGGCGGAATTCCGCTCCTGCCAGCAGCGGCGCATCGCAGCGGCCGTCGGCATTTGTGACGACGGTCTTCAAATGTATCCGCGCGTCGCTCTCAAGATGATAAAGCGCGATCGACAGGCCCGCCGCCGGCTTGCCGGTCGCGGTGTCGAGCACATGCGTCGTCAGACGTCCGCCATCGGCTTTCGACGTTTCTGCCACTGGCGCCTCCCATTTCCGATACAGCCGAACAAAGCAGTGAATTGTGCGCCAATTAAAGGCGATGCATAAGTCCCGGTCGAGCGGAGTGGCACAAAAACACTTTCAAAAATTTCGGGGGAATGCGCGAGCAACCCTTTCGACTATCCTGATCATAACTTCCGGCAGCGTCCGGCGGGGAGGGGCAATGCGTTACTCTAGAGACATGCGCGGCTACGGAGCCAATCCGCCGGATCCGAAATGGCCGGGCGGTGCGCATGTGGCCGTCCAATTCGTCGTCAACTACGAGGAAGGCGGCGAGAACTGCGTGCTGCACGGCGACAAGGCCTCGGAAGCCTTCCTGTCGGAAATCGTCGGCGCCGCGCCCTGGGTCGGCCAGCGCCACTGGAACATGGAATCGATCTACGAATATGGCGCGCGGGCAGGCTTCTGGCGGCTGCTGCGCCTGTTCAGCGAGGCGCAAGTGCCGGTGACCTGCTACGGGGTCGCCTCAGCATTAGCCCGGTCGCCCGACCAGGTGGCGGCGATGCAGGAGGCCGGCTGGGAAATGGCCTCGCACGGCCTGAAATGGATCGACTACCGCGACCACAGCGCCGAGGACGAGCGCCGCGACCTCGAAGCGGCGATCAAGCTGCACTACGAGGTGACGGGCCAACGGCCGACCGGCTGGTACACCGGCCGCACCTCGGTCAATACGGTGCGGTTGGTGGCCGAAGAGGGCGGCTTCGACTATGTGTCGGACACTTATGACGACGAACTGCCCTACTGGTTCGAGCACAGCGGCGGCGCGCAACTCGTCATCCCCTACACGCTCGATGCCAACGACATGCGTTTCGCCACGCCGCAGGGATTCAATTCCGGCGACCAGTTCTTCGCCTATTTGAAGGACAGTTTCGACACGCTCTATGCCGAGGGCAAAGCGGGCCGGCCGCGGATGATGAATATCGGCCTGCATTGCCGCCTCGTCGGACGTCCCGGGCGGGTGGCGGCGCTGAAGCGCTTCGTCGACTATGTCAGATCGCACGACAAGGTCTGGCTGGCACGGCGCGTCGATATCGCCAGGCACTGGCAGGAGAACCACCCCTACCAGCCGGCGGCGCTCAAGCCGTCGAAGATGGCGTTCGAGACCTTCGTCGACACTTTCGGCGGCGTGTTCGAACATTCGCCCTGGGTCGCCGAACGTGCCTATGAGCTGGAGCTTGGGCCGGCGCATGACAGCGCCGGCGGCCTGCACAATGCGCTCTGCCGCGTCTTCCGCGCCGCCAGCGAAACCGAGCGGATCGGCGTCCTCAACGCCCATCCCGATCTCGCTGGCAAACTGGCCAAGGCGCGGCGGCTGACGGCGGAATCCACACGCGAGCAGGCTTCCGCCGGCCTAGACGCGCTGACCGACAAGGAGCGCGAGCTGTTTTCCAAGCTCAACGCCGCTTACGTCACCACCTTCGGCTTTCCCTTCATCATCGCGGTGCGGGGCAAGACCAAGAAGGAGATCCTCGCCGAGTTCGAGGCGCGCATCGGCAACAGCCGCGGCATCGAACTCGATACCGCCTGCAAACAGGTCGAGCGCATTGCGCTGCTCCGCCTGAAAGACATGCTCCCGCTCTAATGAAATGACTGAGGGGTCAGGACCCAATGGATATGATCAAGACTGACCAGAAAACCTATTACGCGCCGCATGGCGGCCATCCCGGCCAAAATGAGCTTTTGACCGGCCGCGCCGTCTTCACCGAGGCCTATGCGGTCATACCAAAGGGGGTGATGCAGGACATCGTCACCAGCCCCCTGCCGTTCTGGGACGAGACCAGGGCCTGGATCATCGCCAGGCCGCTTTCGGGTTTCGCCGAGACATTTTCGCAGTACATCGTCGAGGTCCTGCCCGGCGGCGGCAGCGACCGGCCCGAGCCGGACGCCGGCGCCGAGGGCGTGCTGTTCGTGGTTGAGGGCGAGTTGACCGTTTCGCTGGCCGGCAAGAAGCACGTGCTGCAAGCCGGCGGTTTTGCCTTCCTGCCGCCGGACAGCGGCTGGACGGTGCGCAACGAAGGTCGCGACGCCGTACGCTTCCACTGGATCAGGAAGGCCTATGAGGCCGTCGACGGCATCGACGCGCCGGAAGTCCTGTTCAGCAGTGACCAGCAAATGGCGCCGACGCCGATGCCCGGCACCGAGGGTCGCTGGGCGACGACCCGTTTCGTCGATCCAGCCGACATGCGCCACGACATGCATGTCACCATCGTTACGCTCGAGCCTGGCGCCGTCATCCCGTTTGCCGAGACGCATGTCATGGAGCACGGGCTCTATGTCTTGGAAGGCAAGGCGGTCTACCGCCTCAACCAGGACTGGGTCGAGGTCGAGGCCGGCGACTTCATGTGGCTGCGCGCCTTCTGCCCGCAGGCCTGCTACGCGGGCGGCCCAGGCAAATTCCGCTATCTCCTTTACAAGGACGTCAACCGGCACGCCAAGCTCGGCGGGGCGGGCATTGGCGGTCGCGCGCGGTGACCCGCATCACAGCGCGGCCGCTGACGCGCGAAAGCTTTGCCGGCTTCGGCGATGTCATCGACATGGGCGGCGGCAATCACTACCCGATCAATGGCGGCAAGACCGAGCGCTACCACAATCTCGCCACCGCTGAAGCCGCGGGACCGAATGCCCGCGTGCTGATCTCGATGGCGCGCGGCACGCCTTACGACCTGCCGCTGAAGCTGACCATGGTCGAGCGCCATCCCTTGGGCAGCCAGGCGTTCATCCCGCTGTCGCCGCGGCCTTTCCTGGTCGTCGTCTGCCATGACGGCAAGGACGGTCCGGGCGAGCCGCACGCCTTCATCACCGCACCCGGGCAAGGCGTCAACTATCCGCGCAATCTCTGGCACGGCGTGCTGACGCCGCTCGGCGAAGCGCAGGATTTCGTCATCGTCGACCGCGGCGGTGACGGCTCCAACCTCGAAGAGTTCCATTTCTCGCACCCCTACGAAATCCATCTCCCCAACGAGACCTGAGAAATGACCGACATATCGCTGATCGACCGCCTGCTCGATGTCATCGAGCACGACATCGTGCCGAAAACGGCAGAGGGCGTGGCCCATGGGAACAAGCTGTTCGGCGCCGCCATCCTGCGGAAGGGCGACCGCTCGCTGGTGCTGGCCGAAACCAACAACGAGATGGAAAATCCGCTCTGGCATGGCGAGGTGCACTGCCTGAAGCGTTTCTATGAAATGCCGAAAGCCGAGCGCGTCGACACCAAGGACGCCATCTTCATCGCCACGCATGAGCCCTGCTCGCTCTGCCTGTCGGCGATCACCTGGACCGGCTTCGACAATTTCTACTACCTCTTCAGCCACGAGGATTCACGCGACAGCTTTGCGATCCCGCACGATCTGAAAATCCTGAAAGAGGTCTTCACTCTTGATCCCGGCGGCTACAATGCCGAGAACGCTTATTGGAAGAGTTTTTCCATTCGCAGGCTGGTGCGGGCGCTGCCCGAGGCCGAGCGCGGCCGGCTTGAGGCAAGGATCGGCAATATTTCCGCCCGCTACGACGAACTGTCCGGCGCTTATCAGGCGCGCAAGGCCGAAAACGACATTCCGCTGAACTGACGCGGATTGCCTAGCCTACCTTCGCGTTTTTCAGCACCTCGTTGATCCTGGCCTGCCAGCCCTTGCCGGTCGCCTTGAATTTACTGATGACATCCTGATCCAGACGGATGGACACGACTTGCTTAGGCTTCTCCACGGCTGGCCGGCCACGAGCACGCCTTATGCTCTCGAAAAGTTCTGGAAACACTTCCGCGAAAGGCCTGGCCTGCGCCAACTGTTCGTCTGTCGTCTCCGCATCGTCGGGATCATCAACAATTTGTCTTTGAATTTCCACTTCCTCCGCATCGGTAAGCGGTCGAACACGCGATTTAGGATTGTTCATATACTGACCTTTCCTTTCGGCTGGCACGGCGCATCGAGATCACCGAAATCGCCTCCGAACCAAGCGGCTTGAAAATCACGGCCAGGATGATCTCTCCGAATTCGCCAATCGCCTTGAACCGGTCGGCCTTGGCTGGAAGGACGGTTGAAGTCGCAAAAAACTCAATATCGAGTTCGGCAAAATCGAGACCCCGGCTGTCCAGGTTCGTCACGCGCTTTGGCTCATCCCAAACGATTTTTCAGGCGAAACCATCCTCATCACGTTGGGTTCAGTTAATAAATGTAATACATTAATTATAATCCTGCAACATCAGGGCAAAACAATCGGGCTACATATCGTGGCGTCGTCGCGGCGACACCGGCCGTCGCCCGTTTGACTTCATGACATGCCCGCTTCATGCGTCACTGACATCCTGGAGCATCGCATGAAAACCATCACCGAATTTCCCCGCAAGGTCGTCGAATTCCCCGATATGGGCATCGTCATGCCGGATGGTTGCCGGCTGTCGGCGCGGGTTTGGATGCCGGAGGACGCCAGCAGCGATCCGGTGCCGGCGATCCTCGAGCACCTGCCCTACCGCAAGCGCGACGGCACCATCTTTCGCGATCAGCTGACGCATCCCTATTTCGCCGGCCACGGCTACGCCTCGATCCGCGTCGACATGCGCGGCAATGGCGATTCCGAAGGGCTGATGGACGACGAATATTCCGAACAGGAATTGCAGGACGCCTGCGATGTGATTGCCTGGGCGGCAGCACAGCCCTGGTGCAACGGCAGTGTCGGCATGATGGGCATTTCCTGGGGCGGCTTCAACTGCCTGCAGGTGGCGGCCAAGCAGCCGCCGGCGCTGAAGGCGGTGATCAGCCTGTGCTCGACCGTCGACCGCTACGCCGACGACATCCACTACAAGGGCGGCTGCCTTTTGACGGAAAATTTCGGCTGGGCCTCGACCATGTTGTCCTATTCGTCGCGACCGCCGGATCCGCTGATTGCGGGCGACAACCGCTGGCGCGACCTCTGGCTGACGCGGCTGGAGAACCAGTCTTTCCTTCTGCCGCTCTGGCTCAGCCATCAGCATCGCGACGCCTATTGGAAACGCGGTTCGATCTGCGAGGATTTCTCCGCGGTCAAAGCCGCCGTGCTGTCGATCGGCGGCTGGCATGACGGCTACCGCAACACGATCTCGCACCTCGTCGCCAACATCCAGGCGCCGGTGAAGGGCATTGTCGGGCCGTGGATCCACAAATACCCGCATTATGCCGGGCCAACACCCGCCATCGGCTTCCTGCAGGAGGCGTTGCGCTGGTGGGACCGCTGGCTGAAAGGCGTCGACACCGGTGTCGAGGCCGACCCGGACTATCGCGCCTATGTCATGGACAGTGTGCGCCCCGCGCGCTGGCACCCGGAGCGGCTGGGCCGTTGGGTGGCCGAACAGGAATGGCCGTCTCCCAACATCAAGGTCGGGGCGATCGAACTCATTGCTGACGGCGTCAGGCCGGCGATCGTGGCGACCCCGCAAAGCTGCGGGCTCGCCGGCGGCGAATATTTTCCCTTCACCTTTGGCCCGGAACTGCCGGGCGACCAGCGCCCGGACGACGCGCTGTCCGTCTGCTTCGATCAGCCTGTGCTTGCCGAGGCACTCGACATCGTCGGCGCGCCGGAGCTTCTCATCCGGGTGTCGTCCGATCGCCCGCAGGCGAACATCGCGGTGCGGCTGTGCGACGTGCACCCCGACGGCGCCTCGGAACTGATCTCCTACGGCGTGCTCAACCTGACGCATCGTTCTTCGCACGAACAGCCGCAAGCGCTGGTGCCGGGCGAAACGGTTTCGGCGCGCGTTATTCTCGACCAGTGCGCCTACCGCGTGCCGGCCGGACACCGCCTGCGCATCGCGGTTTCCAATGCTTACTGGCCGATGATCTGGCCGTCGCCGGAGCCGGTGCGGCTAGACCTTTCAGCGGCGACGCTGAGGCTGCCGCTGCGCCCGCTCGCAAAAGCCGACGAGACCTCGTTCCAGTCTCCCGAAGGCGCAACACCCTGGGCAACCGCGACAGTTCGTGCAGCGAATTCCGAGCGTCACGTCGATCGCGATGAGAAGACCGGCATCGTCACGCTGTCGATCACGGATGATTTCGGAGAAGTGCGCGATCTCGCGCATGGACTGGCCAATGGCAGCATTGCCCGCGAGAGCTGGACGATCCACCCCGACGAGCCGCTGTCTGCCTCGGGTCGCACGCACTGGACGCAGACCTTGTCGCGAAACGGATGGTCGGTTCGCACCGAGACGTCGGCTGAAATGCGCTGCGATGCGCAAAACTTCATCGTCAGCGCCAGAATCGAAGCCTATGAGGGCGAAACGCTGGTTTTCGAACGCGATTTCGAAGAGACGATCCCGCGCGACCTGCTCTGAGCGTCGACCCGACTGGTCCAGTTGCGACGCACGATTTACGCCACGGCATGTCGCATTCCGTCTTGCTTACGGCTTTGCCTTCCGGTCAATATCCCTTTGGTAACAACAAGCAAAAAACGACCATAAGGTCGAACCAACAGAGTGAGGAACTCAAATGTCCAACGAACTCGAATATCTGAGCCGGCGCGTTGCGTCCGGCAAGCTGAGCCGTCGTGATTTCCTCGGCCGCGCCGCCGCACTCGGCGTCACAGCGCCCTTCGCCAATATGCTGCTTTCCAGTGCGGCTCGTGCGGAAGGCCCGGTCAAGGGCGGCACGCTGAAGGCCGGCCTCGTCGGCGGCGAATCCACGAACAGCCTGGACCCGGCTTTGTTCATGACGCAAGTGCCGTTCGCCTTTGGCAAGATGTGGGGCGAACTGATCGTCGAGCTGTCTCCGGAAGGCAAGCTCGAGAACCGCATCGCCGAAGAGATCGGCTCGTCGGACGACGCCAAGGTGTGGACGCTGAAAATCCGAGACGGCGTCGAATTCCACAACGGCAAGACGGTGACCGCTGAGGATGTGGCGGCAACGCTCGAGCGCCATTCCGATGAAAAGTCGAAGTCCGGCGCGCTAGGCTACATGAAGGGCATCGACAGCATCAAGGCCAGTGGCAAGGAAGTCGTCCTGACGTTGAAGGAGGCCAACGCCGACCTTCCCTATCTCCTCAGCGACTACCACCTCATCGTCCAGCCCAACGGCGGCAAGGACAAGGCGGATGCCGGCATCTCGGCAGGACCCTACAAGGTCACCACCAACGAGCCCGGCGTGCGCCATGGCGGCGAGCGCTTCGCCAATTACTGGCAGGCCGACAAGATGGGCCATGCCGACCAGATCGAGATCATCGTCATCAACGACGCGACCGCGCGCACGGCGGCCCTGCAGGGCGGCCAGGTCAACATGATCAACCGCGTCGAGCCGAAGATCGTCGACCTGATCAAGCGTGTACCGGGCGTCACCATCCGCAACCATGCCGGCCCCGGCCACTATGTCTTCATCATGCATTGCAACACCGCGCCCTTCGACAACAGCGACCTGCGCATGGCGCTGAAGCTCGCGATCGACCGTGAGGAGATGCTGAACAAGGTGCTGCGCGGCTACGGCTCGCTCGGCAACGACTTCCCGATCAATTCGTCCTATCCGCTGTTTTCCGAGATCGAGCAGCGCAAATATGATCCCGACAAGGCCAAGTTCCACTACAAGAAGTCGGGCCATGACGGCACCGTGCTGCTGCGCACCTCCGACGTCGCCTTCCCGGGCGCGGTCGACGCCTCGCAGCTCTTCCAGCAGAGCGCGGCCAAGGCCGGCATCAAGATCGAGCTCAAGCGCGAGCCCGGCGACGGCTACTGGAACGAGGTCTGGAACAAGCAGCCCTTCTGCGCCTCCTATTGGGGCGGCCGCTCGACCCAGGACCAGATGTACTCGACCGCCTATCTGTCGACCGCCGACTGGAACGACACCCGTTTCAAGCGTCCGGACTTCGACAAGCTGGTGCTGGCTGCACGCGCCGAACTCGACGAGACCAAGCGCAAGCAGATGTACCACGACATGGCCGTGCTGGTGCGCGACGAGGGCGGCCTGATCCTGCCGATGTTCAATCAGTTCATCGATGCGACAGGCGCCAAGGTCGGCGGCTGGGTCGACGATCCGCATCAGGAGCTGATGAACGGCTACGCGCTGGCGAAGTGCTGGCTCGAAGCCTGAGCCCGGCTTTGCGGATATGTCCTCACCCGTCGTGAAACTTGTAGCCCAGCGCGTTGCGCTGGGCATCGTCCTCTTGCTGGCCGTTTCGGTCCTGATCTTCGCCGGCACCCAGATCCTGCCCGGCGACGTCGCGCAAGCCATTCTCGGACAGTCGGCGACGCCGGAATCGCTCGCCAATTTGCGCGAGCAGCTCGGCCTCAATCAGCCGGCTTACATCAGGTATTTCCATTGGCTCGGCGGTGCACTCACCGGCGACCTCGGCACGGCGATGTCGAGCGGCCAGGATATCGCGACCTCGATCAAGGGGCGGCTGTGGAACACGCTGTTTCTCGCCTTCTGGGCGGCGGTCGTGGCCGTGCCGCTGGCGATCATCCTCGGCCTGATCGCCGTGCGTTACCGCAACGGTTGGGTCGACAAGCTGATCTCCGGCCTGGCGCTCGCCTCGACCTCCTTCCCGGAATTCTTCATCGGCTATGTGCTCGTCTACTTCTTTGCCGTGAAGTATCAATGGTTCCCGGCCATTTCCACGGTCTATGACGGCATGCCGTTCGGCGAGCGTATGCAGGCGATCGCGTTGCCGGCCGCCGCGCTGACGCTGGTTGTGCTGGCGCATATGATGCGCATGACCCGCGCGGCCATCCTCAACGTCATGCAGTCGGCCTATGTCGAGACGGCTGAACTGAAAGGCCTGTCGGCCTTCAACGTCATCCGCAAGCATGCTTTCCCCAACGCCATCGCGCCGATCATCAATGTCGTCATGCTCAACCTCGCCTACCTCATCGTCGGCGTCGTCGTGGTCGAGGTGATCTTCGTCTATCCCGGCATGGGGCAATATCTGGTCGACCACGTCACCAAGCGCGACGTGCCGGTGGTGCAGGCCGTCGGCCTGATCTTTGCCGCTGTCTACATCACTCTCAACATCATCGCGGACATCGGGGCGATTGTCGCCAATCCGCGCCTCAGACATCCGAAATAGGCGGCGGGCATGCTCGATATCAAACGCATCCCCATTCCCGCGCTGATTGGCATCGTACTGACGACGATGTTCGTCGTGGCGGCTGTCTTCGCGCCATGGATCGCACCACACGGCAATGCCGAGATTGTCAGCGACGTTCCTTGGGAACCGATGTCCGCAGCGCATTGGCTGGGCACCGACAATCTCGGCCGTGATCTTCTGTCGCGCATGATCTACGGCGCTCGCATCACGCTGTTCATTGCGGTGCTGGCCACCGCGCTGTCATTCTCGCTCGGCGCCATCCTCGGCTTTTCGGCGGCGGTGTTCGGCGGCTGGTTCGACACGCTGCTGTCGCGCCTTGTCGATCTGCTGATGTCGATCCCGACCCTGATCATGGCGCTCGTCGTGCTTTCGGTGCTGCCGACCAACCTGGTGACGCTGATCTTGGTGATGGGCGTCCTCGACTCGACCCGCGTCTACCGGCTGTCGCGCGCGGTGGCCGTCGACATCAACGTCATGGATTATGTCGAGGCCGCCAAGCTGCGGGGCGAAGGCAGCGGCTGGATCATCTTCCGCGAGATCCTGCCCAACGCGCTGTCGCCGCTGGTCTCGGAACTTGGCCTGCGCTTCATCTACGCGGTGCTGTTCTTGTCGACGCTGTCCTTTCTCGGCCTCGGCGTGCAACCGCCGGATGCCGACTGGGGCGGCATGGTCAAGGAAAACAAGGACGGCATCGTCTTCGGTATCGGGGCGGCACTCATCCCCGCCGCGGCGATCGCAGCACTGGCGATTTCGGTCAATCTGGTCGCCGATTGGGTGCTCAACCGCACGACAAGCCTGAAGGGAGGACGCGGGTGATGGCTGACACAAAAGCAAAGCCCGGCCTGCTGCTCGATATCCGCAATCTGCGCATCGAGGCGACAGTGTTTCCGCCCGGCGAGGTGCCGAAGAACATCGTGCTGGTCCACGATGTCTCGCTGACGCTGGAAAAGGGCAAGGTGCTCGGCCTGATCGGCGAGTCCGGCGCCGGCAAGTCGACCATCGGCCTGTCGTCGATGGGCTATGGCCGTGGCGGCGTGCGCATCACCGGCGGAGAGGTGCTGCTCAACGGCCGCGATATCCTCAAGGGGGGCAAGGAAGGTTTCCGCAAATTGCGCGGCCGCGAGGTCTGCTATGTCGCGCAGTCGGCGGCCGCCGCCTTCAACCCGGCGCACAAGCTGATGGACCAGGTGGTGGAAGCAACGCTGCTGCACGGCACGGCGACACGCGCCGAGGCCGAGAAACGTGCCGTGGCGTTGTTCAAGAAGCTCAGCCTGCCAAACCCCGAAATCATCGGCGAACGGTTCCCGCACCAGGTCTCCGGCGGCCAGTTGCAGCGCGTGATGACGGCGATGGCGCTGTGTTCGGAACCCGACCTGATCGTCTTTGACGAGCCGACCACGGCGCTCGACGTGACGACGCAGATCGACGTGCTGGCGGCGATCAAGGACGCCATCCGCGACACCCATGTCGCGGCGCTCTACATTACCCACGATCTTGCCGTCGTCGCCCAGGTCTCGGACGAGATCATGGTGCTGCGCCATGGCAGGCTGGTCGAATGGGGCGGCACTCGCCAGATCATCAAGGAGCCGCGCCAGGAATACACCAATGCGCTGGTCTCGGTGCATGAGATCGAGCATGCCGAGCAGAAGCCCGGCGCCGCGCCGTTCCTGTCGGTCAAGAACGTCACCGCCGCTTACGGCGGCAGCCACGTCAAGGTGCTGAAGAACGTCTCGGTCGACATCTATCCGGGACAGACGCTGGCCGTCGTCGGTGAATCCGGCTCCGGCAAGTCGACGCTGGCGCGCGCCATCACCGGGCTGTTGCCGCCGGAAGAAGGCACCGTCACCTTCGACGGCAGGCCGCTCGCCAACAGGCTTGCCGACCGGCCGAAGGAGGATCTGCGGCAATTGCAGATGATCTACCAGATGGCCGACGTGGCGATGAACCCGCGCCAGACCGTCGGCACCATCATCGGCCGGCCCCTGGAATTCTACTTCGGCATACGCGGCCGCGAGCGCGACAAGCGCGTCGCCGAACTGCTCGACGAGATCGAGATGGGCAAGGGCTTTCTCGATCGTTATCCGGCCGAACTCTCCGGAGGCCAGAAACAGCGCGTCTGTATCGCCCGCTCGCTCGCCGCCAAGCCCAAGCTGATCATCTGCGACGAGGTGACATCGGCGCTCGACCCGCTGGTGGCGAACGGCATTCTCAAGCTGCTGCTCAACCTGCAGCAGCACGAGAAGGTCGCCTACCTCTTCATCACTCACGATCTGGCGACGGTGAAGTCGATCGCCGATTCGATCGCGGTGATGTACCGCGGCGAGGTGGTGCGCTACGGCGCCAAGAGCAAGGTGCTGACGCCGCCCTTCGACGCCTATACCGACCTGCTGCTGTCGTCCGTTCCCGAGATGGAGATCGGCTGGCTGGAAAAGGCGATCAAGGGACGGCGCATGGCGAGCGCGGGGAATTAGTAGGGAATTCGCGGCCTTTGTCGCGAAAACTTCTTTCAACGACAAAAGCTTTCCGGAGCCGCCCATGGCGCTCAAGACCAAACTGCTGCTCATCATTCTCGATGGCGTGCCCTACCGGAACTGGCGCCGGCTGATGGGCAATCTCGAGGGCTGGGTGCAGTCGGGCGAGGCGCAGGTGTGGAAGATGCGCTCGGTGCTGCCGTCTACTTCGGCCTGCTGCTATGCTTCGATTCATACCGGGGTTTCGCCTCAGGAGCACGGCATCCTGTCCAACGAAAACCGGTTTCTCGTCAACAAGCCGGATATTTTCTCCGAAGTCAGCAAGGCCGGCGGCAAGACCGGCGCGGTGACGCACTCCTACTGGTCCGAATTCTTCCGCTCCTATCCGTTCGACCTGATCGAGGACATGGAGTTCGACGAGCCCAACGGACCCATCACGCATGGCCGCTTCCACACCATGACCGGCTATAATGCCCGCAACCAGATGACGCCGAGCGATGTCGACCTGTTTGCGACGCTGACCATGCTGACCCGGCGCCATGATATCGACTACGGGATCCTGCACACCTGCACGCTGGATTCGATGGGTCATCGCTTCGGCCATGACTGCCACGAAATGGACCATGCCTGCTATGCGATGGACGGCATGCTGGCAGCCTTCCTGCCGGGCTGGCGGCAAGCCGGTTACGAGGTGATCGTAACCGCCGACCACGGCCAGACAGACCGCGGCCATCATGGCGGCCGCGACGATGAAATGCAGGATTTCGCGCTGTATTATTTCGGAGCCGGCAAAGGGCCGGATCCGGACACGCTGCTTGATCAGCTGCAACTGGCGCCGACGGTGCTGAAGCGGCTGGGTGTGCCGGTGCCGGAGACCATGAAGGCTAAGCCGTTTTTGGGGTGACGGAGGTCGTCGCTGAGCCGCCGTTCGCTACCCCCTCTCCCCGTCACTATACGGGGAGAGGGTAAGGGTGAGGGGCAGCGCTAACATCAAAATAAATACCCCAACGCCGGCGCCGCCCCTCATCCGCCTGCCGGCACCTTCTCCCCGTATAGTGACGGGGAGAAGGGAGACGTGTCCGAACCGGATAGATAGGTAACAGAATGGACCGATAGCATGGGTGACAGTTTTCTTGTCCGCCGGAGGACCGGCGATGGTTTGGCGAGAGACTGGCATCATGGACGAGCGGCTACGGTTTGTTGTGGAGTGTCTTTCTGGGGATGAGA
>NZ_JAMYOY010000022.1:0-99029 GCF_040320115.1 Mesorhizobium sp. M0802
GGGTGCGCCCCCCCCCGGCCCTCCGTCCGCGCTCCTCGCCGGGGGCCCCCCCCCGCCTCGGTCTCGGTGGGCGCCCCACCTCTCCCCCGATCGACGGGGGAGAGGAAAGGCCCCCCTTCCGCAACTGCTGCGGGACGGGCGGGGCAGCGCAAGCTTTCGCAGTTGGCTCGTCATCAGGTACCGGTCGGACGCTTGCCTCACCCGCCCCCACGCGGCATAGATCGGCCATGACAAGCGAACCTTACCGCCCGCGCCGCTCGGTGCTTTACGTCCCCGCCTCCAACGACAAGGCGCTGGCCAGGATCGCGACGCTGGCCTGCGATGCCGTGATCATCGACCTCGAAGACGCCGTCGCGCCCTCAGACAAGATCGCCGCGCGGGACAAACTGGCCGGCATTTTCGCCAGCCGACCGAAACGCCGCTGCGAGATGATCGTGCGCGTCAACGCGCTGTCCAGCGAATGGGGCAACGATGACCTGCTGACCGCGGCGAAATTCGAGCCCGACGGCATCCTGTTGTCCAAGGTCGCCACGCCGCGCGATATCCTCGAAGTCGGCGACGTGCTCGACGACAATTTTGCCCCCGACAGCGTCAAGCTCTGGGCGATGATCGAGACGCCCAAGGCCATGCTCAATATCGGCGCCATTGCCGAACTCGGCCGCGATCGCGCTTCGCGGCTAAATTGTTTCGTTGCCGGAACGAACGATCTGGTCAAGGAAACCGGCATTCTGGCGACGCCTGATCGGCGCTACCTCGTGCCTTGGCTGATGCAGATGGTGCTGGCGGCGCGAGCCGGCGGCATCGACATACTCGACGGCGTCTCCAACGATTTTCGCGACCTCGACGCGTTTGCGCGCGAATGCACGGAAGCCGCCGCCATGGGGTTCGACGGCAAGACGCTGATCCACCCCGCCCAGATCGAAACCGCCAACCGCGCCTTTGCGCCCGCGCCCGAAGCCTTGGCCGAGGCGCACGCGGTGAAAGAGGCTTTCGCCTTGCCCGAAAATGCCGGCAAGGGCGTGATTGCGCTGGATGGCAGGATGGTCGAACGGCTGCACCTGGTGCAAGCCGAAAAACTGCTGGCGAAGGCCGCCGCCATCGGCGCATGATCCGCCCCGAAAAGACGAACTCACGACAGGATCTGACCCATGAGACTTTACCGCTTTCTGTCCGCCCCCGACGATTCAACCTTCTGCCACAAGGTCACCGCGGCGCTGAACAAGGGATGGCACCTGTACGGCTCACCGACCTACGCCTATGACAAGAAGACCAAATCGATGCGCTGCGGCCAGGCGGTGGTGAAGGATATCGACGGCCAGGAATACGGGCCGGATACGAAGCTGAGTGATTGGTAGGCGAGCTTTGCCAGCCTGTCTAAGACAGCGCTAGGCTGCCTCGGCAATATCAAGACGCACTGTAAGTCCGGCCTGTGTGGCCAGATTGATCAAGGTGTCCAGACTAAAATTCGCGATCCTGCCCCGCAGAAGATCGCTAAGGCGTGGCTGGGTAATCCCGAGCCGGTTGGCTGCTTCGGCTTGGGTAACGTCCCAACTCCGCACCCGCTGTTCGATCGCGATCAGCAAATTGGAGCGCATAGTCATGTTGGCGGACTGAGCCGGGGTGTCTTCCAGCGCATCCCAGACATTTTCAAAGCTTTGACGTTCCATGAGCATGTCTCACTGAATTTGCCTGAACCGCGATGCGGCAAGAGCCAAGTCTCGTTTCGCCGTCTGTTGCGTCTTCTTCTGGAAGGCGTGCAAGACAAAGACGGCGTCACCTATGCTGGCGACGTAAAGCACCCGGAACGCGCCAGCATCGTCTCGGACACGGATTTCCCGTACGCCTAGGCCTATCGTCGTCATCGGCTTCCAATCGCTTGGCTCAAATCCGAGTTGAACCTTGTGCAGTTGAACGCCCGTTTCCTTGCGCACCGCCTCTGGAAAAGCCCGGAGCTTGGCAAGAGAATCTCCAAGAAACTCCAGTCGCTTGGTCGGCATACAGACTTTATATCAAAACTTGTATAATTTCACAAGCAGGCTCGCCACCTGAATATCGCACAGCCTTACTCCGCCGCCTCTTCAAGCTTTTCCATATCGTCGTCCGACAGGCCGAAATGGTGGCCGATCTCGTGGATCAGCACGTGGGTGACGATGTCGCCCAGCGTCTCTTCGTTTTCGGCCCAATAGTCGAGGATGGCGCGGCGGTAGAGGGTGATGCGGTTCGGGCCTTCGCCGGTCTGCGGGTTCCAGCGCTCGGCGATGCCGCGGCCCTCGAACAGGCCAAGCAGATCAAACGGTGTCTCCAGCGACAGATCGTCCATGATCTCGTCGGTCGGGAATTCGGCGATCATGATGACGATCTCGCCGGTCAGCTTGCGAAAATCGTCGGGCAGATGTGCGTACGCCTCCAGCGCCAGAAACTCGATCTCCTCGATCGAAGGCGAGAGTTCATCGTGCCAGGTGCGGGTCTTGTAGATGCGGGCCATGCTTTGTCCTTTGATCCGGCATATAGGCTTTCCCTCCGGACTCGGCAAATGGACCGGGTACCTGGCCAATGACTGTTTCTTTGCGCCGAATGGCTGCGACCAAAGTCCAAGGTTGGCCTCGTCACCTTTGATCAAGGAATAAATTCCTTCTGACTCCGCTTGACTCTTCCGGCACCCTCTGGAATCTATAGGAACATAACAGGAACAGTTGTGAGAGAAATTGACCGTCATGGCGACATCAGCCGTGGCGCGGGAGACTGTTTTTGCCCTGCGCCGCCAGATCGCGAAGATCGAGGGAACGCTGCCCGAGCGCCTGGCCGCGCCGGCTGGCGAGGGGCTGCGCGCGGGTCCTGGCGGCGGTCTCGACGCCGCGCCTGAACCCGATGCCGATGTCACCATCATCCGGCGCGGGCTTGCCGTGGCTTCGCCGGATGCTTTCCTGGCCACCGGCGTCGAGCGCCTCGATGCGGCGCTGAGCGGCGGCCTTCCGAAAGCCGCCTTGAGCGAAATCCATGGCCTTGAGACCCGCAATGCCGGGGCCGTCGCCGGCTTTGTGCTGTCGCTGGTCAGCCTGATCCTCAAGGGCCAGCCCTTGCCCGTGCTGTGGATCGGCACGTCGGAGATTTTTCGCGAGGCCGGCTTTCCCTATGCCAGGGGAGTGCAGGGCATGTTCGGTATCGCACCGGAGCAGTTGCTGTTTTCCGAGGCGCCGAAACTCACCGATGCGCTGTGGGTAGCCGAGGAGGCCGCGAAGATGACGGCGCTCGCCGCAATCATCCTCGAAATCCGTGGCAGCCCGCAGCGGCTCGACCTCACCGCGACGCGCCGGCTGCACGCGCGCGCCCAAAACGCCGGCCGGCCGGTGTTCCTGCTGCGCCAGGCCGGCGAAGCCGAGCCGACCGCCGCCCCGGTGCGCCTCATCGTGTCGGCTGCACCAGCGGCGAGCCGCCGGACGATCGCCGGGTCGCTCGCCGGCTCGATCGGCCGGCCTGCCTTCACCGTCAGCATCGGCAAGAGCCGCACCGCTCTGCCTGGACAATTCACACTGGAGTGGAACCCCGATGAACACGCATTCGAAGAAAGAAAGCCCCGCGAAAAACGGGCAGAGAATTCTGTCGCTGTGGTTCCCGCATCTGGCGGCAGAACGGATCCTGCGCCAGCGCCTGGGACGGTCGTGGCGTTCCCGGCCTTCGGATCATCTGCCGCCATCTCACCCACCGCTCGTGATCAGCCATCGCGACCGCAACGCCCAGCGCATATCGGCCCTCGACGAGCGGGCTGAGGCGCTGCATCTGAAGCCTGGCATGGGCATTGCCGATGCGCGCGCCATGCATCCCTCGATCGACATCGTCGAGGCCGATCCGGACGCCGATCGCCGGCTGCTCGAAGGCCTCGCCGACTGGTGCGATCGCTATACGCCGCTGGTGGCGCTCGACGGTACTGATGGCCTTTATCTCGACGTCACCGGCTGCACGCATCTGTTCGGCGGCGAGCGCGCCATGCTGGACGACATCCTTGCGCGGTTTTTCCAGCAGGGTTTCGATGTCCGCGCCGGGTTGGCCGCGACGCCGGGTGCAGCCTGGGCGGCGGCGCGCTTCTGCGGCAACCGCATCGTTGTCTCCGGCGAGGAGGAAGCGCTGCTCGCCCCCTTGCCGCTGGCGGCACTGCGCATCGAGGCCGATATCCGCGCCAGCTTGGAAAGCGTCGGCCTGCGGACCGCCGGCGCGGTCATG
The DNA here is from genome assembly GCF_040320115.1 of Mesorhizobium sp. M0802. Taxonomy (NCBI): domain Bacteria; kingdom Pseudomonadati; phylum Pseudomonadota; class Alphaproteobacteria; order Hyphomicrobiales; family Phyllobacteriaceae; genus Mesorhizobium; species Mesorhizobium sp. M0802. Next base: position 4,219 of record NZ_JAMYOY010000022.1, read on the forward strand.
GCAGCGCCGCGCGCGCCGCTCGCCCGTCGCTTCGGCGCGACCTTGCTGTTGCGGCTCGACCAGGCGCTCGGCCGCCTCGACGAGGCGGTATCGCCGCGCCTGCCCGTGGCCCCGCTTTCGGTCGAACGCCACCTGGCCGAGCCGGTCGTGCTGACCGCCGAGATCGAACGGCTGGTGCTCTTGCTGGCGGTGACGCTGAAGGCCGATCTCGAACGCCGCGGCGAGGGCGCAAGGATGCTGGCGCTGCTTTTGTTTCGCGTCGACGGCGCCGTCAGCCGCATCGCTGTCGGTACCTCGCGACCGTTGCGCGAACCCAAGCTTATCCAGCGCCTGTTCCATGAGCGGCTGGCCGCGCTCGAACAGGACATCGATGCCGGCTACGGCTTCGACCTGGTGCGGCTTTCGGTGCTGGCGGCCGCCGGCTTCGACATGCAGCAGGCCGATTTGACCGGCGAGACCGAGGATGACGGCGCCGACATGGCACTCTTTGCCGACCGCATCCGCGCCAGGCTCGGCGACAGTGCGGTGCTGAAACCGGTCGCCCTCGAGAGCCATCTGCCGGAGCGCGCCATCGCCACCATCCCGTTCTCGGAAGCGCCACAACGCAAAACACCGCTCAGGAAGCCGGGCTCGAAAGACGCGCCGCGCGCAACCATCTTCCCGCCGGAACGGCCGATCCGGCTGTTCCGTTCGCCCGAGCCGATCGAGGTGCCGGCCACCGAAATGCCTGAGGGTCCGCCGATGAATTTCCGCTGGCGCCGCGCGCTCTACCGGGTCGCGCGCGCCGAGGGGCCGGAACGCATCGCGCCGGAATGGTGGCGTGAAACGTCAAGCGATCCGCTCACATCGACGCGTGACTATTTCCGGATCGAGGATGCCGACGGCCGCCGCTACTGGCTCTACCGGCAAGGCCTCTATGGCAACCCGCAGGTGCCGCCGCGCTGGTTCATGCATGGAGTCTTCGCATGAACGCGCTGACCGTCATCCCCTATGCGGAATTCGGCATCCAGTCGAACTTCTCCTTCCTGCGCGGCGCCTCCAAGCCGGAGGAGCTGGTGGTGGCGGCCAAATTCCTCGGCTTTTCCTCGATCGGACTGGCAGACCGCAACACGGTGGCCGGCGTCGTGCGCGCCTGGCAGCAGGCCAAGGTCGAGAAGCTCGCCTATCACCCCGGTTGCCGCCTGGTGTTCGGCGACGGCACGCCGGACATTCTCGCCTATCCGCAGAACCGCAAGGGCTGGGGCCATCTCTGCCGCATGCTGACGCAAGCCAATTTGCGCGATGAAAACGAGAAGGGCGCGACCCTTCTCCAGCGCAGCGACCTGCTCGAATGGGGCGACCTGCTGTCGCTGGCGGTGCTGCCGGATCTCTCGGCGAATGCCGACGATCCCCTGGCATTGGTCCGTCAACTGAAAGACCGTTTCGGCGCTAATTTGCGGCTAGGCATGGCGCCGGATTATCGCGGCAATGACCGTTTCCGCATCGAGCAGGCGGCGGGCATGGCGGACATCGCCGGCGTGCCGCTGATGGCGACCAACGACGTGCTTTATCACAGCGCCGAGCGCCGCTCGCTGCAAGATGTGCTCACCGCCATCCGCCTCAATTTGCCGGTCGCCGAGGTCGGGCTGGAATTGACGGCCAACGCCGAGCGCCATCTGAAGCCGCCGCTGGAAATGGCCCGTCTCTTCCGCCGCCATCCACGGGCGCTGGCCGAGACGCTGCGCTTTGCCGGCGAACTGACCTTCTCGCTCAGCGACCTCCAGTACAATTATCCCGACGAGCCGACGCAATCAGGGCTTGGGCCGCAGGCCGAGCTAGAGCGTCTGGCCAGGGAGGGGGCCGCCACGCGCTATCCGGCGGGCGTCCCCGCTTCCGTCTTGCAGCGCATCAGTGAGGAGCTCGCTCTGATCGAGCGTCTGAATTATGCGCGCTATTTCCTGACCGTTTACGACATCGTCCAGTTCGCCCGCAATGAGGGCATTCTGTGCCAGGGCAGAGGCTCGGCCGCCAACTCGATCGTCTGCTACTGCATCGGCATCACCGAGGTCGGCCCCGAGCGCATCGACACGTTGTTCGAGCGCTTCATTTCCGAGGAGCGCAACGAGCCGCCCGACATCGACGTCGATTTCGAGCATGAGCGGCGTGAGGAGGTGATCCAGTACATCTACTCCAAATACAGCGCCAAGCGCACCGCGCTGGCTGCCGCCGTCATCAGCTATCGCGGCCGCTCGGCGCTGCGCGAGGTGGCCAAGGCCATGGGCCTGTCGGACGATGTCCGCAGTGCGCTCTCCAGTTCGATCTGGGGCTGGTCGACCTCGGAGCTCGGCGAGAAGGAGGCGCATGCCGGCGGCCTCGACCGCAACGAGACCTCGACCCGTCGCGTGATCGCCCACGCCAACGAGATCATGGGCTTTCCCCGGCACCTGTCGCAGCATGTCGGCGGCTTCGTCATTACCCGCGACCGGCTCGACGAGATCGTCCCCATCGTCAAGACGGCGATGGAGGCGCGCAAGATGGTCGAGTGGGATAAGGACGATCTCGACGCGGTGAAGATCCTGAAGGTGGATATTCTGGCGCTCGGCATGCTGACCTGCCTCAAACGCGCCTTCACCTTGCTCACCGACTATTATCCGAAGGCCCGGGATGATTACGGCCGACCCTATGTGCTGGCCACCCTGCCGCCGGAAGAGAACGACGTGTACGACATGATCTGCCGCGCCGACACGCTCGGCGTCTTCCAGATCGAATCGCGCGCGCAGATGTCTATGCTGCCGCGTCTACGCCCGCGCGAATTCTACGACCTGGTCATCGAGGTGGCGATCGTGCGGCCCGGTCCGATCCAGGGTGATATGGTGCATCCCTATCTGCGCCGCCGGCAGAAAAAGGAAATGCCTGAGTACCCCAAGCCGGAACTGGAAGAAATCCTGGGCAGGACGCTGGGCGTGCCGTTGTTCCAGGAACAGGCGATGAAGATCGCCATCGTCGCCGGCGGCTTCAGGCCGGGCGAGGCGGACGAACTACGCCGCGCCATGGCCACCTTCAAGCGCACCGGCACCATCGGCAATTACCGCCAGCGCATGATCGACGGCATGGTCGGCAAGGGATACACCAAGGACTTCGCCGAGCGCTGCTTCAAGCAGATCGAAGGCTTCGGCGAATACGGCTTTCCCGAAAGCCACGCCGCCTCCTTCGCTTTGCTCGTCTATGCCTCCTGCTGGTTCAAGACCTTTTATCCCGACGTGTTCTGCGCCGCGATCCTGAATTCGCAGCCGATGGGGTTTTACCAGCCGGCCCAGCTGGTGCGCGACGCGCGCGACCATGGCGTCGATATCCGCGACGTCGACGTCAATTTTTCCGACTGGGACTGCACCCTGGAGAAAGCCCAATTCGATCCGGGCCGCATCCTTGCGCGCCATGCCGAAATGCGCGGTGTCATCAAGACCCGGTGCGCCGTCCGGCTTGGCTTCCGTCAGATCAAGGGCTTGGCCGAGAAGCGTATGGAAGCTTTCACCGCGCGGCGCGGCGCCGGCTATACAAGCGTCAGGGATGTCTGGCTGCGCTCGGGCCTCAATGTCGGCGAAATCGAAAGACTGGCGCAGGCTGACGCCTTCCGCTCGCTCGGCCTCGACCGTCGTGAAGCCTTGTGGGCGGTGCGCGCGCTGGATGGCAAGAGCGCCGCCGAACGGCTGCCGCTGTTCGACCAGCCGGCGATCCGGCTGCGCGAACTCGAGCCCGAGACAAAACTGCCGACAATGCCGCTCGGCGAGCACGTCATCCACGACTACCGCGCGCTCGGCCTGTCGCTGAAGGCGCATCCGGTCGCCTTCCTGCGCGAGCGGCTCGACCGCGCCGGCGTCATTCCCAATGCCAATCTCGGCTCGGTGCGCGACGGCAGGCGGGTCTCGGTCGCCGGCCTGGTGCTGGTGCGGCAGCGGCCCGGCAAGGGCAATGCGATCTTCCTGACGCTGGAAGACGACAAGGCCGTCGCCAACGTCATTTTCTGGGAGCGGACCTTTACCCGTTTCCGGCCCATCGTCATGGGCGCGCGCTTCGTCAAGGTCACCGGCAAGCTGCAGTCGGAATCCGACGTCATCCACATCGTCGCCGAGAAGATCGAGGATTTGACGCCGTGGCTGACGGTGCTGCTGGAAGAGATGACGCCGGCTGCCCGGCCCGACATTGCCACCCTCTCGGACAAAGCTGAAAGGGTCATGCCCAAGGGGCGGAATTTTCAGTAGGCAAGTGCAGGGCGGTCGGGAGCCCATGACATTAATGCCGGCAAGGGCAGAGGGGGGCGCGAAGGATCGCCAACAGAATGGCTTCTTAGGCTGAGGTCCGTTTGAACCACCCCTGGCCCTTCAGCCCGACCCACCCAATCGCGGCGGCGACAGCACGTCTTCCGCCGAAATCGTCCGCGCCTCCGAGGGCAGCATGATCGGGATGCCGTCGCGCACGGGATAAGCGAGCTTGGCAAGCCGCGAGATCAACTCGCCGCGCACCGGGTCCCAGGCCAGCGGCCCCTTGGTCAGCGGGCAGGCCAGCAGTTCCAGCAATTTTGGATCGACATTGACCGACTTGCCGTCACGCCCATCCGCAGCCATTGGATCCCCCTTCAGCCATCGGCTCAGCCCTTATTGCAGGCTGGAACCAAAGTCCTCATTCTCGCGCGCCAGCGCCATTTCGGTGATCGCGATCAGCGTCTCCGCGCGGGCTTTCAGGTCGGGCGCCTCCAGCAGCGCCTGTTTCTCGGCCGGTCCGTAGGGCGCCATCATCGACAGCGCATTGACCAGCATGGTGTTCTCGGCGCGGCTGACGCTTTCCCAATCGGCTTCAAGATCGTTGGCCTGCAGATAGGCGCGAAACGCTTTCAACAGCGCCGGCCGGTCGATCTCGCTTGCCGCCTGGTCTTCGGCGAGATCGGTGAGGAACGGCGCCAGCTTGCATTGCCGGAACGGCGTCTTCACCGGCAATTCGCTGGTGATGCGGAAACGGCAGACGCCCTGCAGCGAAATCAGATAGCGGCCGTCGCCGCTCTCGGCCATCGAGATGATGCGCCCGGCACAGCCGACATTGCACAGTTCCGGCTCGCCGTCGGCGCGCAACGCGCCATTGAGGCTGGGCTGGACGATGCCGATCAGCCGCGCGCCGGCGATCGCCTCATCCACCATCTGCAGATAGCGCGGCTCGAAAATATTGAGCGGCATGCGCCCGCCCGGCAGCAGCAGCGCGCCGGCAAGCGGAAACACCGGAATGGTTGCCGGCAGATCCTTGCCGACCCGGTAAAATGCGTTTCCGACCTGCACCTTCACTCCTCCGACCCGCTTCGGGCGCGATGTTATCGGCCTAATCTGGCGCGGCGGCCGCCGACCGCAAGGCCCGACAGCCACGCCCCGGCAATTTGGCCGGCAAACGGCTCAGGAAAACAGCAGCGACGACAATTTGCGCCGTGCCGCCAGCGTCGCCTCGTCGGTCATGCCCCAGGCCTCGAACAGTTTCAGCAGCTGCGCCCTGGCGCCGTCCTCGTTCCACGTCCGGTCGGCTTTTATAATCGCCAGAAGATTGTCGGCCGCCGCATGGCGCTCGCCCTTGGCGTTCTGGATCATGGCGAGGTCGAAACGCGCCTGGTGGTCGCCGGGATTGGCGGCCAGTCGCTGCTCGAATTCAGCTGGATTGCCAAGTGCTGCCGCTTCCGCAGCCAGCGTCATCTTGGCACGCAGCGCGGCAAGTGCCGGCGCATTCTTCTTGGCCTGCGGCGCCGTTGCCAGCAGCGCCTCGGCGCCGTCGCTGTCGCCGGCCTCGAACAGAAGCTCGCCCAGCCCGGCAATCGCCTCGATCGTCTCCGGCGCCTGCGCCAGGATGGCGTCGTAAATGTCGGCTGCGGTCTGCGCATCGCCCGCCGCATGCGCTTCTGCCGCCGCGGCCAGTGCTTCGGCGACGGGCGGCGCGCCATTGCCCTTGCCGCCGACCTTGGTGATGAACTCGGCAATCTGGCTCTCGGGGATGGCGCCCATGAAGCCGTCGACAGGCTGGCCGTCCTTGAAGGCGATGACCGCCGGGATCGATTGGATGCCGAGCTGGCCGGCGATCGAGGGATGATCGTCAATGTTCATCTTGACCAGCTTGACCTTGCCGCCGGCGGCCTTGATCGCCTTTTCCAGAAGCGGCGTGAGCTGCTTGCAGGGCCCGCACCACGGCGCCCAGAAATCGACCAATACCGGCTGTTTGCGCGATTCCTGGATGACGTCGGCGGCGAAAGTGGCGGTCGTGGTGTCCTTGATCAGCTCGCCAGCGGCAGGTGCTGCGCCGGGTGTCGGGCCAAGTGCCGACTTGGCCGGCTCGGCGCCGCCATATTGCACGGACGTGGTGTACTGGCCAGAATTGCCGCCGAATTGGCCGCCAAACGGATTGTTGTTGTCGCTCATGTCGTCGCCCTTCCGGTCGCGCCCAGCGGAGCAGCGCGACGTCCTTAACTAGAGGTCAGTTTTCGCCATCCATGTGGCGATCAAGCCGAGACTTTCAAGATAGCAGCATCATGTCCGGTTGCCTCGACGAATCTGATGAGGTCGGCGGACGCGATCGACGTCGTCGCCTCATTGGTCAGCGGATGCGCGTTGACTGTCGCATGTGCCATCAAATCCTGGTCGAGCACCACCTTGACCCGTCTTTCGGTGTCGTTGATCAGCCCGAACACGGTGACCGCGCCCGGAATGACACCGAGCAGCTCCATCAGCATCTCCGGCTTGCCGAACGACACCCGGCCGGCGGCGCCGATGATCGTGTGGATCTGCTTCAGGTCGGCGACCGCCTCCTCGCCGACGCTGACCAGGAAGAAATTGTCCTTCTTGTCCTTGAGAAACAGATTTTTCGTGTGCCCGCCCGGTATCTCGCCCCGCAGCGACCGCGAATCTGCCACCGTATAGAGCGGCGGATGGCGCACGGTCGACACTGATATGCCGAGATCGGCAAGAAAGGCGAAAAGCTCGGCTTCGGTCTTCGGCATTGGTGGTCTTCCCTTGTGTCGGCGTGCGGCAAAGCCGTTTACGGCCAATGATGCCGCCGAGACAAGACCGTCATGCGGGAAGTCGATGAACCACCCGCGTGGCCGACAAGGTTCGGCCAGGCGATTTGGCGCGGCTAAAAAGCGTGTTATTTCCCTGTTGCAATCGCCGCGCTCTTCAGCCATATAGGCCCGACTTGCGGCCCCGAGGGCCGTGTGAGCGGGTGTAGCTCAGGGGTAGAGCACAACCTTGCCAAGGTTGGGGTCGAGCGTTCGAATCGCTTCACCCGCTCCAGTTTCCTCTAGGGGAATCAAGCGATGAAGAGGCGCCTTTCGGGGCGCCTTTTGCTTTTTCCAGACCGGCGATGTAAGCGCGTTGCGGGACACTTGTTCTCCCTCAGAACCAGGCGCAGGTAAGACGGCGTGGCGCACAATCCCTCGGGTTCAATTTCGGCGAAAGGCGGCACCGCATCTGAAGCGCTTGCTTGGCTGGCGTTGCGGAACGCCGCGTCCGAATGCGGCTCAGGCTCGCGCTTGATCGACCCGCAGCCCCTGCGCGCACTCCCGGCGGGACGCAAGTGGGCGCATGAGATTGCCAAGGTAATCTTCGATGGCCTCATGGCAGGAAGCCTGTCGGTGCCGGCGCAATTGGCTGCCGGATGGGCGAGGTTCGGCAGCGCAACCACCGCGTTGATCATCGAACTCGGCAAGATCTGGGACAATCCCGCAGCGGCTCGCCGCGTCCAGTACCAGCTTGAGCAAATGCTTCTCGAACCCGACGATCTTGCCACGCCGCGCAGGCTGGCGCGAACGCTCGGAATTCGCGTCGACGCTCGCAATCCGACCGCGACCGAACTGCCGGAAGGCATCGATCAGATCTATGCCCATCTGATGCTGGATGGCCGGATCGAGGCTGTCGTGCAGTTCGGTGCACTCGGGACGGTGACGAGCGATCATTGGATTGAATTGATCCTGGATGTAGTGCCTGCTGAGCGGCTTGCGGGAGGATCGCCTGCACCGCAAAAGGGCGCCGGCGCGACCACGTCAAACACGCCTGCAGCCGAGGTATCGTTTGCCATGGCGGGAAGCGAGCCCGATCAGGACAGCCACTTCGGCAAACTCGCGCAATTGGCCGCACAGGCGCATGACCTGGTTCGGTCGAGCGCTGAACCGTCAGAGCCTGTTACGCCGCGCCGCGCACGGGTCGCGGACAAGCACGACAAGGATCGCACGGCGTTCTGGAACAGCTATTTCGCGACCGAGGATCCCTGGAACTACAGCTCGCTCTATGAGCAGGAAAAATATGAGCGGCAGATCGAGATCCTGCCTGCCGGTCCCATCGGCCGGGCGCTTGAGCTGGCCTGTGCGGAGGGCCATTTCACGCGGCAGCTGGCGCCGCGCGTGGGCCATCTGACCGCAACCGACATCTCCGCCATAGCCATCGAGCGAGCCCGCGCCCGATGCAACAATCAGGCGAATGTCGAGTTCGGCGTACTCGATTTCGCTGCCGACACGCTGCCGGGTGAGATGGATCTGATCTTCTGTTCGGAGGTGCTCTACTATCTGGACGATCTCGCCGAGTTGCGGCGCATCGCCAAGAAATTTGCCGAGGCGTTGGCGCCTGGCGGTAGTTTCATCAGCGCACACGCATTCGTGCTGCGTGACAATGTCGAAAAGACGGGCTTCGACTGGAACACATTCGGTGCCCAGGCGATCTCCGAGACGCTGGCAGCGACCGAAGGCCTGGTGCTCGAGCAATCGATCCAGACCGAACTCTACCGCATAGACCGCTTCCGCCGCCTATCGCCGGGCGATGTGGCGACGGACCCGGTGATCGATCATGTGCCGATCCGCGCGCCCATCGAAATCGGCGTCGCGCGAAATATCGTCTGGGGTGGGGCGCGAGCCTTGCGCCGCGACGTCGCACGTAACGAGCAGCGCCAGCATATCCCTGTCCTCATGTATCACGGCGTTGCCGATGAAGGTCCGGCCGCGCTCGCTCGCTTTCGGCTCACGCCCGCCGCATTCGCCAGCCAGATGGGATGGCTGCGCGCCAATGGCTTTCACGCCATTGGCTCCGAGCAGCTGGAAGCATCCATCGCCAACCGTCAGCCTTTCGTCGGCCGCCCGGTGCTCATCACTTTCGATGACGGCTTCCAGAACTTCGCCGACCATGCCTGGCCGATCTTGCGCGCCAACGACCTGAACGCGGAAGTGTTCCTGGTGACGGACCTGGTGGGCGAAAGTGCAAAGTGGGACACCGACATCGGTCCGCCGACGCCGCTTATGGGCGCCGGGACGGTGCGACGCCTCGCTGCCGAAGGCGCCTTCTTCGGCAGCCACATGGCGACGCATCGCGCCATAGATGGTCTGTCGAGCGCTGACCTGGCCGCCGAGCTCCTGCGCTCTCGTCTGTTCATCGAACGCTGGACCGGCCGGCCAACCAGGGCGTTCGCGGCCCCCTTCTCCGTCACCGACCGACGGCTTGGCCGGCTGGCTAGGGAGTGCGGCTATCGAGTAGGCTTCGGCCGCAGGCACGGGCCGGCGGACCTCCATAGCGATCTCATCGACCTTCCGCGCATCGAGATTCGCGGCGACCGCTCGCTCGATGACTTTGTCGCCACTGTCGAGGCCGTGCTCGGATAAACGGTGAACTTGTCAGTTCATTATTGGGCGACTTGCGACACGGCTGACATCAGCTCCTTCGGGTTTGGGGCGCCAAACATGTATCGCCCACCCTCCGGGACCTCCGTGAAGCTCCAGCGGACGATCCCCTGCCGGTCCAGCAGGAACTGACCAACCAGTTGTCCGTGTCCCGTGGCCATCATCTGCTCGTCGGCTTCGGTCAGTTCGTAGTGGTCCTTCTTGTCGAGGATTGCGGCGGCTGTCATCGGATCCATGGGACCGGGCAATTCGCCAGGTATGTCGACCCGCATGTCCTGTGCCGCTGCCATCGCGACCTTGTACGGCCAGTTCGTCTCGTTCTCGGTGAATTCGAGATTGGGCAGTCCAAAAGCACGATGTGAAGCGCGTTCCGGGTCCGACGCCGCAAGCAGGTTCGGCATTGGATGGTAGCGGAAATAGAGCCGCGCCCGTTCGATCGGCGTGTTGACCACCGTCAGGCTCTCCACGCCCTTTTCGCGCAGCTCCGGATCGAGACGCGCCTGAGCGGCGATGTGGCGCCGGCAAAACGCACAATGCAGACCTCGAAACAGGCCGACCAGCACCGGTTTTTGCCCGCGAAAGTCGTCAAGCGCAATCTTGCCTTCCTGGGTAATGGCGTCGAGTATCAGGTTCGGCGCCCGGTCGCCCGGTTGAAGCGGTATCAATCCACTAGGCGCGGACATGTCCAACCCCCTATCCCGGCTAGTCGAGAAAAGGCAGCACCACAAGCGCTTCCGGGTCGAGCCCGTGCTGGGCGCATATACCCTGCGCCAGGGAAAAGTAGCGTTCGGCCTCGGCCAGATTGTCGAGGTCGAGATTAAGCGTTGCGAGTCCATCATAGCACGGAAACAGCAGTTGGGGCTCGCCCGTTTCGCGGGCTACCTCCAGTGCTTCGTGGAACAAGCCGATCGCCAGTTCCGGATGGCCGTTGCACTGGTGGATCTGCCCAAGCACGATCAACGGCACTGGCAGGTGCTCGCGCTGGTCGAGCGCCCGGTCAATTTCGATGGCCTTCTCGGCAGCAGGCACGCCCTCCGTTGGACAGCGATCCGTGAAAGTACAACAAGCTACCGCCAGATTGGCGAGGAGGCGCGCCTGGAAACCCAAATCGCCAATACGGCGCGCCACTTCAAGACCGCGCCGACAGACCTCCATCGCCTTCGCCGGATCGATGGTCGTGTAGAGCACCCCGAGATTGGTGTAGCCGCGGCAGGCCGCGCCCAGCAGACCGGCGGCTTCGGCCAATTCAATGCTGCGCTCAACCTCACGCACGGCTTCATGGTTTCGCCCAAGGCGAGCCAACGCAACAGCCTTGGTATTAAGTGCCTCGGCGGTCACGAGGGTGGCATCATCGGAGACATGTTCCGTTGTCAGAGAGCGTACGCAATCCAGCGCCGCGTCTGCCCATTTTGCCGCGAGAGTGTGATCTCCGCTGCGGAACGCCTGTCGGCCACGTTCTTGCCAGAGATGCGCCTGCTCGATCGGGGCATCCGCTCCATCGAGGAGCGCTGCCGCTTCAGCGTAGCGCGATTCCGCGTCGTCCCGCTTGCCCACGTCCCAAAACAGCCGACCGATCTTGCGCAAAACGCGCGCCGCCGCGACACGATCGGCTGACTCGCGATAGGCCTGCAGCACCGCCTCGTAGTGGCGGTGTGCAATCTCGCGGCGGCCTGCCGGGCCGCTCAAATCGGCAATGCGCTCTGCAATTGCCAGTTTGAGCGGTGTTTGCCCGATCGCGCCCAACGCAGTCAGTGCTCGCTCGTAGAAACGAAGGGCGTCGTCATTGGCGTATATCATGCGAGCGCGATCTCCCGCCGCCTGCAGGTAATGCGCGCCCCTCTCCCGCTCGGCGCTCTGAGCGAAATGATGACCGAGCACGGCCAGATCCTCGAACCGTTCCGGCTTGTCGCCGCACAGTTGCTCCAGGGCGGCACCTACCCGGCGGTGGATGTCGGTCCGGCGTTGCAGGAGCAGATTCTGGTAGATCACGTCCTGCAGCAATGTTTGCGTAAAGCGGTAGCTTTGCGACGAGACCGAGCCTGATCCGGCAACTTCCTCGATGATTTCCGCATCGCAAAGCAGTTCGCAGCCCGCTTCCAGTCGGCCGGGGTCGGCTGCCACGGCTTTCAGAAGCGTGGCATCGAAGCGCGGGCCGATTACCGCGGCTTCCTGGGCCAACCGGCGCACCTCTTGCGGCAGCCGGTCGACGCGAGCAAGCAACATTGCCTGGATCGTGGCGGGGATGCCGGTTGCGACTTCGCCTGCCACGGTCCGCCATTGCTGGCCCTCGCGCACCAATACACCGCGATCGATAAGGCCGCGAACGATCTCCTCCAAGAAAAGCGGGTTGCCGCCCGCGCGCTCGAGGATCTGGTCGAGAAGCCCTCCTGCGGCGTTTACCCAGCTCTCGCCGAAAAGCGCCGCCACCAGGCGGCGTCCGTCATCGCTGTCGAGCGGCGAAAGCCTGAGCGCTGTGTGGCTGACCCGACTTGAGTCGAGTTGGTCGTTGTCCGACGCCGGACGATGCGTGACCAGCAACATCAGCCGCGTGCGTTCCAGTCTGTCCATCACGAAACGCAGTGCCTCGAGCGAGACGGAGTCGGCCCAGTGCAGGTCTTCGACGACAATCAATAGCGGCGACAACGCAAGCCGCCGTTCCATGATTGTGCGGACCGCGTAGAGAATTTGCCGCCGCAGCTGCTCGGGCTCGACATGCTGCAAGGTGGCATCGGGGTCGCCGAGGCCAAGCACATGGTAGAGCAAAGGCATCAGCCGCTTCGCCTCCTCGCCCTGCAGGCCGAGATCGGCAAGCAAGGCTGCGAGCTTGCCCCGCATTTCGTCCCCATTGTCGTTTTGCATCATCCCGGCAGCGCTGCGCACCACTGCACCCAGGGCGCCAAATGATTGTTCACCCAGCGGTGAGCACGTGGCCTGCCGCACGGCGACGTTGCGAAAACGATCCTCGTCGCCGACGCGGGCGACGAACTCCTTCACCAACCGCGACTTCCCGATACCGGCTTCGCCGACGAGGCGGACAAGCTGGGCCGAGCCGCCGCACGCCAAGTCAAGGCTCGCCAGCATTCTGTTGAGCTCCGCATCACGACCTATTATGGGCGCACTGAGGCCGAGCGCCTCGAGCCCGCGCGCTGCACGCGGAGCCGCAAGCGGTGCATCCAGTCGGTGGACGAGCACACTGCCAGCCTTGCCGCGAAAGACGACATCGCCCAGCGACTCGTACGAGAAGGCATGCCGGGTCAGCCTGTGCGTGAGTTCGCCCACCAGCACCTCACCCGGTGCAGCCAGCGATTGCAGGCGTTGCGCCGTATTCACCGTGTCGCCGGTCACCGAATAGGATTTGGCGGTGCCGATGCCCAATCCGCCAGTAACGACCGGACCCGTGTTTATGCCTATGTGGAGCAGCAGCGGCGAGCCGGAGTGGCGGGTGCTTTCACCGAGCCGCGCCGTCCGGGCGATCATGTCGAGAGCGGCTCGAAGCGCACGTTCCGGATCGTCCTCATGCGCGACCGGCGCACCGAACAAGGCGAGCAGAGCGTCGCCGATGAATTTGTCGACGAAACCACCAAAGCCTTGCACGGCCGCCGTCAATTCCTTGAACAGTTCGTTCTGCAGCGCCTGCATGACCTCGGGGTCGAGCTGCTCGCTGAGTGTCGTGAAGCCGCAGAGATCGGCGAACAGCACCGTTACCGTTCGTCGATCGGCGTCGGAGACGGAATGCGGCCCCTCTTCGCTTTCGATGTTCGGCGATGGAGCTCGAGAGGGCTGCGCAATGGTGCGGCTTGGTGTCGGAGCAGGCCGTTCGGCAGCTTTTGCGGACGCACCGACGCTTGCCCCACATTTAGGACAGAACTCGAAATCAGGTGCGCAGGCGTAGCCGCAACTGGCGCATGGCACGGGCTGGCGGCGGCCACACTTCGGACAGAAGGCGTAACCGCCCTCGATCTCGAAACCGCAGCCCGAGCAGTTCATGGACACCTCACCAGAGCATGATGCCGAAGAGTGTGAAGCGGTTTTCGGACGACATCATGCTCTATCTCTTTGACCTTGGGCCATGACGCGTGATCTCGCCACGCTCGTCACGGCCGGGGTATTCACAAGGATGAACCGATAGTCGTCAACCGGCAAGCGGCAGCGCAAATGGGCATCCGCGTGGGCTGGTGTCAGAGCGCTGCCGGTAGCGCGGCTGCGTGGCCGTGGTTTGCGAAAATTCCCTCGTCCCGCCGTCTTCCTGCTATGATGGAGATGAGGAGGCGACCCATGAGCGAGAACCGTAAGCTGGCCGCAATCCTGGCTGCAGATGTGGTCGGATACAGCCGGCTCGCGAGCGCGGACGAAGATCGTACCTTGGCGCGGTTGCGGGCACTGCGCAGCGACCTGATCGATCCGATCATTGCAGTGCACCACGGGCGGGTTATCAAGCGTACCGGAGATGGGGCGCTGGTTGAGTTTCGCAGTGTGGTGGATGCCGTGCGCTGCGCCGTTGAGATTCAAAACGGTATGGTTGAGCGCAATGCCGGCGTACCGCAGGAGCGCCGCATCGAGTTCAGGATCGGCATCCATCTGGGCGACGTGGTCGAAGAGAGCGATGGCGACCTGATGGGTGACGGCGTCAACATCGCCTCGCGTCTGGAGGGCATTGCGGCGCCCGGCGCCATCTGCCTGTCCGAGGATGCCTATCGCCAGGTCAAGGCCAGGCTTGACCTCTCGGTCAGCGATCTCGGCAGCACACAGCTCAAGAACATCGCCGAGCCGATCCGGGTGTATTCGCTGCAGGTCGGCGCCGGGGCCAAGGTGGCCGTGACCTCGCAAACCCCGACGAGCCCTCCGGCTGCGGCAGCGCCGCCGAAACTGTCGATCGCCGTGCTGCCGTTCGCCAATATGAGCGGTGATGCCGAACAGGACTACTTCGCCGACGGCATCTCCGAAGACATCATCACGGCGCTGTCCAAACTGTCACAGCTCTTCGTCATCGCTCGCAATTCGTCGTTCATCTTCAAGGGCCAGAACGTCCATGTGCAGGATGTCGGCACGAAGCTCGGCGTGCGCTATGTCCTTGAAGGCAGCGTACGCAAGTCGGGGAACAAGGTACGCATCACCGCGCAGCTCATCGATGCAATTTCAGGCGGCCATCTTTGGGCGGAGCGGTTCGATCGCGATCTGACCGACATATTCGCCGTGCAGGATGACGTGTCGCAGCACATCGTCGGTGCGCTGGCGCTCAATCTGACCGAGGATGACCGTCTGCGGCTGGCGCCCGAACACCAGCGAAACCCGGAGGCGTATGACTGTTTCCTGCGGGGCCGAGAGCTGTGGCACCGGCTGACGAAGGACACGAACGTCGCGGCCCGCGAGCTCTTGCAGCGGGCCATCGAACTGGACCCGAAATTTGCCTCTGCCCACGCTTTCCTAGCCCTCACGCACGGGCTCGATTACCTCAACAGGTGGGGTGCGTTGGACTCGATGGCGCAAGCGGAAGAGGCAGCAACGCGAGCGGTAACGCTGGATGACAGCGATCCCTGGGCGCACTGGGCGCTGGCATCGGCCAAGCTTTACACACGACGGCACGATGAAGCCATCGGCGAGGTCGAGCGCGCGATAGCCCTCAATCCGAACTTCGCCGAAGCGCACGTCGCCCGCGGCGAGGCGCTGTATTATTCGGGTAGACCCGCGGAGGCGCTAGAGAGTTTCGCCCGGGGAAAGACCTTGAATCCATACTTTCCGGATGTGCTTCTGCACTTCCAGGCTTTGGCATCGTTTCAACTGGGAAGGTACGAAGAGGCCGTCGACCTCTTGCTGCAACGGCTGGCTCGCAACGCTGTCACCGACGTCTCGCGTGCGCTTCTGGCGGCATGCTACGGCCATCTGGGCCGTTTGGAGCAGGCCCATGCGGCATGGCAGGACCTGCTTCGCGTCAATCCCGCCTATTCGCTGGAACACCGTCGCAAAGTCTTGCCTTACAAGAACCCTGCCGATTTCGAACTCATGGTCGAGGGGCTCCGCAAGGCCGGCGTGGTGCAATGACGGGCTAAAGCCCGGCCGGATCAGAGGCCTGAGGCCCGGCCGATCTTGCGCCATCGGGCGTTTTCGCGAACCGGTTTCAGGTCATCGGTCGTCTCGGCAAATGTCCGCAACCGGTATTGCCGCAGCAGGTCGGGGAACAGCGCCCCTTCCGGCAGTCCGGCAAGCTGCTCGCGGACCGAGATTTGTTCATCGATGACCCGCATGCCCCAGGCATTTTCCCGAACCTGCAGCTCGGCGGCCAGATCGCGCTCTTCTGGCGCGTTTTCATCAAGCGCAGCCAGCAGGATCGAGTGAAAAAGCGCGACATAGCCAATCTGTCTCAGGCCGCCCACAACCCGCACGCGCGGCAATATGGCAAGGGCAAGGAACATCAGGAACAAGTCCGGCAAAAGCATGCCGTCCAGCAGTGCCTGCTGGAGATGCGGCCGCTCGAACGGGATGGAAAGACCATGCGGCCTGTCAGGCTCGATCAGCCGCCCGTTCTCGAGGACGAGCTTGCGCACGCGCTGCTCGCGGATGCCCCAGAAATAGGCCGTGGCATTGGGCAGGAACCTGCCAAATGGGCCCGATGCGGCTTCTTGCAAGGCATGGTCGAGACGCCGGCGCCTTGCGGGCTCGAGGAGCAGCCTGGAAAGAAGACTGCCTTCATCTTCCAGATGCCGCGCCACGACAGTCGCGGCCAGCCTATCATCGATGAAAACCGGCCGGGCCATGCCGGAACGATCCCAATCGGCGACCAGATGCTCGTTGAGTTCTGTCAGCGCATCGGCGGCTGTTGCAAACACCTTGTCCTGGCTGGCAAGCAGCGTGCCCAGCCAGCTTCTGGCATCCGTCTCATTGCCCACCGTTTCGAGCGCGCGCCCGTTGAGGGTGACGGGACCGGCCGCGCAGGCGCTTTTGCGGCACAGTTTGTGGCGCCCCATGCCAAACAAATTGACCTTGTCGTCGCCGACATCGAGCCATCCCGGCCCCTCCCGGCCGGTTGTCTCCATGGTCATGGTCGTTCCCATGAAGCCGAAAAAAGCCGACAGCCCGTTTTCGACCGCGCCGAGCCAGGCAAGCAGCAGGGCATCGAAGGTGATGCGATCCATCAGAAGCAGGCAGTGCAGGCCGGACTGGATAACCGGTCTGTGGTCGAATTCGTCGAGGGCCTTGCCGATCGCTTCAGGCTGCATGATCGCACCGAGGCGCTGCTGCAGGACGTCGCGCAGGATCGAGCGGGCAGCGATCGACGGGGCCGATCCAGGCCTTGCCACCGGCCGCCACAGATGGCGGGCGTAATCGGAAACCGGTGCATTCCAGTTCTGCTCGATGTCACGCACGACCTCCGGGCAGAGCAGCGACAGCACGGCCAAAATGTCCACCGGAGGGGCAAGGGCAGGGACGGTGGTCATCAGAACCGCAGCCGGGCCATGCTCAGGAGGTCGTGGTACTGCCCGTCGGTAAAACCGGCCTTCACATGCCGGCCTTCGACCTCGAAGCCGTGGCTTGTGTAGAGACGGATGGCCGGTTCGTTGTCGGCATAGACGCTCAATTCGACCCGCTTCAGGGCGCGCCAATTGTCGGCCACGTCGAGCAGCGCGCCAAGGATGGCAGAGCCGATGCCTCTGCCGACAAAGCCATCGTCGAGGCCGATATTGATCTCGCCGATATGCGAGCGGCGCGGCGAACCCTGCGCGACCAGGCTGCCGTGGCCGACAACCTTGCCGTCCAACTCGGCAACGATCCAGGTGGTTTCCGGGCCGGACTTGGCGATGCGCCGCTCCACCTGCTCCACCATCTCGAACGGCATCCTGAGCGTGCCCCAGCGGAAGCCCGGCATATTGAAGATAGCGCAAAGCGCCTCGGCATCGCTTGGCCGGACGGCCCGGAGCTGCGGCTGGATTTTCTCTAGGGGTGGCGTGCTGGTCATGGCTTTTCCGGCTACAGCAATTCCAGGAAAAGTGTGAGCGGTTTTCCGTCCGGAATTGCGTCAGAACAAAGGACAGAGGCAATATGCCCGGAACGATGCACCGGACGTCACCTGAAAATCCAGCCGTCTCTGCGACCTATGCCGATTGCGCGGCAAAATGCCGGGGGGCGGCGTAGAGTTTGAGGATACCGCTGACGCCGATCCAGCCGAAAAGGGCGAGCCAGCACAATGTCCCGGCCGCCGTCCAGTCGATCCGGTGCACGGCGGCGTCGGTGATGACGAGGCCAAGGACGGCAAGCAGGCCAACCAGAAACTGCGCCAGGCCGAGCACCAGCAATTCCTCACGCGGCGCACTTCTCCAGACGAGATAGGTGCCGCCTGCACCCGCGAGGAAGATGGCGCTGTAGACCTGGGCGTGAAAAGCATCGATCGGCCATGGCCAGAAGCCACCGAATGTCAGGGGAAACAGCAACAGGCCGACGCCGTAGGCCCCGAGGATCGTCATTTCCACCGGTAGGTAGGCGCGCCATGCGGGGTTCAAGATCACGCCTTTTGCAGAAGGGCGGGCCCTTGCCCGCCACAGGAACAGCCCGGATACCGCGGCTGACGCAAGATAGACCAGAAACCAGAGCCAGGGGGCTTTGCGCTCGAAGTTGAAATAACCGAGATTGATGAACGAAGCCGCCGACACGATGACGGTGAAGATGAAGGCCATGACCAGCACGAGCCTGCCGGGCGACCAGCGATTCCAGACCAGCAGCGCCGCCATCACTGCCATTTCGGCGGTGTAGAAGCCGCCGAGGAAGCGGGCATTGAACGGCGTGACGGCCCAGGGCCAGCGCGGCTTGACCAGCGCAGGCGCGAAAAACAGGCCGGCCCCGACGATCAGGACGATGATGACCCCCGCCGAGAAAAGGCGCAGGGCCGCCGGAAATGGCGGGTTGTCGCGTGTCGGCATGGAGAAAACCCCAGAGATGAATGCCCCATGGGCTATCATAGTTTGGAATTCAACAAATGGAAATTGACCTGTCACCAGGCTTGTCCATTCGAATGGCCGTCCGGTCCGTTTAGCAGTATGATGGAGCGTTCGGGTCGAAGATCGGTCCGGCCAACACGCCTAGAGCCGGATGATTTCAGGTCTGTCCGACCTGAAATCTGAATCCGCCTCTGAATCAGGAAGAGCATGATGTCGTCCGAAAACCGCTTCACACCTTTCGGCATCATGCTCTAGCGGCGCAATTTCCGGAGCCTGCACGATGACCGAAGCTCAGGATCTGTTCTCGCTTCTGCGGCAATCGACCGATGTCGATCCGCAGGCAATCGACGCAATCCGGCAAACCATCGCCGAGGGCAAGGACCGCGAACTTTGCCGCATCAATGCGCTGGCCTTCGCCAGCAAGCATGGCCTCGACGAGGAACGCACCATAAGCGCCTTTCTCCATGCAGCGCGGGTGGGCATCTTCGACATTTCCTGGAATGTTCTGTGCCCCGGCTGTGGCGGCGTGCTCGACACCAACGCCACGCTGAAAACCATGCAGAAGGACGAATACACCTGCGCGCTGTGCTCCCAGGGCTATTCGCCGACCCTCGACGAGATGGTCGAGGTGACATTCACCGTCAGTCCCCGCGTGCGCAGGATTGCCGCCCACAATCCACACGAACTGCCGTTGGTGGAATATTACCGCCAGATCTACTGGGCGTCCGGGGCCGATCTGCCGGACGAGGATCTGGCGGAAAAGATGGAAGCGTTCTCGCTGGAAGATATCGAGCTTGCGCCCGGTGAAAAGGCGGTTCTGCACATCCAGCTTCCGCCCCAATTCATCATCATCTTCGAGCCGGTCACGCATTCGGCCCAGTTCATCGACGCGAAGGGCGAACCGGCAAAAGAGCGGCGAAACCTCTCTCTGGCCTTCGACCGCGACCATGTCCAGAGCCAGACGCTGGAGATGCAACCCGGCCCATTGCGCATTTCGCTGGAAAACAGGACCGACACGCGCGTGCTGCCGACGGTCTTCATCGCCTGCCCGGTATTGCATGATTTCCTGGGCAAGCGCCGGCCCTTCGTGACCGCCAAGCGCCTGCTCACCAACCAGACGTTCCGGGATCTCTATCGCACGGATACGCTCGATATCAACCAGCGCCTGAAGATCACCAGCCTGACCTTCCTGTTCACCGATCTGCGCGGATCGACCGAGCTTTACGAGCGGGTGGGCGATCTTTCAGCCTTCGATCTCGTGCGCGAGCATTTCCAGGTTCTGCACGAGATCGTCGCGGCGGAGGCAGGCGCGGTTGTGAAGACGATCGGCGATGCGGTGATGGCGACCTTCGCGACGCCTGACCGTGCGATTGCCGCGGCGCTGCGGATGCGCGACGCCATGCGGGCGCTCAATGACAAAAGCGGGCGCGAGGACCTTCTGCTCAAGATCGGTGTTCATGCCGGCCCCTGCATAGCCGTGTCCATGAACGAGCGGCAGGATTATTTCGGCCAGACGGTCAACATTGCTTCGCGGGTCCAGAACCTCGCCAACGCACAGGCGATCTTCGCCACGCGTGCGGTGGTCGACGATAATCTCACCGCCGATCTGTTGCACAGGAACGCGCTGACGCCCGTGCCGCACGAGGTCTCGCTGCGCGGCATCGAGCGGGAGATTGCGGTTTATACGATCCCCTGAAGAGTTCTCTACCGCTCACACGCGCTTGCAGAGGAAATAACGGTCGGCGGGCTCCGAAGTGGGCGCCGGGAGGTGTTGCAGCAGCGGGTGATCGAGCGGCGTGCCACTGACCGCGAAGCCGCCGACGCGAAGCAGGCTCGCAATCAGATCGGGAAGCCAGGTAGCGGTCACTGCATCGCGATCGTCATAGCCGGTGCCAATGTCGGCATGAACAAGGGCGGCTTCGATGCCAATGAACTTGCGGCCCGTCTCGCGTATTTCGCCGAGCACGAGGTTTTCAGCTTCGGGAATTGAGCTAGTGTGCGCGCCAACTTCGCGGTCGAACACCACGATCCGGCGCCCGGGCAGAAGCTCGCGCAGATGGTGGAATGTCCGGCCATTGCCGAGGCCGAGCTCAAGCACAAGCCCCTCCATCTTCGCCACCTCGGGGCAGATTCGATTGAGAATGTCGCGCTGCGCGGTCATCCTGCTGATGAAATTATCGAGGCGACTCATATGCGATTGTGTGTCCTGAACCAGATCAAGAGATCGGTAACGCCCGCGACAAGAACTGTTCACGGGTGAATCCCGAAGCTGACGCGCTAAGCTCGATTGCGAGTCGGCACATATAGGGGCGGACAATAAACAGTGCAACAACCGTACAGGAGGCCGGCAAGCGACATTCCGGGTGGCGTCGGCGGCACTATGCGTGGCGGAATGGCGATCTCACTTGTAGGGGTCCGCGGCGTCCCGCAAGCCGTCGCCGAGGAAGTTGAACGCCATGATGACGAGGATGACGGGCAGCATCGGCAAAAGCAGCCATGGATAGAACGCGATCACGCTGACGCTGCGCGCCTCGGTGAGCAGGATGCCCCAGCTGGTGATCGGCGCTCTCAGGCCGAGCCCGAGGAAGCTCAGCGCCGTTTCGCCCAGGATCATGCCAGGGATGGAGAGCGTCGCCGTCGCGATCAGATGCGACATGAAGCCGGGAATGAGATGCCGCCTGATGATGCGGCTGCTTCCGGCGCCCATCAATTGCGCCGCCAGAACGTAATCCTCCTCGCGCAAGGCCAGAAGCTTTGAACGCACGGCGCGCGCCAGTCCGGTCCAGTCGAGCAGCCCGAGGATGACGGTGATGCCGAAATAGATCAGGATCGGACTCCAGGTTATCGGCATGATCGCCGCCAGGGCCAGCCATAGCGGAATGCTGGGAATCGATTGCAGGACTTCGATTATCCGTTGGACGATCAGGTCGAAGATACCGCCGTGATAGCCGGCCAGTCCGCCGATGACGATGCCGAGCAGGAAGCTGAAACTGATGCCGACGAGGCCGATAGTCAGTGAAATGCGTGCGCCATAGATCATGCGCGAGAGCACGTCGCGCCCCAGCCTGTCGGTGCCGGCCAGAAACAGTTGCCCGTTTTCGGCAGGACAGACAAAATGCCTGTCACCTTCGATCAGGCCCCAGAACCGATAAGTGTCGCCCTGGCAGAAGAAACGGAGCCGCTGAACGTCGTCATGGTTCTCGATGTAGTTCCGCTTGAGCGTGTCCATATCCAGCGTCATCTGGCGGCCATAGACGAACGGCCCGACGAACTCGCCATTGTGGAACAGGTGCACGTGCTGCGGCGGCGCATAGATGTAGTCCATGTTGCGCGAGTGCAGATTGTAGGGCGCCAGGAACTCGCAGATAAGTATCCCGGAATACAGCACTGCCAGGAATATGCCGGATATAAGCGCAAGCCGGTGTTTGCGGAATTTCCACCACATCAGCCGCAACTGCGATGCCTGAAAGACCTTCGATTGCTCCGGCGTCATCGCCTCGACCGACTGCAGGTCGAAGGGCGCGCCGGAAATGTAGTGTTGCAGTGGAGCACCCGGAGCGGGCAGCGGCGAGTCCTGCTTCATTTGGTGCTGCCACCCTGCAAACGAATTCGTGGATCAAGCAGCGCCAGCGCCAGGTCGGAAATCAGCACGCCGATAACCGTCAGGAAGGCAAGGAACATCAGGAATGACCCTGCCAGATACATATCCTGGCTTTGCAGCGCCTTGATCAGCATCGGCCCGGTCGTTTCCAAAGACAAAACGATAGCCGTGATCTCAGCGCCGGAGATGATGGCCGGCAGGATCGAGCCGATGTCGGAAATGAAGAAATTGAGCGCCATGCGCAGCGGATATTTGACCAGCGCCTTGAACGGATGCAGGCCCTTGGCGCGCGCCGTAACGACATATTGCTTGTGCAGTTCGTCGAGCAGATTGGCGCGCAGCCGCCGGATCATGCTCGCCGTGCCGCCGGTGCCGATGATCAAGACCGGGATCCAGAGATGGGCGAGGATCGACTTCGCCTTGGCCCAGCTCATCGGCTCGCCGAGATATTGCTGGTCCATGAGGTGGCCGATGGACGTGCCGAACCAGATGTTGGCGAAATACATCAGGATCAGCGCCAGCATGAAATTCGGAATGGCAAGGCCGAGAAGGCCGAAGAAAGTCAGGCCGTAGTCGCCCCAGCTGTATTGATGCGTGGCGGAGTACATGCCTATCGGAAAGGCGATGAGCCAGGTGAAGATGATCGTGACGAAGGAAACCAGCACGGTCAGCCACATTCGGTCGCCGACGACGTCGCGAACCGGCAGCTCATATTCGAAGGAATAGCCGAAATCGCCGTGCAGCATCCCGCCCACCCAGTAGAAGTAGCGAATGACCGGCGGCTGGTCGAAACCATATTCCTTGCGCATCATCTGGATGCGGTCGGAATCCACCGCTTCGCCCTGGGCCCGAAGCTCGGCGACATAGCTGTCGAAATAGTCGCCCGGCGGAAGTTCGATGATGGTGAACACAAGCGCCGATATGACCAGCAGCGTTGGAACCATCACGGCGATGCGCCAGACAAGATATCGAAGCACGCTCAGGAGCCTCCAAGCCAGAATGTGTCCGGCATGTAGACACCGAAATAGGAGGTCGGGTCGTAGCCGTAGAGTGCTTTGTCAGGCAGGTTGCGCAGCCGCGAGGATACCAGAATCGGCTGAAGTGTTTCGTTCACCGTACCGATAGAGAACACCTGATCGGTGTAGATCGACAGCATCGAGTTCCAGATTTCGGCGCGCTCGCTGGATTGGGTCGATCCGTTCCAGCGCTTGAGCAAAGCCATCAACTCGACCACTTCAGGAACATCGGGCGCCTCACCCATCTTGCCATGCGACAGATAGTAAGCGCCCCAGAGCGGCCATTGCAGCTGGTCGTCGATGGTGGGGGCCAACTGGTATGGATTCATGTCGGCGGTCGGCACGCCATTGTCGATGCCCGACGACATCGACATCAGGATCTGGCCGCCCAGCGCGCGGCTGCGGAAGATGTCGCGCTGCGAAGTCCGGATGAACAAAGCGATGCCGATCTTGCGCCAGTGATCAGTGATGAGTTCGAGCGCATCAGTTTCCAGCGTGCTTTCGCCGGCCGTTTCCACGATGATCTGCGCCGGGCGTCCATCGGGAAGTAGCCGCAGGCCGTCATCGTCACGGGCCTGAAGGCCGACCTCGTCAAGCAGGGCATTGGCCTGGTCGGGATCGTGGGCGACCCAGGCTTTCGCGAATTCCGGCCGGTAGAGCGGGCTCTCCGGCAAGACCGTGTCGGCGCTTTCCTGCGCCAATCCGTAGAACACGGCCATGTTGATCTCGCGCCGGTCCACAGCGAGCGAAAGGGCGCGGCGCACGCGCACGTCACGCAAAAGGCCACGCCACACCGGGTCGGCACAATTCAGATTGGGCATCAGCGCCAGGCGCGAACCCTGTGTGCGTTTCCACAGATGCATCTTCACCGGGTAGCGCTTCTCCGCGTCCTTCAGGAAGGAGTAATCGCTGAAGTCGATTCCCATGCATTGCAGGTCGCTCTCGCCCGCACCGGTCTTGGCGGAGATGATCGCCGACGAGCTGACATTCATGATGATCCGGTCGACATAGGGCAGTTGCCGGCCGTTCTCGTCTGTTCGATGAAAGAACGGGTTGCGCTCGAAGATGAACTGCTCGGCCGGCGGCTTGGTCCGGTTCTGCCAGGGGTCGAGTGTCGGCAGATCCGGGTTCTCCGGGCGATACTGCCGCGACATGCGGATGTGCAGGAGCGTCCATTTTGCGGTCCGGTTCTCCTTCATCAGGCCGGCGAGCCGGAATGGATCCTGATATTTCTTGTGGAACTGCTTGAGATAGGCGGCCGGCAAAACAAGCGGTGTCGGCGAAGCAGCGGCAAGCTTGGGCAGGAAGTCGGGATTGGGCGCATCCCAACTGTAGCGCACCGTCAACGGATCGACGATCTCGAAACGTGGCGGCTTGCCGTCCGCCAGCAGGGCAGGGGCGAGCCCGCCCTGCGAAAGCTCCTCGTTCAGCCACACATCTTCCCAGCAATAACGAAAATCCTCCGGCGTCAGCAGGCTGCCGTCTGACCATTTATGGCCTTCCCGAATCTTGAACGTGAAGACGCGATCATCCTTTACGTCGAAGCTTTCGAGAATGTCGGCTTGAAAGTTAAGCTTTTCGTCATAGCCGACCAGCCGGGAATACCCGTAGATCGTCATCATCCGGATATCTTTCTGGCTGCCGATGATCGTACGCAGCGTGCCGCCATACTGGCCGGGCTGCCGGCCCATCGCGGCGAGGTTCAACGCGCGCGGGCTTTTGGGCAGGCGCTCCGCGAGTGGCGGCAGAGCCCTGGCTTTCAGCTGCGGCTGAAGAAAATCCGGCTCCAGATCGCCGGCGCGCGCCGTGCCCGGCAGAAATGCCGAAGCCATGAGACCAAGGACAGTGCGGCGGCTGATCAATGGCGTAACTCGCTGACATCGGCCGAACGTCGGGCCAGCACGAGATGGCCGCCGCCGAGATCGAGCGGCGACAGCATATCCTCTTCGCCCTCGTCGCGGAATTGCGGGCCCCATGCGCTGGTGTCGGAAGCGCCGCCGAGCTTCAGCGTCTTGAAATCCATCGGCCGGTCGAGATCGGGGAAGGGGACTGCGGCGAGCAGTGAGCGCGTGTAGGGGTGGATCGGTTTCCTGAGCAGAATTTCGCGCGGTGCAAGCTCGACGATACGCCCGCCGCACATCACCGCGATGCGGTCCGCCATGTAGTCCACCACCGCCAGATTGTGGGATATGAACAGGTAGGTCAGGCCCAGTTCCTTCTGCAGGTCCTTCAGAAGGTTCAGGATCTGCGCCTGCACGGAGACATCGAGCGCCGAAACCGGCTCGTCGCAGATCAGCAGTTCAGGCCCCAGCGCCAACGCGCGCGCGATGCCGATACGCTGACGCTGCCCGCCGGAGAAGCTGTGGGGATAACGCTGGATGAAGCGCGGATCGAGCCCGATTGCCTGCATCAGGCTCTTGACCGTGGCTAGCCGGGACGCGGCATTGCCACGTTGATGGATTTCCAGCGGCTCGCTCAAGATGTTTTCCACGGTCATGCGAGGCGAAAGCGACGAGACCGGATCCTGGAAAACCATCTGGAGTTTCGCCCGCAGCAAGCGCAGGGCGTCTCCCTCGGCTTCCAGGACGTCGATCGGTCCGTCGCGGCCGTTGAAGATCACGGAGCCGCCGGTAGGGGTGACGGCCCGCATCAGGATCTTGCTGACGGTGGTTTTGCCGCAGCCGCTTTCGCCAACCAGGCCCAGGCACTCACCTCGCCTGATGTCGAAGCTGACGCCGTCCACGGCGCGAACAGAGATCTGATGGCTCCCGCTGAACCATCCGGAGTTGCGGATGGTGTAGACCTTTTTCAGATCCCTGACCGACAGCAGAATGTCGTCCGGCCCCTTCGCTTCCGGCGCCGTCTGCTTGCCCAGCAGGGTCCCGACATTCACCGGCACCTCGCGGAGCGCCTTCAGCCTTTCGCCAGGCTTCAGGTCGAAATGCGGGACGGCTGCCATGAGGCCCTTCAGGTAAGGGTGGCCTGGCCGGCGGAATATTGCCTCCACAGGGCCCGCTTCCATGATCTCGCCATGGTACATGACCACCACCTCGTCGGCGACATTGGCAACCACCCCGAGGTCGTGCGTGATCAGCAGCATTGCCATGTTGAGCTTGGTCTGAAGCCCGCGCAGCAATTGCAGGATTTGCGCCTGGATGGTGACGTCCAACGCCGTCGTCGGCTCATCGGCGATCAACAGAGCGGGCCGGCAGATAAGCGCCATGGCGATCATGGCGCGTTGCCGCAATCCTCCCGAAAGTTCGAACGGATACATGTCGTAGGCGCGCTTGGGATTGGGGAACCCGACGAGGCCGAGCATTTCCTCGGTCCGTGCCTTGCGCTCCGTCCGATCCATGTGCGTATGAATCTGCAGGGATTCGCTGACCTGGTTGCCGATCGTGTGCAGCGGCGACAGCGATGTCATCGGCTCCTGAAAGATCTTGCCGATGCGGCTGCCTCTCAACGCCCGGATTTCGGGTCCGTCGCGCGGCATCTGCAGGATATCCTGCGTCGTGCCGGGCTTTTTGGGATCGGAAAACAGGATACGGCCGCGAACATGGGCCGTGTTCGGCAAGATGCCCATCACGGCCTGGCTGAGAACCGATTTTCCGGAACCGGACTCACCGACAAGTGCGGTGACCTTGCCGGGCAGGACGCGAAGATTTGCCCGCCTGACGGCATGCAACGGTCCCCCGACAATGGCAAAAGAGATGCCAACATCCTCGATCCGCAGCAGATCAACGCCTGCATCCATTCCCACACCAGCCCCAATCTGGCGCCTCCCGACCGGCCCCAAAAAAGCAAGACTAGCGCATTGTCAGCGCAGAGCAACTTGGATTCGAAACGAATTCCCCGGCGACCGGCGGCCGGACAGCATACCAGGGCGTCCAGATCGGATGGTGGTGACTACTGGAGCTTCCTCCGGTCGCCCGCCGACAGCCGCGCGGCATCGCGATGAAGCAGCATGACCTGCTCGGCGTCCGATATCCGATCGTGAAACGGCTGCAGCGCAGCGTCTTCATCGAGTGCGAGAGCACCCGACAGATCGGGTGAAAGCACCGTCAGCTTCTGCTTGCTGCCCGCCAGTTCCTCCTCGCCGAGCGTCAGCCAACTGTTGGCCCCGCAATAGCCGGCGAAGTCCTTGCTGGCGAGAACGCTGTGCGGATATTTCTTGGTCAGGGTCTGGAGACGCTGGACCTCGTTTACAGCCGAGCCGAAGACCGAGAATGTGAGTCGGTCGGTAAGCCCGACATTGCCGAACATCACATTGCCGACATGCAGGCCGATACCAAATTTTATGTCGCCCAGTCCTTGCTCTTTTCTGCGCAGATTGAGCTCCATCATGCGCATGCTGGCCTTGTGCGCAGCCGCAAGAGCAGCCTGGCAGGCGATCTCTGACTGCGCGCGGTGCCTTTCGCAGGGGTAGACGGCAATGAATCCATCCCCCAGGAAACTCATGATCTGCCCGCCTTTGCGATTGAATGGTGCTGCGATGGCATCGAAAAACTGGTTCAGCGTATCGATATAGACTTCGCGGCCGGAGGTTTCGGCGAGCCTTGTCGACCCGCGCATATCGCCCATCACCAGCGCGGCCCGGATTGTGTCGCCCTCGCCGCGCTTGATCTGGCCGTCCAGCACGCGCCTGCCGGCGTCACCGCCGAGATACGTGGTCATCATGTTGTCGGCGAGCTTGGTGAGCACCGCCATCTTGCTTGCTATGGCGAGATGGTTCTGGATCCGCAGCAGCGCCGAAATCATGCTGTCGCTGAAGCCTGAAGCACTGTCGGTGGACCAGGACCCCAACATGCCCTGACTTGTATCGCCATTGAAGGGATGGACGAAAGCCATGTAATCGGTGACGCCCATAAGCCTGAGCTCATCGAAAACAGGAAACTCCGACCGCACCGACGGGTCGAGCCGGCGCCGCAGATGGTCGAGCTTGTTGCTGAGCAGATGGTAGTATGGGCTGGTTAGGAATCTGTCGGAATGGACGCCGTTCTCACTCCGGAAGCCTTCCACTTCCAGGCCTTGGCCGCGAATCCAGGTGAAACCGAGCGCGTCATAAAGCGGATGCAGCATCGAAAAGCTCAAATGCACCCGCTTCAGCGGCAGGCCGGCAGCAGCCAGCCGTTCACAAAAACCCTTGACCAATGTTTCCAGGTCGTCGCCCGCCAGCGCCGATTGGGTCAGCCAATCGGCAACCTTATCCATGAGAATGTTGGAAATTTCTGCTTGCGCTGTGCTCATGCTATCTCGAAACCCGTCGAAGACGAGCCATCTCCTTTGATCCGCAAAATTCTCGAAGTCAATGAAGCCGGCTTCGGGGGCAGAAGCCGGCGAAGAATATCCCGAATGACTGTCCTTGCAGGAAGCAAGCAGACGTCGACCGCACAAATCACCTGCAACACTATGTGGCGAGGCTGCCGGCGAAGTGCAATCCCGATCCTGACATCGCGCAAATAATCGGTCGGCTCAGGCACCGTTGGCCTCGCCGGGTCCCAAGAACCATGGCCGCGGCGCATTGCGGAAAATCGATTCCCCAAGCCGTCATCAGACCGGCGCCTTCGCCTTCAGGCTTGCGGCAGCCATTGCATAGCCGCCGGCGGCGCCATCGATGAAGTGAACATGATCGCGCTGCAGCGGCGAGATGACGAGGCATGTCATCAAGGCCGACTTCTGGCGGTGCAGGCCATAGTTGCAGATGCCGGCCTCTTCCGCTTGTTTCAGCCGGTTCTCGATCCGCTGCAACACATCCGCGTCGACGTCGATGGTCATCTTCAAGCCGTCGTCGAACTTGCGGAAATCCGAATTGCTGGCCACCTCGCGCTTGTAGACCTTCGGATCGAAACCGCCGATCGTCCAGCCCAATTTGTCGGTGACGGCCGTAAGCGTCATCAGGAAGATCACCCACAGCTTGGCCAGCCACCGCCGCCCCGGCGGCGCCGTGGCCCGTGCCTCGACATCGAGACCGGCGGGCAAGAGACTATAGGCCGGACCGTCCACCGGCACCGGGTGGCCATCGCGCTCCTGCCTGCCGGCAAGGGCGATGATGTCGGAAGCCAGAAACTGGAAACTACGCAAGTCGCGCGATGCCCCCGGCACGGCTATGATGGAGACAATTTCGCCATGCCGGGCTTCGATCGGGTTCCAGCGGCAGGAGAGGCCGGTCAGATCCGGCCGCGCGCCGGCCGGGGCGGGGTCGACGCGGTAGCGCCCGGCTTTCATTTCGGCTTCCGCCCAACTGCCGCCACCGCCGGCGAACATGGCATAGAAGGCTGCTTCGGAGGCCTGGAACCTCGCCACGCGAACGTCGAGGCCTTGCGCTCTTATGTCCTTTATCGGCACGATTGCGGCACGCAAGGTCAGGTCCAGTTCGTCCGCCACCCATCTCTGGACAGAAGCCAGCGCGTTACGGGCGATCTCCAGCGCCGAGCCGGGAAACGCCACGAGCGCGCCGTCGCCGCCGAAGACGAAGGGAAGATCTTGCCGGCCGAGTGCATTGAGCAGCGCCGAAATGACGCTGGCGCCGGCCATATTGACGGTTTTGTAGCGCCCGGCTTCGATCGCCTTGGTCGAGCCGACGATGTCGGCGGTGGCCAGCGCCCAGCCATCGGGGAGAGGCCGATAGTTATCGATATCGGCAACGCTTTCGAACTTTGCGAAGACCGGCAAAGAAGCGACGAACGGGTCGGACGCGACTGCTGTTTCCATAAGCATCAGATAGCACATTCCAGCGCTTGAAGGTGAAGTCGATCATGCCTCGAAATTGACTTGGGCAGGCTTTACGATGATAGGATCGCGCGATGCGAATTGCCTTCTACGCCCCGCTGAAGTCGCCCAATCATCCCGTTGTCTCCGGCGACCGCCAGATGGCACGGATGCTGGTCCAGGCGCTGCAGCATGGCGGGCATAGCGTCGAACTGGCATCGGAGTTGCGCTTCTATCTACGCCAGCCGGAACCGAAAAGTTTCGATGCGCTCATGATCGAGGCCCGGGACGAAGCCGCGCGACTGACAAGGCTTTGGGACCGTGACGGCAAGCCCGATCTCTGGTTCTCCTATCACCCCTACTACAAGGCGCCCGACCTGATCGGGCCCGAGCTGGCGTTGGCCTTTGCTGTCCCCTATGTGACGGCCGAAGCCTCTTATTCCGAACGGCGCAACGCCGGTTCGTGGGCCGATAGCCAGGCATTGGTGGCGCGAGCCATCGAACAGGCGGCGCTGAACATCTGCTTCACGCAAAGGGATCGCCAGGGGCTGGCGGATGCTGTTCCCCACGCCGCTCTCGGTATGCTTTTACCCTTCATCGACACATCGGCATTCCACGAAATGCCGGTACTGGATTATCCGACGCGCCTCGTGACCGTCGCCATGATGCGCCCGGGCGACAAGGTCTTGAGCTATCGCATGCTGGCGCAGGCGCTCGGGTTGATCGGCCATCTCCCCTGGACGCTGTCGGTCGTCGGGGACGGACCTGCCCGTGACGAGGTAAAGGCGCAATTCGCCGGCTTGCCCGCCGACCGTATCGAATGGCTTGGCGCGATTGAGCCGGCCGCCGTGCCGGATGTCCTTTATCGCGGGGGAATCTACGTCTGGCCGGGTTACGGCGAGGCCTATGGCATTGCCTATCTTGAAGCACAGGCCGCCGGCCTTCCGGTGGTGGCTCAGGACATTGCCGGCGTGCCGGAGGTCGTGCGGCATGGCCAGACCGGGCTTCTCACCCCGGCGGGCGATCTGGCGGCGTTCGCTTCCGCAATTGCAAGGCTTCTGGCCAATAATGACGAAAGAACCATCATGGCTGCAGAGGCCAGACGTTTCGTTCTCGAAGAACGCTCTCTCGGTGCTGCAAAGGCCCGTCTGGCGGAACTTCTCAAGATGATCCCGTTGTCATGACATCCGACCCGATTTGGCAGCCCCTGGTGGACGAGCTGGCGCACCGGCAACGGGCGGGCCGCAAGGCAGAGTTCTGGCTGCGCGACGATGACGCCGTGGATCCTACGCCGGCGCTCGATCGGTTGCTCGACCTCACCGGTGACTTCGCGGTTCCGGTCACTCTGGCCGTCATTCCGGCCCAGACCGACGGGAAGCTTGTCGTCCGGCTTGACGCGGCGCCGCATGCCACGGTTGTCATTCATGGCTGGGCGCACCGAAATCATGCGCCCGAGGGTCAAAAAAAGCAGGAGCTCGGCGCGCATCGGCCACGCGAGGTGGTGCTGAATGAGCTGGCCGGCGGCCTGTCGCGCGTAACCGGCCTGCACGGCGCACGTGCGGTTCCGATGCTGGTGCCGCCCTGGAACCGGATCGACGCCGGCCTGGTACCCGACCTCCGATCGATAGGATTTGCGGCATTGTCGGTGTTCGGGCCGCCAAGGCCGGCTTCCCTGGCGGTCATCAACAGCAATGTCGACATCATGGATTGGCATGGCACGCGCGGCTGCCGCGATCATGGTCTGTTGGTTCAGGCCATCGTCGCGCAATTGCAGCGTGCATTCGACGGCGGCGAACCGGCCGGCCTGCTCACCCACCATCTCGTCCATGATGAATCGGCCTGGCTTTTCCTCGAACGGCTGTTCACGATCACCGCGCGGGCAGAAGCCTGCGCATGGCTTCCGATCAGCACACTGACAGAACGCAGCGCCGGAAAATAGCTCAGCGCTTTTTGTGCAAGACTGGAAATGTGAGCGTCTGGCCATCCCGCGCCGCAAAAGCGCCGGCAAACCTGTCTTTGGCCAGTTTCTCCATCTCGTCCAGCTCATCGTCGGTGCGTGCCGGATCGTGGTGAAACAGCGCAAGCCCGCGCGCGCCGGCCGCCTCGCAGAGCTTGACGCCCTGTTGCCATGTCGAGTGCCCGTTGCCGCGGTAGCGCTCCATTTCCTCTTCGGTGTAGGTGCAATCGTAGATGACGAGGTCGGCATTCTCGATCAGGCCGAGCACCGCCGGATCGAGTTTGCCCGGCTCGTGCTCGGTGTCTGTGATGACCGCCACGACGCGGCCACCCCATTCGACCCGGTAGCCGATGCAGCCGCCCGGATGGAGAAGACTACCGGTCCGCACAACAACTCCTTCGCGCGGCCGAAGCACGTCTCCGGATGCGAAATCGCGGCAGTCGAGGCTCGCCTTGCAGACACCGAGTGTCACCGGAAACCATGGCGGCCGAATGAATTCATCGACCATCTGCCGCGTCGTCATGCGTCCAGCCAGATGCCCGGACCAAAGCGTAACTTTGATGCCTCGTTCATAAATAGGCTTGAAAGCCGGCAGCCCGATGACGTGGTCGTAGTGGCAATGGGTGAAAAACAGGTCGAAATCGGTGACGCCCGCCGCCCGAAGCGTCCTGCCGGCAGGCCGCAAGCCGGAGCCCGCGTCGAACAGAAGCGTATGCTTGCCGCATTGCATCTCGATGCAGATCGTGTTGCCGCCATAGCGAGCAAATTCTGGCCCCGACACCGCAATGCTGCCGCGCACGCCCCAAAACCTGACAAGGAAGAAATCGTCGTCCATGCACCCTTTCGCCCATCGTAGCCAACCAACTGCTGCCAGAGTCGTTCCAGGAAAGGTGTGACACGGTTCCGGAAACTGCATCAAAACAAAGAAACAGAGCGGCTCGCCGCTTCAGTGCAACTGTGAATCGCTCTCGGCCGTTCGTGCGTCGATCAGGTCCGCGGTCGTACTGCTTAGCCTATCGGCAAGAACCCGCAATATCTCGATGGTCATTTCGGGAAACTCCTTCATAAGCCTCAGGAAATGGTCCTTGCGGATTCTCAAGGCCTCCAGCTCACTTGCCGCTTTGACGGTGGCAGTACGGGAGCTGTTGCACAATATGGCAATCTCGCCAACGATCGAATTTGGCAGCAATTCGGCAACTTTGATCGGCCCATTGTCGGAATCGACCAGAATATCCGCGCTGCCCGAAAGGATGACATAGGCGGCGTCTGCCTCGTCGCCCTGCCGGAAAAGAATCTGGCCGGCACTGTAGTTCACGCGATCGGACGTGAACGCGAGCAGCTTGAGCTTTGTCGGCTCGATGCCAGAGAACAAGGGAACGCGTTGCAGCATTCCAACTTCATCCTTGAGCAGCATTGTCGCAAACCTTCCTGAATTCGCGTTTGCCAGACTATGACACAAGTTCCTTGAAGATACCGTTTCCCGCCAAGAGTGTCTCGTGTGTTCCGTCTTCCACCAATTGGCCTGAGTCAAAGACCACAACCCGATCGAACATCGCCGCCATTGCCGGATTCGTCACCACCCACACTATTGCCGGCGAATGGCCGTCGCGTCTGGCTTCGTCGAGCACATTCCGCAACACCTTGTCCTGCACGCGCTGGTCGAGCGCCGACAGCGGCCGATTGAGAATGAGGAAATCGGGACGCTTGAGCAAGGCGCGGGCAACATCGAGCTTCTGTCGCTGTCCGCCGGTCAGCCGCCTGCCGGCGGCGCCGACGTTGAAGTCCAGGCCGACATCCAGAAGCTCGGCATAAAGCCCCAGTTCGTCAAGAATATCATAGACGATGGAGCGAATGCGGTCCGGCGCGTCGGGATGGTTGTTGCCGACACGCCCGAACAGGACGTTGTCCATGACGGTGGCCGCGGCGATGTATTTGGCAGGGTCAAACCGTTCGACAGCTTTCTCCAGCTCGGCCGGCAGGTTTTCATAGAACTGGTTGCGTGCAGCGATGATCTTGCTCATCAGCTCGTCGGTCAACAGGCCGAAGCGATGCCGGGGCTCGATATAGGCAAAGCTTAAGGTGACCATCATGGCGCGGTCGTTCTCCGAAACCGCATCGTAGGGGCGATTCTTGAGCCGTTGCAGCAAGGTTTCGTAGGCGGGTATCTCCTCGGCGCTCATGAAGGCGAGCTGCTGGAAGAACTGGTGTTCGGGCGGCAGGTCGGCAAACAGCTCGATCGCCTGTTCGGCGATCTCCATGCCCATTTCGTAGAGCGTGCGGTCGAGGCCGGCTTGCTTCAGGACGGAAGCAAAATAGGGATTGGACGCCAGTGCCTTGTGAGCCAGTTCGGGGCCGGCCGCGGCGCCGAAGAGCAGGTTCTGGCCGATCGTCGCTTCCTTGTTGTAGGCGCCCGGTTCAAAAGGAACCACCAGCGCGCTCAGGCCTTCTTCCTCCAACCGGGTTCGCAGCGCCGCACGCAATTCGACGATCCGCTCGGCAAGCTTCGTGTGGCGCTTGAGGTCGGCCGAAGAGCGCAAGCCAAGATCCAGAATGTCGCGCGACAGAAGAACCGCGTCGAGCACCCGGCGCACGGCTTCGAAGAGGTCGTGCGGGCCGGTGGCGCCGGCGGAGGCATAGTTGATCCAGTCGCTGCGGATATCGAGATCCGGATTGCCCGACCGGCGCGCCTCGTCGATGTTCCAACGGTGCTGGTCCGCCGCGGCGCCGTCATATGTCACCGATGTCAGCGGCGCATGCTTCAACCCGTAGAGCAAATTGTCGCGCAGGCTTGCCTGGAACAGGAAAACATCCGACGAAGCGTAGGACATGCGCCGGCCGGTCACGGCTTCGGGGAGATCGAGCAAGTCATCGGAGCCCGAAACGATCCTTCCGCTATCCGGCCAGGTCAGCCGCGCAAAGGCTTCCGCAAGCGCCTCCGCTCCCCCTGTTGCGGTGCTGACCAGCGCCACCGTCTCACCCGGCTTGACCTCGAGCGAGATGCGATTGAGGAGCATTGCGCCGCCATCGTCGGCTATCGACAGGCTGATCGCCGACAGCGGCTTGGTCATCGGATCGGGATCGTCGATCGTCAGTGCTCCGATTTCCGGCGCGATGATATTCTCGACGGTGAACTGTTCGACGACCTGCTGATATTTGACTTGGACATCCTGCCGGTCCTGATCCCAGTCGATCAGTTCCTTCATCGGTCCGGGCAAGTCCTTGTAGGCGCCAATCACGGCCACGAGCTGGCCGACATCCAGCCGCCCCTGGATGACCAGATAGCCACCGATCATGTAGAACAGAAAGGGCGTGAGCTGCGCGAGAAAATTGTTGAGGAACTTTACCATGAATTTCCATTGGTAAAGATCGAAGCGGATTTTGAAGATGAGCCCGAGCCGGGCTGCTATGTCGGCGCGCTCGTAGTTCGACGTATCGTGGACGTGAACCGCGCCGATGCCGTCGACGATTTCGCCAACCCGGCCTGAAAGCGCGCGCGCCGTCAACTGCCGCTGGCGCCCCAGCACGAGCAGCCGCCGCCGCATTCGCGGGATAAGCACAATTTGGATCGCCACGATCACGACCGCTATCATTCCGAGCCAGACGTTCTGGACCATGATGAACAGCATGGCCGTCAGCGCCTGGCCGCCGAGCAGCACCGGCTGCAGGAAGGCATCGCCAATGAAGCCGCCCAGCGGCTCCACCTCGTCCTTCACCATGGTCGCCACTTCGGCGGATTTCACCCGCTTGAAGTAAATCGGCGGAAACCGCAGCACACGATCGACCAGATCGAAACGAATACGCCGCAGCATGCGTTCGCCGAGCCGGCCCTTGTAAGTGTTGATGTAGAGCTTGAACAAGCCGTTGATGACGACCAGCAAGAGGAAAACAAGGCTGAGCGCAAGCAGCGTCGACGTGCGGTCCAGTTGAAAACCGGAGAAGAACTGAACCTCGCCGATGAACGGCAGGTTATAGTGCAACCTCATGAATGGCAGGGTCGCGCCCGGTTGCTCGAACCCCTTGCCCTGGATCGGGCCGTTGACGATCAGCTTCGGCAGGTCGAACGACATGAAATACGGGACCATCGAAAGCACGACGATCATCAATATCCAGAGCTGCTGCTTCCTGGTGTGCGTCCAGATATAGCGGGCTAGGCTGGTTTCCATATGCGATTGTCAGTTTGAAGGATGCGGAATGTAAAGGCACCTGCTGGCGAATGGTGTATCGGCCATGTCTTCGCTGCCAACGACCAGTTCGAAGCGGCAGCTGCGCGCCAGGCGGATGGGCGCCGATGGTCCGGACAAATTCAATCGGCCTCCTCCGGGCAATGGCGAAACGGCTTGCGGCACAGTCGCGTCCGCAAGTCGAACAGGCTTGCAAGAGGCAAGATTGCGTTGTGTCGCCCGAAATCCCAACATAGAAGACGAATATGATGGATGTCACGCAACCACGCAATGCCGGCATGGATGGGCATGAGCAAGTCCTGGACCTCACGCGGGGAATTGCCGCCTATGTCGACCACCCTCTCGTGGCCGGGCTGGCGCGCGTCATCGCCAAGCATCCGCAGGCCAATATCGCGAACGCCTTCAACCACAAGCAGGTCGCCTGCAAGATGTGGGCGCTCGACAGGCTGTTCGAAAGCTGCGGCGGCCGGTTCGAGCGCATATGGGTTCTGGGTGGATGGTACGGCGTATTGCCGGCGATGCTTTTCAACGACGCCCGCTTCGACATCGCGGCGATCGACAGCATCGACATCGATCCCGAAGTCGGCGCGGTCGCCCGGACACTCAACCGGCAAGCCGGCGACCGGTTTCAAGCGCTGACGGCAGATATGTACAAGCTCGACTATGCCGCCGCGCGGCCCGACCTGGTGGTCAATACGAGCTGCGAACACATAGCCGATCTCAGCGCCTGGCTTGCCCTGCTTCCGCAGGGCACGAATGTCCTGCTGCAATCGAACGATTATTTCAGCGAGCCGACGCACATCAACTGCGTGGCGTCACTTGCAGCCTTCGAAGCCATGGCGGCGCTGCGGCAGATCAGGTTCTCCGGCGAATTGCCGACAAAAAATTATACACGCTTCATGCTGATCGGAACTGTTTGAAGCGCTCGCGCAGGATTTGCGCCGAGCGCCGCGCCCCTTCCAGATCGAGGCGATGCGCGGTTGGCGGCGGTCCGGCAAGCGCCTGCTCGATCGCATGCGCCAGACCTTCAGGCGTCAGGTCCTGTTCCGTCAGCACCGTTGCAAGACCGAGCTCTTCGAGCATCAGAGCGCGACGCGTCTGCTCGGTTTCCCCGCCGGCTGCAAATGGAACGAGCAGCGAGCGACACCCCGCGCGCATGACATCGCAGACCGTGTTGTAACCCGCCTGCGAGACCGACAGGCGGGCGCCGGTCAGCAGGCTGGCGAAATCCTCGCGGAACCGGAAGATGGACAGGCGTGGGGAGGCATCGCGTGAAATCGCGTCAAACTCGTCCTTCGGCAGGTTTGGGCCGGTGATCAAACACCATGTCCAGGCGTTATCGGCATTTCGCGCCGCCGCGACGGTGGATCTGACAAGGCTCTTTCCGGCCGCCCCGCCGCCAACCGACACCAGAACGTCGAAGCGCTCTGAGGCCGCTTTCGCCGGCGGCGCGGCAACGAGCCCGGTGTAGGCGGCCTCGGCCCTGATCGCCCCAGCCAGCGGAAATGTCTTGTCGATGGTTGCGAAAGCCGGATCGCCATGGACCATGACAAGATCGAAATGCCTGTTGACGAGATCGACCGTTTCTTCGTTTCGGCTCGGCTTCACGCGCTCCTGAAGGATGTCGCGGACGGACGCCGCCAGCAGCGGTCTGGGCGATGTCGCTTCGATGGCCTCGATCAGTGGCAAGAGTTCGAAACGCATCTGCCGGCGTCCAAAGGGAAACGCCTCGATAATGACGATGTCGGGCCTGTAATTCCGGAAAGCCTGCAGCAGCATCTCTGAGCGCCGCGTCTTGAAATCATCGTCGACGGCTTTGCCCTGCAGGTCGACAAGTCCGGAAAACCCTTCGTCACCGGAGGTGACAGGCGGCAGGGTCACGGATTTTACACCCGATCCCGGAAATCCCGCGATCGGCGCTCCGCCGGTCACGACGGTGACGTCGAACCCGTCATCGACCAGAGCCGCCGCAATGCGGCTGGCGCGCGCGAGATGGCCGATGCCGAGCAGGTGCTGAACATAGAAGAAAGCGCGCAGCCGCTTCATTCGGCGGCCCGCCACTCCCGCTCGAACAGTTCCTTGAGCTGTCCAATGCCTGCCACATGGTCGAAATTGCTTCGCACGCGCCGCTCCGCGGCGTCGCCGAGGCGGGCGCGCAGGACGGGATCGCGGATCAGGCGCTCCAGCGCCTGTGCCAGTGCAGTCGGGTTTTCCGAGGGAATCAGCAGCCCGGTTTCATCCGACGATAAAAGCTCCGGCACGCCGGATATATCGGTCGACACGCAGGCAAGCCGCTGGCTGGCCGCCTCCACCAGAACATTCGGCAGGCCGTCCCGGTCGCCATCCGCGGTGATCCTGCAGGCCAAAGCGAAGATGTCGGCGCTGCGGTAGTGCTCAAGCACCTCCTCCTGCGCCAGCGCGCCTTTCCAGGAGACGCGCCCCTCCAGCCCGAGCCTTTGCGCCAGCGCCTTCAGCCGTTTCAGTTCCTCGCCGCCACCGATATGCTCGAAACACCACGCCAGATCGCCAGGCAAGAGGGCAAGAGCCTCTAGCAACGTATCATAGCCTTTCTTTTCAACGGCGCGTCCGACACTCAAGATCATGACCGGTTCGGCCGGCGCCGAGCCGTCACGCTGTTTTCGCGCCTCGCCGAAACTGCCGAAGCGGTCAAGGTCGAGCCCATGATAGCTCAGATGCACGGACGAACTGCCGTTGGCGAGTTTTTTCAGATGGTCGAAGCCGGTTTTCGTGCACGTGACCGTCCAGCGCGCCGAGGAAAGCTTGCCGGCCAGATCCCAGTCCGCCGACGTCCAGATGTCCTTGGCATGGGCTGAGCAGCTCCAGGGCAAGCCACGAAGCTGGCTGGCATAGCGCGTCACCGATGCCGGCGTGTGCGCGAAATGGGCATGCAGCCATCCCGCGTCTTGCGGCCATTCGGCGGCCAACACGAGCGCTTGCCCGAAGCGGCGCGCGCGATTGCGGGTAAAGTCGCGGCGGATATCGGCAGCGAGCGATTTGAGCGCGCGCCAGAAGCCAGGCCGCGGCAGACAGGCAAACAGCGACCGAAGCACGCGCAGCGGCTCTCTGTGCAGATATTCCGGCAGATAATGGACGGGGGCCTTGATCTCGTCATGCACGGGATGACGTTTTGCGTCGGTCGGCCGCCTGAGCGCGAAAAGTATCAGGTCGAACCCCGCACGCTCCAGACCGAGCAGCTCCTGCGCGATGAAGGTTTCCGACAGCCGCGGGTAGCCCTTCAGAACCACGACGATCTTGCGGTGTTGCAACTCAGTTCATGCCTTCAATGACCGAAAGGTGATGGCCGGCCCGCCGGTCGAGCAGTTCCGCGACGATTTCGGAAATATGAGGCAGCCCTTCCAGCGTCAGATGCGCATTGCTCTGCGATGGGCGGGGCCGGCCCGGCAAAACCTGCAGCGCATCGGCAAACCGCTGGGCATCCTCGGCTTCCTCAGGCAAAAGCATCTCGATGAGGCCGAGTTCGGCTGCGCGCCGTGCCCGGATCAGCTGTTCCTCGCGCGGCGTGACGCGCGGCACGATCAGCGCCGGCTTGTCGAAAGACAATATCTCGCAATAGGTGTTGTAACCGCCCATCGCCACCACCGCCTTGGCGCCGGCAATCAGCTCTTCCATGCGGTTGTCGAATTCGATGATCTTGACGTAGGGGATCTTGGCCCCTTTCCTGACCAGCTTGTTGCGCTTGCGCGCCGGCATGTAGGGCCCAAGCACGATCAGCGCCCGGTGCTGCAATCGCGGATCCTGCTGATAGGCCTCGATGACGTTGTGGATCAGGTCGGCGCCGTCACCGCCGCCACCGGTGGTAACCAGGATATAGTCGCCCTCGGGCCGGTGGCCGGGCAACTGGTTCTGCTGCAGGCTCCGTTGCAGGAAACCGACGAACTTCATCTTTGCCCTGACCGCCGGCGGCACCTCCAGGCCGGTCAGCGGATCGTAGAAATCCGGCGGGCCATAGACCCAGACCTTGTCGTAGAACAGGCCGATCTTGCGCATCACATCCCTGCGTGCCCACTCCGCTTCGAGCAAATGCGGCGCGTCCATCACCTCGCGCAGGCCAAGCACGAGCGTGGTGCCCCGCGTCTTAAGGTAGGACAGCGTATCCTCGATCTCTCCGCGCAGCCCCAGCGGTTCCTTGTCGACGATGAAGATATCCGGCCGGAAGCTCTCGGCCGTGTGGCGGATAATCGACTGCCGCATCCTTAGCGTCTCGTGCAGATCGATGTCCTTTTCCAGCGAGGTGTATTCGCCGTTTCGCAGCTTGATGACGCTGGGGATCTTCACGAAGTCGACGCGGGCGCGGTAGTCGAAGGCGCCGGCGATGGTGGCGCCCGAAATGATTAGCACCTGAAGTCCGCGGAAATCCCCGACCAGCGAATGCGCGATCGTTCGGCAGCGCTGCAGATGGCCGAGCCCGAACGTGTCGTGGCTGTACATGAGAATTCGTGCGTCTTTTGCGTGCTGTGTCATTGTGAACGTCTTTTAGAATTCTCGCCGGACCGTGGGCAACCCCGCAGGCTTCGAAACCATTCTCGCGGGTCTATCGACCTGTTTTGAAACATGGGGGCGAGAGGTACGCAACGGCATTCTTCACCAGGTCACGAATGCCAGGGGCGCTGATTGTGGCGCCGTGCCTTGTCTTCGCCGACGATAGACGGCCCGAGCACAAATCTCTGTCATGAGGCTTGACCCCGTGGAATTAAATGCCCTGCGGCCTGAGGCAGGCAAAGCGCACATTGCGAAAAATCAAGGGCGACCAAGGCGAAACGAGGCTGCCGCACATTGTGAGGAGAACCCGCACCTTGGGAAAATGCTTCATAATCCATCGAAACACAACGGCCGCCAGAGGCCGCACGTTGCGGCCTTTTATCCTGCCATCAGCCTTGGCCTGTGGCAAGCGTCCGGTCCTTGCACCGTTGAAGCTGGTGCAATCTCGCGTCATGCCGGCTTCCTCCGTCATGTGGAGGATAGGTGCGGCCCCAATGAGATTCGTCAGCCAGGCGACCCATTCGCCAGATCCGTCACAAAGCTTTGCGTGAACACGCCGGCCGAAAGGACGGCTACGCCAACCTTGCCCTTGTCGTCCTCGGCGTTGCCAGCAGCAGACTTGTCTCGCTGCCGGTTATCCCCGGGATGAGCCGTATCCGCCTAAGCACCGCGTCGAAATCGGTGAGCGACGCCGTTCCGAGTTCGACCACCAGGTCCCAGCGGCCATTGGTGGTGTGAATGGTCGAAACCTCGGCGAGGCCGCCGAGCGCCCGGACCACGCGGTCGGCGGCATGGCCCTCGATCTCGATCATCATCACGCCGCGTATCCGCTGGTCGACCGCGTCGGCGCGCAGCACCACCGTGTAGCCGATGATCTCGCCCGTTT
Source organism: Mesorhizobium sp. M0802 (assembly GCF_040320115.1). Classification (NCBI taxonomy): domain Bacteria; kingdom Pseudomonadati; phylum Pseudomonadota; class Alphaproteobacteria; order Hyphomicrobiales; family Phyllobacteriaceae; genus Mesorhizobium; species Mesorhizobium sp. M0802. The sequence continues at coordinate 45,677 of NZ_JAMYOY010000022.1, forward strand.
TTTCCAGCCGCTCCATGCGCGCCCTGACCGTGGCGCGCGACACCCCGAGATCGACCGCGAGATCGGAGATGCTGCGCCGGGCATCATGCCTGAGCAGCGTGACCAGCCTTTCGTCGAGTGCGTCCATGACTATTGTCCGTTTTGATCAAGCTGACTTCTCGGAATGATAAATCATTCTTCTCGAAATGCCAATTTCGCCTGTTCATACTGCCGGGCCGGGATGGTTCATTCCACGCATCAACCGCCCAATCAATTTACAAGGACAACAAGAACCATGCGCTGCAGGATCGTTGGCGCGCCGGTGCAGGACGGCGCCGGCAGGATGGGATGCGAGATGGGGCCAAGCGCGCTGCGCACGGCCGGGCTTGTCTCGGTGCTGTCGGAACTTGGCCACGAGGTCGAGGACTGGGGCGCGGTGCAACCGGCCGCCGTGCGCGCAATCGTCCATGGCAATCTCGCGCTGAAGGCCCTACCGGAGATTTCCGCCTGGACGGCGGCGATAGCCGAGACCGCCTATGCGGCTTCGCGGAACGCCATGCCGATCTTCCTTGGCGGCGACCACGCGATATCGGCCGGCACGGTGTCGGGCATAGCCCGCCGCGCCGCGGAACGCGGCCGGCCGCTCTTCGTGCTGTGGCTCGACGCACATCCCGATTTCCACACGCTCGATACCACCGTCAGCGGCAATCTGCACGGCGTGCCGCTCGCCTATGCCAGCGGCCGGCCGGGCTTCAACGGTTATTTCCCGGACCTGCCTGTCGCCGTCGACCCTGCCCACATCTGCGTCATGGGCCTGCGCAGCGTCGATCCGGCGGAGCGCCGGGCGCTGAGGGAAGCGGGGGTTACCGTGCACGACATGCGCACCATTGACGAGCACGGCGTCGCACCTTTGCTGCGCGCCTTCCTGGCCATCGTCGAAAAGGCAAACGGCCTGCTGCATGTCAGCCTCGACGTCGACTTCCTCGACCCCTCCATCGCGCCGGCCGTCGGCACCACCGTGCCCGGCGGCGCCACCTTCCGCGAGGCGCATCTGGTGATGGAGATGCTGTCCGACAGCGGCCTGGTCTCCAGCCTTGATCTGGTCGAACTCAACCCGTTCCTCGACGAGCGCGGCCGCACCGCCACGCTGATTGTCGACCTCGCCGCCAGCCTGATGGGCCGGCGCATCATGGACCGCCCGACCCGCAGCCATTCCGGAAGCATTGCATGACCCAGCCTTCCCGCCTTGCCATCGTCCCTTTCGTCAGCGTCGACCGCATGATGAAGCTGGTGCTGACCATCGGCGTCGAGCGGTTCCTCACCGAACTCGCCGCCTATATCGAGGAGGATTTTCGCCGCTGGGAGCTGTTCGACAAGACGCCGCGCATCGCCTCGCACAGCCATGACGGCGTCATCGAACTGATGCCGACCAGCGACGGCCGGCTATACGGCTTCAAATATGTCAACGGCCATCCCAAGAACATGCGCGAGGGGCGCCAGACCGTCACCGCCTTCGGCGTGCTCGCCGATGTCGGTTCCGGCTATCCGATGCTGCTCACCGAAATGACGATCCTGACGGCGCTGCGCACCGCGGCCACCTCCGCCGTCGCCGCCAAATATCTGGCGCCCAGGGGCGCGCGCTCAATGGCCATCATCGGCAATGGCGCCCAGTCCGAATTCCAGGCTGTCGCCTTCAAAGCGCTGCTCGGCATCGACCGGTTGCGGCTCTATGACATCGACCGTTCCGCTTCGGAAAAATGCGCCCGCAACCTCGCCGGCAAAGGCTTTGACATCACCATCTGCGCCACCGGCCAGGATGCTGTGGAAGGAGTCGACATCATCACCACGGTGACCGCCGACAAGCTGTCCGCCACCATTCTGACCGACAACATGGTCGGTTCCGGCGTGCACATCAACGCGGTCGGCGGCGACTGCCCCGGCAAGACGGAACTGCACCGCGACATCCTTTTGCGCTCCGACATCTTCGTCGAGTTCTCGCCGCAGACGCGCATCGAGGGCGAAATCCAGCAACTCCACGCCGACCATCCGGTGACCGAGTTGTGGCAGGTGATGACCGGCAAGGCGGAAGGCCGCAAGGCGGCGGAACAGATCACCTTGTTCGATTCCGTCGGCTTCGCCACCGAGGATTTTTCGGCGCTGCGCTATATCAGAGACCAGCTTCAGGCCACCGGCCTCTACGAGGAGCTCGACCTGCTCGCCGATCCCGACGAGCCGCGCGACCTCTTCGGCATGCTGCTCAGGGCAGCGCTGCAGCCGGCAGCCGCCTGAGGGGCTTCAGCCGCGCAACGGCGCGCAGCTCTCCCGTTCGACGAGCACCGGGGTGAGCACTTCGCGGCGCGAATGCGCCGCCGGCTCGGCAACTCGCTCGATCAGCAGGCTCACCGCCCGCGTGCCGATCTTCTCGACCGGCTGTGCGATCGTCGTCAGTGGCGGCCAGGTGGTGACGGCATAGGGTATGTCGTCGAAGCCGATCATCGACATGTCGCCTGGGACCCGCAATCCGCGCCCGCGCAGCACTGTCAGCGCCCCCATGGCCATCAGATCGTTACAGGCAAACAGCGCCGTGATCCCCGGCTCCTGCGCCATCAGCCGCTCCATCGCCGTGCGGCCGCCGGCGAAGTGATAGTCGGAATCCACCACCGAGGCCGGCGGCAGGTCGAGGCCGGCTTCCTGCAGCGCCCTGGCGAAGCCGCGCAGGCGGGCGGGGCTGGAGCTGGAATCGCGCGGGCCGCCGATGACGCCGATCTTCTCGTGGCCGAGCCCGGCCAGATAGCGGCCGGCGAGATAGCCGCCATGATCGTGATCGACCAGCACGGAATCGACATTGACCGAATGGATCTCGCGGTCGATCAGCACCGCCGGCACGCCGGGCAGAAGGCTGGAGAACACCCGCGCATGATCCGATGAGCCGGCGAAGATCAGCCCGTCGATCTGCTTGGCCATCAGCACCTGGAGGTAGCGCTCCTCCTTCTCGGCGCTGCCGTCGGAGTTGCACAGGATCACAGTATAGCCGGCAAGGAAGCCGGCATCCTCGATCTGGCGCGCCACGCCGGCGAAGAACGGGTTGGAATTGTCCGGCAGCAGCAGGCCGATGGTCTTGGTCTCGCCGCGCCTCAGGCTGCGCGCCAGCGTGTTCGGACTGTAGCGCAAGGCGGCGATGGCCGAATGGACGCGCTCGGCCGTCTCAGGCTCGACATGGCGCGTGCGGTTCATCACATGCGAGACGGTTGCGACCGACACTCCGGCATGGCGCGCGACATCGGCAATCGTCGTCATTTCTTGTCCCCTAGTGCATGTCGCCCGGAGTGTCCGGCGGATCTGGGAAAATGACATCCATAAAACAAAAACCAAAAAGCGCGACGCGCTTTATCGGATCACCCTCAACAGCTTTTCCCGATAGGCGTCCAGGATGACGGCAAGCACAATGACAAGGCCTAGCACGATCGGCTTGAAATTGTCGCCGACGCCGAGCAGCTCGTAGCGAACGCCGGCGATCGGGCCACCGATGGTGAGACGCAACAGATAGAGTATGGCGAGAATGCCGGCGCGTTCTCCCTTCCGCCGGAGCGCTGTATCCTTCTCAGCCCAGTGATTCCCGCAGACAGGAAACCTTCATGAATGGCCTGACACCCATACTTTCCACCGTGACCGCCTCATTCCTTGCCTCCTTCGTCGAAGTGGTCGAGGCCTTCACCATCGTGCTGGCGGTCGGCGTCACCCGCAGCTGGCGGCCAGCGCTGATCGGCGCGGCGCTGGCGCTGGCGGTGCTGGCGGCTCTGGTGCTGGCCTTCGGACCGCTGCTGGCGCTGGTTCCCATTACGGTGCTGCAGTTCGTCGTCGGCGTGCTCCTGGTCCTGTTTGGCATGCGCTGGTTGAGAAAGGCCATTTTGCGCAGTGTCGGCGTCATCGCCCTGCATGACGAGGAAGCAGCCTTTTCCAAGGAAACCGCCGCTTTGCAGCAGCAGGCCAATGACCGCCGCGCCGATTATCTGGCCGGGCTCGCAGCCTTCAAGGCGGTGCTGCTCGAAGGCGTCGAGGTGGTGTTCATCGTCATCGCCGTCGGCGCCGCGCATGCACAGACCTTCTATGCCAGCCTTGGCGCGTTGGCGGCCTTCGTCCTGGTAACGATCATCGGTCTTGCGGTGCACAGGCCGCTGGCGCGGGTGCCGGAAAACGCGCTCAAATTCGCCGTCGGCCTGATGTTGACAAGCTTCGGCATTTTCTGGACCGGCGAAGGCCTGGGCGCCGACTGGCCGGGCGCCGATCTGGCGCTGCTGGCCATCTTCGCAATCATCGCCGTCGCGTGCTTCGCCATGGTGCGCTGGTTGCGCGCCAGCTACCCCAAGGCTGCACAAGGAGTTGCTCGATGAACGTCGTCCGCCTCATTCTAAAGGAGCTCGTCGGCATGTTCATCGACGACGGCAGCCTTGCGACGCTGGCGCTGCTGTTGATCGTGGCGATTGCCGCGGCAGTGAAGCTGCTGGCGTTGCCGCCGCTTGCCGGCGGCGTCCTGCTTCTGCCCGGCTGCCTCGTCATCCTGCTCTACAGCGTGCGCCGCGCGGCACGGCGCTCCGGTCAGTAGAGGGTGAAAAACACCGGCAGCATGCCGCTGATCCGCAACTGCTCAATCGTCTCGATGGCCGGGAACAGCGCCAGGAAATAGAGCCCGTCCGTGAATGTCCGCCGCAACGCCTTTGTCGAGAACCGGCGTTCGGCTTGATCGTGAAACAGCAGCGGGTTCGGCCAGAAAGGCGGCGTGCGTTCGGCATAGACGCTGTAGGCGGGGCCGAACTTTCCAAACAGGAACTCGGCTTCCTTGCGCGCCGTCACCCGGAACACCAGGTAGCTCACCAGAGCCAGCGCCGCCGCCACCAGCACCGAGCCGTACATCAACCCGACGCCCGCCGCGCCGACCGTGGAAAAGAAGTAGAGCGGGTTCCGGCTCATCGAGAACGGGCCGATGGTGACCAGCTCGTCGTTCTTCCTGCCGCCGACATAGAGAATGCTCCACAGACGGCCAAGGAAGCAGACCAGCACGAAGCCGATGCCCAGCGCCTCGATGTATTCGTGCCCGTCCGAGCCTTCGACGAGAAAGGGCTTGGTGAACAGCAACAGCATGACGGCGAGGGCTGCCGCCACTTGTATGACGAGCAGGCGCTTGTGCTGGTCGAACGCCTTCGCTGCCGGCTTGGGGGGAGCGTAGCTCATCATAGTTCCTGCTCTCCGGCAGGGCTCATAGCGCCGGTGTCTCGCCACCCACTAGCGCTTCCGTGCGGCGATGGCGAGGCAACCGGCAGGAATTTCAGCCATTCTTACGAATTTGTAAGCGGGCGGACAGATTGCGGCGAGGTCGCCTGCCCATAGTCCTTATGCCGGCCGACCTGCCGGACATCGTTTCATCACCGCCTGGATATCGGCGCAAGACAGGAACACCAGCATGAAAAAGCTAACCCTCGCTTTCTCGCTCTGCGCCATTGCCATCGCCAACCCGGTCTTTTCAGCCGCTTCCGCTGCGACGCCTTGCGAAGACGCTCTGAAGGACCTGCGCGGCGGAAGCCTTGGCGGCGCTGAGCGCCGCGGACAAGACAAAACTATCCGATCTCGAGGCCAAAGGCGTCGAGCGCTGCAATGCCGACGACGACAAGCGCGCCGACGACTTCTTCGCTCAGGCCATGAAGATCATGGGGAAGTAAGACCAAGCCTCGCCGCACGTACCGGGGAATAGGCCCGTCCCCGCCGAAACGACAAGGATCCCATCATGCTCTTGTCTGCAAGCACTGCACCCGCCGCACTGGCATCACCCAACAGGGTCCCTGATGTCACCGTCGAATTCTGGCTGATCAAGCTTTTGGCGGTCACCATGGGCGAGACGGCGGCCGACTATCTGGCCGTCAATCTTGGCTTCGGACTGACCGTCACCTCGCTGATCATGACCGGCATCCTTGTCGTCGCGCTGGCGCTGCAATTCGCGCAGAAGCGTTATGTGCCATGGGCCTATTGGCTGGCGGTGGTGCTGATCAGCGTCGTCGGCACCTTGATTACCGACAATCTGGTCGACAATTTCGGCGTCCGTCTGCAAACCACCACGATTGCCTTCACGGTCTTGCTCGCCGCGACATTCGCGGTCTGGTACGCCAGCGAAAGAACGCTCTCCATCCATACGATCGTCACCACCAGGCGCGAGATCTTCTACTGGCTGGCGATCCTGTTCACCTTTTCGCTCGGCACCGCGGCCGGCGACCTTGTCGCCGAGACGTTCGACATTGGCTATCTCACGACTGGCTTCTTGTTCGGCGCGGTCATCGTCTTCGTCGCCCTCGGCTATTTCGCCTTCGGCCTCGACGCCATCCTCGCCTTCTGGCTGGCCTACATCCTGACGCGGCCGCTTGGCGCCTCGTTCGGCGACCTGCTGTCGCAGCCGGTCGAATATGGCGGCCTCGGCTTCGGCACCACCTTCACCAGCATGATCTTCCTGGGCTGCATCGTCGCCCTCGTTCTCTATATGAGTCTGAAGAAGGGCACCGGCGAGGCCGACAAAATCCTGCTTGAATCGGAGTAGATGCAAGCACCTGCACGCCCGCCTGACGCGACGAGAACGCGCCAAAACGTCAATGGATCCCTGCCGTGGGTCGCCCTGGGCAGCTATCGCGCTCACCTCATGGACGGAAGAATGAACTCCAGGAAATCCGGTTATAGCGGCCTCCAAATTAGCCTGCATTGGATGATAGCGGCGCTTGTCCTGTTCCAGCTCCTGTTCGGCGAAAACATGACAATCTATGTCGATGCGGCAGCGGACAGACGCCAACTGTCGTCCTACGGGCAGACCATGGGGTCCGCCCATTACTGGGTCGGCCTGGCGATCCTGTTGCTGGTGTTCGTGCGACTGGCCGTCCGCCTCTTCATCGGTGCGCCCAAGCCGCAATCCACAATGCCGAAATGGATGGCTTTCGCCTCACGCACAACGCATGCGCTGTTCTATGGCCTTCTCGTTGCCGCTCCTGTTTCCGGGCTTCTGGCCTTTTATGTTTGGAGCTGGATGGGCGATGTCCATACTTGGGCAAAGCCGGTATTCATCGTTCTGATCTGCATTCATGCCGGTGCGGCACTCTTCCATCATTTTATTCTGAAAGACGCCGTGCTGCGCAGGATGCTTGTCCCTGCGCGCGATCCGGTCGGATGACACTTATGGACATGTGCAACGACCACGAGCGACCAGGCGCCGGCGGATATTCTAGGAACGGACCGCCGCCGGTGCTAGCATGCCGCTCTGGCAAAGCCTCGGCAACAGACCGGAACAGAGATGCGACTTCTCCTTGTTGAGGATGATCCCAGGACCGCAGACTATGTCGTCAAGGGCCTGAGCGAAGCCGGGCATGTCTGCGATCTGCTGCGCGACGGGCATGACGCGCTGTTTGCCGCGACACGCGACGCCTATGACGTGATCGTCGTCGACCGCATGCTGCCCGGCCTCGACGGCCTGTCGATGATCAAGGCGGTGCGGGCAGCGGGCGTGCGTACGCCGGCGATCTTTCTGACCTCGGTCGGCGGCGTCGACGACAGGGTTGAAGGGCTCGAGGCCGGCGGCGACGACTATCTCGTCAAGCCATTCGCCTTTTCCGAACTGCTCGCCCGCATCAACGCGCTCGGCCGTCGCCCTGCGGTGCAGGAGCTGAAGACGACGCTGCGCATCGCCGACCTCGAAATGGACCTGATCCAGCGCCGCGTCACCAGGCAGGGCCAGGCGATCGACCTGCAGCCGCGCGAATTCAGCCTGCTCGAAGTGCTGATGCGCGGCGAGGGCCGCGTCATCACCCGCACCATGCTTCTGGAACGGGTCTGGGATTTTCACTTCGACCCCAAGACCAGCGTCGTCGAAACCCATATCAGCCGGCTGCGCGCCAAGATCGACAGGCCGTTCGAAACCGCGTTGATCCACACCGTGCGCAGCACTGGCTACAGTGTTCACGACTGAGGCGCGGCATGACAGAAACTTGCCATGACTGAAGCTTGCAATGACTGAAACGCACTATGACTGAGACAGGCTCTCGCCTGCTGCGCAGCACGCCGTTTCGGCTGGCCCTGACCTTCGCCTTGCTGTTCGTGCTCGCCTTCATCCTGTCAGGCGCCATCGTCTACCAGCTGATGAGCGCGGATCTTGCCGAGCAGCTCGACCAGTCGGTCAAGGAGACCTATTCGGTCGTGGCGGTGACCTATGCCGGAAACGACCGGGAGGATCTGGTTTCGGCAGTCGACAGCCACGCCGCGCTCAGCCCGAGCAAGGAACAGCTGTTCTCGCTCACCGATCCCGCCGGCAATCATCTGGCCGGGAATTTCACCGCCGCCGACCTTCCGGATGGCTTTTCCGATTTTGCCGCTTCCCTGCCAGGCGTTGCGCCGGACACTATGTACCGCGCCTGGACCGGTTCGGTCGGGCCCAACAGCCTGACAATTGCCTTTTCGCTTTCCGAAACCGAGGAGCTGGAACGCATCGTTTTGATGAACTTCGGCTGGGCCACCCTGATCATTTCAGGGCTGGCGGTGGCTGGCGGCGCCTTGCTGGCGTCGCGTGTGCAGCGTCGCCTCGACGGCATTGCCACCACCATGGACGATGTCTCCAACGGCCGGCTCGACGCCCGCATTCCACTGCTCGGCAATGGCGACGACATTGACGGCGTCTCGCGCCAGGTCAACGCCGCGCTGGAGCGGCTGGCGGCGCTGGTGGACGGCATGCGCCAGGTCAGCGCCGACATCGCGCATGATCTGAAGACGCCGCTCAACCGGCTGCAGATGATTTTGGAAGCTGCGGCCGACAGGACCGCGCGGGGTGAGGCCGTTGCCGATGAGCTGGCGGAGGCACGTGGGGAAAGCCTGCAGATCAACGATACTTTCGATGCGCTGTTGCGTATTGCCCAGATCGAGGCCGGCGCCCGCAAGGCGCGCTTTGTCGATCTCGACCTCACCGGCGTCATCGATGCCATTGCCGAAATCTACGCCGGTGTCGCCGAGGATGACGGCAAGTCGCTGTCGGCCACGATCGTCCACGGCACGCCATGCCTGGTCCACGGCGACCGCGACCTGCTGACGCAATTGTTTGCCAATCTGGTTGAGAACGCGCTGCGGCATTGCCCCGATGGCACGGCAATCCTTCTATCGGTGCGGCGGCAAGGCGACCGCATTCTGGCTGAGGTCGCCGACAATGGCCCCGGCATCCCGGCGCAGGAGCGCGAAAAAGTGTTCCAGCGGCTCTACCGGCTCGACTCCAGCCGCACCACGCCCGGCAGCGGGCTGGGCTTGAGCCTGGTACGGGCCATCGCCGATTTGCATGGTGCAACGATTGCGCTGGAGGATTGCCAACCTGGGCTGGCGGTAATTGTCGGGTTTCCTCGGGCGCAGGGCACCGGCCTCGGCTTGAAATGACACCGCCCGAGCCAGGTCGACCCCCACTCCGTCGAGCTTCGCTCGGCACCTCTCCCCCGATCGACGGGGGAGAGGAAGGGCGCGAAACGATTCCGGCTGGCGCCCTCCGGCTGGCCTTTCCTCTCCCACCGGAGGGGGGAGAGGTGGCGCTGCGAAGCAGCGACGGAGTGGGGGAAGGCGCTCATGAAACGCGAAGTCGCTGACAATTTCTCCAAGTTGATGATCGCAGCCGACAAAGGTGGTCGCGATTAGCCTTGCACATGTTTCCACCCGGAACGGCTGCGGGTTGATCAAGACGACCGTCGAACCTATCGGCCCACCGCACCCCGGCGAAAATCCGAGGGCGACATCCCTGCCAGTTTGCGGAAGGATTTGTTGAAGGCGCTGAGCGAGCCGAAGCCGGAATCCATGGCGACGCGCAGCACATTGGCGTCTTCATGCATCAAAAGCGCCTGCGCATAGCTCAGCCGCAACAGGTTCATATATTCGTTGAGCGTCATGCCGGTCGACTTCTTGAAAATGCTCATGGCGTATTTGGGATGGATGTCGGCCGCCGCCGCGATGTCGACGCAGTCTATCTCGTAGAGGAAATTCCCGGCGATGAAGTCGCACATGCGCCCGACATTGCGCAGCGATTGCTGGTCGAACGGGCCGCCGGGTTCCTGGCCGATGGCGGTTTCCGGCACCAGCTGGTAGGGCTCGAAGCGCACCCGCTCCAACCGCAGCAGCAGCTCGTTCACGGCGTGCTCGGTTATCGCCGGATCGCCCGAGCGGAAATAGCGGTTCCAGCGTTCGAAATTGTGATGGTCGGCCTGGTCGGTCGCCGATGTCACCAGCGTGGCGCCCGTCATCAGCCGGTGGCGGACATCCGTCGGCAGGTGCAGGCGGAAGAAATGCACCAGCGGCAGATGCGCGCCGGCATAGATGGCGTCGTCGGAGAGATCGTCCATCTGGTGCGGCAGCCCGCCCCAGAACAGGCACATGTCGCCGGCCGACAGCGAAATCTCGTGCTCGTTCATGCGGTAATGCACGCTGCCGCGGACGATGAAATTGACCTCGACCTGGGCATGCCAATGCGGCTTCAGCATCACCAGCGGATGGTTGTGAAACATCTGCAAAGCCATCGGCAGGCCTTCGACGCTGCTGGCGCCAGGCTGGTAAAACGGCCGTTCCGGCATCTTACTTTCCGCCCATCTTTTATTCCCGTTGTCAGGGACAAGCCTTCCGCGCCGCCTAGTCTAGCCATGCTCGCGAAGAGAGAGCAAATGAAATGGGAGGATTTCAATGCGCACGACACTGATCTGTGCCGCGCTGGCGCTTGGCCTGGGCTCAGCCCCGGCTTTGGCGCAGTCCGGCGAAATCACGATCTGGAGCTGGAATATCGCCGCTTCGTCGCTGAAGGCGACGGTGGCCGGCTTCAACAAGCAGTATCCCGACATCAAGGTCACCGTTCAGGATCTCGGCAACCAGCCCACCTATGACAAGTCGATCGCCGGCTGTGCGGCCGGCGGCGTCGGCCTACCCGATATCGTCTCGATCGAAAACGGCGAGGCCGAGAACTACTGGAGCCAGTTCCCCGATTGCTTCGTCGATTTGCACACGCTGGGCTACACCGCCGACGACCAGAAGAAATTCCCGGATTTCAAGCGCACCGAACTGGAGGTCGGCGACAAGGCCTATGCCATGCCGTGGGATTCCGGCCCAGTCGCCGCCTTCTACCGCCGCGACTTCTACGAGAAGGCCGGCGTCGATCCGGCCTCGATCAAGACCTGGGACGACTTCATCGCCGCCGGCAAGAAGGTCCAGGCCGCCAATCCCGGCGTCACCATGACCAATGCCGATTTCAACGGCGACACCGAATTCTTCCGCATGATTTCCAACGAACAGGGCTGCGGCTATTTCGCCGCCGATGGGCAGTCGATCACCGTCAACCAGCCGAAATGCGTCGACACGCTGGCCAAGATCAAGGACATGAAGGACGCCGGCATCATCTCGTCGGCCGACTGGGGCACCAAGATCACCAACAACACCGCCGGCACCGTCGCCACCCAGGTCTATGGCGGCTGGTATGAGGGCACCATCCGCACCGAATCGGCCGGCGAAAACGGCAAATGGGGTGTCTATCTGATGCCGAGCCTCACCGCCGACGGCCCGCGCGCGGCCAATCTCGGCGGCTCGTCGCTCGCCATCACCTCAGCCTCGAAGAACAAGGAGGCCGCCTACGCCTATCTGAAATACACGCTCGAGACCAATGAAGGCCAGATCACCATGCTCAGGGATTTCGGCCTGGTGCCGTCACTGATCTCGGCCCTCGACGACCCCTACGTCTCGCAGGGCCTGCCCTATTGGGGCGGCCAGGCAGTGTGGAAGGACATTCTCGCCACGCTGCCCAAGGTGGTGCCGAGCCGCGGCACGCCGTTCCAGAGCGACGCCGAAATCATCATGCGCGCCGTGCAGACCAAATATCTCGGCGGCGGCTATCCCGATGCCAAGGCCGCCCTCGACGACGCCGCCAGCCAGATCGCTTCGGCGACGGGACTGCCGATCAAGTGACCAAGGCGGAGATGTTGGCGGGCCAGATATAGGGCAATTTGCCGGACCGTTGGCGCTGCCCCTCACCTGCCTGCCGGCATCCTCTCCCCGTATAGTGACGGAGAGGGGACGCTCTCGCCCAACAGTTCGCCAATCGCCGGCGGCGTCCCAACAAGCCCCTTCTCCCCGTCACTATACGGGGAGAAGGTCCCGGCAGGGGGATGAGGGGCGGCGCCAAGCCTTAATAATTGACGCCAGCCAACAACACACCGGATCAACCGGGAAAGCGGAAGGAGGAGGAAACCATGCGCTACCAGAACGCCACGGCCTATCGCTTCCTCACGCCCTACCTCCTGATCTTCGCCATCTTCTGGGTGTGGCCGATCATCTCCTCGTTCATGATTTCCTTCCAGGCGACGCGCACGGTGCCCTGGCGCTTTGCGCCGACGTTCAACTGGGGCCGCCTGATCGGCGACCCCGCTTTCTTCAACGCGCTGAAGAACACGCTGCTCATCCTCGTCATCCAGGTGCCGGTGATGATCTCGCTGGCGATCATCATGGCGGTGCTGCTGAACTCGCCGCTGCTGAAAGCACGTGGCCTCTACCGCTTCGCCTTCTTCGCTCCGGTGGTGGTCGGCGAGGTCGCCTATTCCGCCGTGTTCCGGCTGATGTTCAATCTCGATTTCGGCATCATCAACAAATTGCTCGCCGGCGTCGGCCTGGCCAAGATCGACTGGTTCTCCAACGTCACACCGGCGATGGCGCTGATCATGATCGCGGTAACCTGGCGCTGGGCCGGCTACAACGCCATCATCCTGCTCGCCGGCCTGCAGTCGATCCCCGAGGATGTCTATGAAGCAGCGACGCTCGACCGCGTCAGCAAGCTCAAGCAGTTCTTCTACATAACGCTGCCGCTGCTCAAGCCGGTCATCGTGTTTTGCGCCGTGCTGTCGATCATCGGCACCATGCAGCTGTTCACCGAGCCGTTCCTGATCACCGAGCGCGGCGGCCCCGGCGGCGGCACCGAGACGCTTGGCCTGCTGCTCTACCGCCAGGGTTTTCGCTCGCTCAATTTCGGCTACGCCTCGGCCGTCGCCTACACGATGGCGGGGCTGGCCATCGCCATCACGCTGGTGCAGCTGTGGCTGACAAGAGAGCCGAAATGAGAGGGGAGCCGAAGTGAGTTCGCTCTCGCAACGCCGGCTCGGCCGTAGCGTCCTGCTGCATCTGGTCCTGACGCCGCTGGCGGTGATCTGGCTGTTTCCGCTGTGGATGATGGTGGTGTTTTCGACCATGCCCGACAACGGCATTTTCAGCCCCGGCATCGAGCTTCTGCCGCACGGCAATTTCGTCGACAATTTCAACAACCTGCAGCGCGACACCAATTTCGTCGGCGCCATCGGCATTTCGGTGGCGGTGGCGGTGACCTACACCTTCTTCTCGGTGCTGCTGACCTCGATGGCCGGCTGGGCGCTCGCCCGCTATCAGTTCTTCGGCAAGGGCGCGGTGGTGGCGATCATCCTCGGCACCATCACGCTGCCCTATGCGGTGGTGCTGATCCCGCAATTCATCATGGTGGCGCGCGACTTCCAGCTCGCCAACACCTGGATTGCGTTGATCGTGCCACCCTTGTTCAATTCGCTGGGCGTGCTGTTCATGCGCCAGGCTTTCTCGATGATGCCGGCCGACCTCTTCGACGCAGCACGTGTCGAAGGCGTCAAGGAATGGCGCATCTTCCTGTTCGTCGCTTTGCCACTGGCGCGGCCGATGCTGGCGGCGCTCGCCATCATTCTGTTCCTCGCTTCGTGGAACAATTATCTCTGGCCGCTTTTGATCAACAGCCAGCCCGGCGCGATGACCGCACCGGTGGCGCTGGGCACGCTGATCGGCCTGACCAAGGTCTCATGGGGCGGCATCATGGCCGGCGCCGTCATGCTGACCGTGCCGATGCTGGTCGTCTTCGTTCTGCTGCAGCGCCATTTCATCGCCGGCATCGCCGCCGGCGCCGTCAAGTAGGACTAGAGCGATATGGCGGCAGTCACCCTCACCAATGTCGTAAAACGCTTCGGCGTCTATGAGATCATCCATGGCGCCAACATCGATATCGCCGATGGCGAGTTCGTCGTCTTTGTCGGCCCGTCGGGTTGTGGAAAATCGACGCTGCTCAGGATGATCGCCGGGCTGGAGGATATCAGCGGCGGCGAGATCGCCATTGGCGGCAAGGTGATGAACGATGTCGAGCCGGCCGAGCGCGGCATCGCCATGGTGTTCCAGTCCTACGCGCTCTACCCGCACATGAGCGTGGAGCAGAATCTGAGCTTTGGCCTCAGGATGACCGGCAACCCCAAGGAGGACACCGAGCGGCGGGTGAAGCGGGCCTCCGAAATCCTGCGCATCACAGAGTTGATGACGCGGCGGCCCAGGCAATTGTCCGGCGGCCAGCGCCAGCGCGTCGCCATTGGCCGCGCCATCGTGCGCGAACCGCAAGTCTTCCTGTTCGACGAGCCGTTGAGCAATCTCGACGCCGAGCTGCGCGTCCAGATGCGGGTCGAGATCTCGCGCCTGCACAAGGAGCTCGGCACGACGATGATCTATGTCACCCACGACCAGACCGAAGCGATGACGCTGGCCGACCGGATCGTCGTGCTGCGCGGCGGCCATGTCGAGCAGATCGGCCGGCCGCTCGATCTCTACGACAATCCCGACAACCAGTTCGTCGCCGGCTTTGTAGGCTCGCCGAAGATGAATTTCATCAAGGGCCGCGTCGTCGGGCGCAACACGAGCAGCGTCACCGTCGAGCTGGTAGGCGAGGAAAAGACCCGCATTATGCAACCGTTGACCGGCGCCGTGCCAGAAACAGGAGCCAAGGTCATTGTCGGCGTGCGGCCCGAACATTTCGGCAATGGCGGCGAAGGCGAAGCCGACCTCACCGTCGGCATCGACGTGGTCGAGCATCTCGGCGGCACCAGCTTCATCTATGCCAGGACCGCCCATGGCGAAGACCTGGTGATCCAGCGCGACGCGGCAAAGGTCCCCGACACCCAGGAGATCACCGTGTCCATCCGCAAATCCTATCTGTTCGATGAAGACGGCCAGCGGCTGCGCTGAGCGCTTCCAGCCTTGCAAGGAGAATGATCATGACTGCAACCGCGCCCCTCCGCTGGGGGATACTTGGGCCCGGCGACATCGCCAAAGCGTTCGCCCGCGGCGTGGCAGGCTCGCGCACCGGCACGATCGTGGCGCTCGGCGCCCGCAATCCCGGCAAGGCAGGCCTGGCCGAGACGTTTCCCGGCGCCCGCATCCTCGACGGTTACGACGCGCTGCTCGCCGACCCCGAGGTCGACGCCGTCTATATCGCCATCCCGCATCCCGGCCATGCCGAATGGGGAATCAAGGCGGCGGAAGCCGGCAAGCATGTGCTGTGCGAAAAGCCGCTGGCGCTGACCGCCTTCGAGGCCGACGCCATGATCCATGCCGCGCGCAAGGCCGGCACCTTCCTCGGCGAAGCCTTCATGTACCGCCTGCACCCGCAGACGGCGAAGCTGGTCGAGGTGATCCAGTCGGGCGTCATTGGCGATGTCAGCCTGATCAAGTCGAGCTTCGGCTTCGCCATGCCGGGCTTCATGCCCGAGCACCGGCTCTACGCCAACGATCTCGCCGGTGGCGGCATTCTCGACGTCGGCGGCTATCCCGTCTCCATGGTGCGGCTGATCGCGGGCGCTGCCACAGGCAAACCCTTCGCCGAGCCGGACAAGGTTGTCGGCACCGCCCATCTCGGCAAGTCCGGCGTCGACGAATGGGCCTCGGCGCTGCTGCATTTTCCCGGTGGAATCGTTGCCGAGGTATCCTGCAGCATCTCGCTCAAACAGGACAATGTCCTGCGCATCCTCGGCACCAAGGGCCGCATCGAGGTGCCGGATTTCTGGTTCGCCGGCGGCGGCAACCGCGATGGCGGCCCTGGCCGGATCGATGTAATTCTCGCCGACGACACGCGCGAGACCATCAGCCTCAACGAAACCCGCCATCTCTATTCCTTTGAGGTCGACGCCGCCGGCGAGGCGATCCTGGCCGGCAAACAGGAATTCGCCTGGCCGGGCATGGGCTGGGCCGACAGTCTCGGCACGCTGCGTGTGCTCGACAAATGGCGCGCTGCCGTAGGGCTCGAATATGAAATCGAAAAGCCGGCTAAGCGAACCAACACCCTTTCGGGCCGGCCGCTGCGCACCGGCGGCACCGCCATCGGCAAGCGCAAGATTCCGGGCCTGTCGAAGCCGGCCTCCGTGGTGGCGCTCGGCTTCGAGGATTTCCGCACCTTCTCGTCGGGCGCAATCCTGCTCGACGCCTTCTTCGAGGCCGGCGGCAATCTGTTCGACACCGGCTATGTCTACGGCGCCGGCTACACCGAAACGCTGCTTGGCCAGTGGCTCAGGAATCGCGGCGTGCGCGAGCAGTCGGTGATCATCGCCAAGGGCGCGCACTCGCCGCTCTGTTATCCCGATGTCATCGGCAAGCAGCTCGCCCAGTCGTTGGACCGGCTGCAGACCGACCATGTCGACCTCTATTTCATGCACCGCGACAACCCCGATGTGCCGGTCGGCGAATTCGTCGATGCGATGGACGCCGAGGTCAAGGCCGGCCGCATCCGTGGCCCGTTCGGCGGCTCGAACTGGACGATGGCGCGCATGGACGAGGCGATTGCCTATGCCGAGCGCACCGGCAAGCAGAAGCCCGGCGTGCTCTCCAACAATTTCTCGCTGGCCGAGATGCTGGAGCCGATCTGGGCCGGCTGCATCACCTCGTCCACCGACGACTGGAAATCCTGGCTGACGAAAAGGCAGATGCCCAACTTCGCCTGGTCGAGCCAGGGCCGCGGCTTCTTCACCGACCGCGCCGGCCGCGACAAGCAGGACAATGAGGAGCTGGTGCGGGTCTGGTATTCCGAGAAAAATTTCGGCCGCCGCGACCGCGCCATCGAGCTGGCGCAGCGCCTGGGCAAAAGTCCGATCCACATCGCGCTCGCCTATGTGCTGGCGCAGCCTTTTCCGTCGGTGCCGTTGATCGGCCCGCGCACGCTGGACGAGTTGGAGGACAGTTTGAAGGCGCTGGATATCAAGCTGTCGGCGGAGGATGTGGCGTGGCTGGATAGCGGGCCGGAAAGGCGGCGGGCTTAGGGAGCAAGCTCAGAGTTTGGAGGTTGGCGAAAGCCAAGGCGAAGGCTGATCTCCCCCCTTGCGGGGGAGATTAGCGGCTCATGCGTTCCACCTACCGATCGATCCGTGTCGACAAAATAATCGACGACGACGTCCGCTCGACCCCGTCCATCGCCCCGATCTCGTCCAGCAACGCATCCAGATCCCTGATCGACGGCGCGTCGACGATGACGATCATGTCGAAATTGCCGCTCACCGAGTGCAGCGTCCGTACCGGCGGCAGCGCCTGCAGCGCCCGCACCACCTTGTCGGCGAGCTTGGGCGTGACGGTGAGCAGCACATGCGCCCGCACAAGCCCCTGCTCGTAGTCCGGCGCCATCCGCACGCCATAGCCGGTGATGATGCCGCGCTGTTCCAGCCGCTCGATCCGGCTCTGCACCGTCGTGCGCGAAACGCCGAGCTGGCGCGCCAGCTCAGTGGTCGACGCGCGGGCATTGGCGCGCAGCAGGGAAAGCAGTTTTTGTTCGGCGTCACTGAGCATTTCGACGAACCTCGTCGGCGTATCGTTCAATTGCAGGGTTCATTTCGAACGATCCCACGCTTCCTTTCGACAGGCAAGCTGCGATTCTTGAAGGCATCGCGTCCACCGCGCGGCGGTCTGGGCCAAAGAGTTTTCACGAGGGGCAAGGTCATGAAGAAAATCATCGTCGTCGGCGCCGGCAAGATCGGCTCCACCATTGCAGGCATGCTCGCCGACAGCGGCGACTACCACGTCACCGTTATCGACCGCGCGGCGGCGCAGCTTGCCGCGGCCGAACTTCCCGCCGGCGTCGAGGGGCTGGAGCTCGATATCGCAGCGCCGGGCGCACTCGAGGCCGCCCTTGCCGGCGCCTTCGCCGTGCTGAGCGCCGCCCCCTTCCATTTGACCACGCGCATCGCCGAAGCGGCCGCCGCCACCGGCGTGCACTATCTCGATTTGACCGAGGATGTCGTCTCGACCCGCCGCGTCAAGGAGCTGGCCAAGTCGGGCAACAGCGCCTTCATTCTGCAATGTGGCCTGGCGCCGGGCTTCATCTCGATCGTCGCCAACGATCTCGCCAGCCGCTTCGACACGCTGGAAAGCGTTCGCATGCGCGTCGGCGCGCTGCCGCAATACCCGTCCAATGCGCTGAACTACAATCTGACCTGGAGCACCGACGGCGTCATCAACGAATATTGCGAACCCTGCGAGGCGATCGTCGAGGGCGAGCTGATCGAGGTGCCGCCGCTGGAGGAGCGCGAAGAGTTCTCGCTCGACGGCGTCACCTATGAGGCCTTCAACACCTCTGGCGGTCTCGGCACGCTGGCCGAGACGCTGAAGGGCAAGGTGCGCACGCTGAACTACCGCACCATCCGCTATCCCGGCCACGCGGCGATCATGAAGGCGCTGCTCAACGATCTCGGCCTGCGCCACCGCCGCGACGTGCTGAAGGATATCTTCGAGAGCGCCCTGCCGGCAACGCTGCAGGACGTGGTCATCGTCTTCGTCACCGTCTCGGGCCGCCGCAATGGCCGCCTGCTGCAGGAAACCTACGCCAACAAGATCTATTCGCAGCGCATCGGCAACCAGGTGCGCAGCGCAATCCAGATCACCACCGCCTCCGGCATCTGCGCCGTGCTCGACATGCTGGCCGACGGCACCTTGCCGGCGACCGGTTTCGTCAAGCAGGAAGACATCGCGCTGGATGCGTTTCTCGCCAATCGTTTTGGGCGCGCTTATGCGCAGCACGAGATGGTGAGCCGGCTCGCAAGCTGAGCTACTTCACCCTCCCCCTTGTGGGGAGGGTCGGCGCGCAATCGGAGCGAAGCGGAGATGGCGAGACGGGGTGGGGGTGAGCGCCGACGGTTGGCGAGGACCCCCACCCCGCTCCGCTACGCGGATCGACCCTCCCCCACAAGGGGGAGGGTGAAGCGCCCGCTACTTCCGCAGAGCCATCGGTCGTCCGAGCAGAAACCGGATGAAGTTGCCTGCGGTCCGCGGCGCCATGCGGGGCTGCGTCGCCTGTCGTGGCGCGCTTTGCCTTCGCGCTGGCACCTTGGGTTCGACACCCGGTCGGCCCACCGTGAAGGAGGGCCCCGAGACCGGCTTCCCCCTCAACACGTTGGCGGCGTTGTTGTCATGGATGACGATGCACCATTGCGCGCCCTTCGATGCCGCCACGACGGTGTTGAAGCGCGTCGCCATTTTTGCGTGGTGCTCGCGTAGACGCCGCTCATCGCCGGCGATCTCCTTTCGACCAGCGTGCCGAACGCCGACGTGACATAGTCGTGGTGCGTGTAGCGTCCGCTTGCCGTGTCGAAATTCTGGCCGTCCGGAAAGGCAATGTAGAGCGGCTGCAGGTCCACCACACGCTTTTCGATCTCCCGGCGCGCGTAGTGCTCGACGCGCTCCATGAAGGTCGGCGCCAGCGCGTCGTCGCTGTCGAGCCGCGTGAGCGAAACATAGTCGGCATCGGTATCGGCCTGGACGAAGGCATTGAAGCGATCATTGTAATCCTCGCCCGCCTCGACAAGGATCGGCCTGACGTCGACACCGGCCACGCAGCTGCACACGGTGCGAATATAGTTCTCGTGCGTATCGGCATCGAACGCCAGAAGGACGGTAAAATCCTTCAGCGACTGGCCTTCGAGCGACGACGCGCAATAGGTGTCGAACAACGCCAGGCGCTCGACCAGCCAGACCGGGTCGAGATTGGCGCGGCCCTTTCCGTCCCACTGGCTTGGCTTGAAGCCAGCGGCGATGTTGTAGCGTATGGCGATGTATTTCTTCAGGCCGGTGTCCATGGACCGACACTTAGTACATTCCGCTGATCTGCGACAACCAACGGCTGAGCGGCCACCCTCCCCCTTGTGGGGAGGGTCGGCTCGCGGTCGGAGCGAAGCGGAGATGGCGAGACGGGGTGGGGGTGAGCGCTGACGGTCGGCGAGGACCCCCACCCCGCTCCGCTACGCGATCGACCCTCCCCACAAGGGGGAGGGTAAGCGCACTTCAAATATGCAGCGCGTGGCCCAGCGCCTTCAGCGCCGCTTCCTGGAAGCCTTCGCCTTGCGTCGGATGCGCATGGATGGTGCCGGCGATATCCTCCAGCCGCGCGCCCATTTCCAGCGCCAGCCCGAATGCCGCCGCCAGTTCCGACACGCCCTGCC
Source organism: Mesorhizobium sp. M0802 (assembly GCF_040320115.1). Classification (NCBI taxonomy): domain Bacteria; kingdom Pseudomonadati; phylum Pseudomonadota; class Alphaproteobacteria; order Hyphomicrobiales; family Phyllobacteriaceae; genus Mesorhizobium; species Mesorhizobium sp. M0802. The sequence goes on from NZ_JAMYOY010000022.1 coordinate 65,962, forward strand.
CGACCGCCTGGATACCGAGCACCAGATGATTGTCGGCCCGCGCCACGACGCGGACGAACCCGTCCTCGCCGAGTTTCGTCATCGCCCGGCCGTTGGCGGCGAAGGGGAACTGGCCGATCTTGATTTCGCCTGAAGCCTTCGCCTCCTCCGGCGTTAGCCCTGCCGTCACCAGCTCCGGATCGGTGAAGCAGACGGCCGGGATCGAGCGCTTGTCCCAGCTGCGCTTGTGGCCGGCGACGATCTCGGCCACCATTTCGCCTTGCGCCATCGCCCGGTGCGCCAGCATCGGCTCGCCGGTGACGTCGCCAATGGCATAGATGCCGCGCATCGAGGTGCGGCACTGGTCGTCGATCTTGATGAACTTGCCGGCCATGTCGAGATCGATCTGATCGAGGCCCCAGCCCTCCGTCACCGGCTTGCGGCCGACCGTGACCAGGATCTTGTCTGCCGCGATTTTGGTGCTCTTGCCGTCCGCGGTCTCGACCAGCAGCGCGTCGCCCTTGACCCCCTTGGCCTTGGCGCCAAGCATCACCTCGACGCCGAGCTGGGCCAGCCGTTTCACCACCGGCCGGGTCAGTTCCGCATCATACTGCGCCAGCACGCGCGGCAGCGCCTCGACCACGGTCAACGCGGCGCCCATTTTGGCGAACGCCATGCCGAGTTCCAGCCCGATATAGCCGCCGCCGACTACGGCGAGCTTTTTCGGCACCTCGCCGAGAGCCAGCGCTTCTGTGGATGAAATCACCGGGCCGCCGAACGGCAGGAACGGCAGTTCCACCGTCGCCGAGCCGGTGGCGATCACAACCGTTTCGGCGCGGATGATCTGGGTGCCGGTCTCGGTCTCGACCGCGACGGTCTTGCCGTCGCGGAACGTCGCCCAGCCATAGACGGTCTTGACCTTGGCCTTCTTCAGTAGCCCGGCAACGCCCCCGGTCAGCCGGCTAACAATGCCGTCCTTCCACGCAACCGTCTTGCCGAGATCGAGCACGGGCGCTGCTACCGAGATGCCGAGCGGACTGCTGCCGCCGGCCATATGCGCGACCTTCTCGAACTCTTCCGCCGCATGGATCATCGCCTTGGACGGGATGCAGCCGACATTGAGACAGGTGCCGCCCGGTTTGCCGGCTTCAACGATCACCGTATCGATGCCGAGCTGGCCGGCACGGATAGCGCAGACGTAGCCGCCGGGCCCGGCGCCGATGACCAGCAGCTTGCAGGAGATTTCTTTCATGGCGTGACCCTTTGATGCGAGGGAATGTTCCGTCGCGATCCTTCGCGCCCCCCTCTGTCCTGCCGGACATCTCCCCCACGAGGGGGGAGATCAGCAGCTTCTTCGCTTCGCTCATTCCTGCAACGATGGAGATTGGCGAAACCCTGCGTGACGTCCAATCTCCCCCCTTTTGGGGGAGATGCCTGGTAAGGCAGAGGGGGGCGCTGTCCCGCCGTCATCTCGGTCGTTCCGCCCCTCAATCCACGAATATCAGCGCTGGCGTCTCAATCAGCGCCTTGATCCGCTGCACAAACACCGCCGCATCCCAGCCGTCGACCACCCGGTGATCGAAGCTCGATGACAGGTTCATCATCTTGCGCGGGATGAACTGGGTGCCGTCCCACACCGGCCGCACCATCATCTTGTTGACGCCGACGATCGCCACCTCAGGATGGTTGATGACCGGCGTCGTCGCCACGCCGCCCATGGCGCCGAGCGAGGTGATGGTGATGGTCGATCCCGACAGCTCGTCGCGGCTCGCCGTGCCCGACTTCGCCGCTTCGGCCAGGCGGTTGAGCTCGGCCGCGCAATCCCAGAGGTCGCGCGCCTCGGCGTGCTTGACCACCGGCACCACCAGGCCCGACGGTGTCTGCGCGGCAATGCCGATATGGACGCCGCCATGTTGGTGGATGATGCCCGCCTCGTCGTCGAACAGCGCGTTGATGTTGGGCTGGTCGGCAATCGCCTTGACCATCGCCCGCATCAGGAACGGCAGCAGCGTCAGCTTCGGCCTCTCCACACCCTTGCGCTTTTCCTTGTTGAGCGCCGCGCGCAACTCCTCGAGTGCTGTGACGTCGATCTCCTCGACATAGGTGATGTGCGGGATGCGTGACTTCGCCAGCGACATTTTTTCGGCGATCTTGCGCCGTAGTCCGATGACCTTGATATCCTCGACGCTGTCATTGCGCGCCAGACCCGACGCCTTCGCCACCTGCGGCCCACGCGCGAGAAAGGCCTCGATATCTTCGTGGCTGATGCGGCCGGCAGGGCCGGTACCCGACACCTGGCGCAGATCGATCCCCGCCTCCTTCGCCCTGAGCCGGATGGCGGGCGACGCCAAGGGCTTTTCGCCCTCCGGGCGCGGCGCGCCGGTGGGTGCCGCACCTTTAGATGTCGGCGCAGTACCCCCACCCCTGGCCCCTCCCCACAAGGGGGAGGGGGATTCAGTCTCAGCTGCCCGTGCGCTTTTGGCTGCTGGTGCAGGTGGTGGCGACTTGGCGTCGGATTTCGTGGCCGAAACGCCTCCCTCTTGTGGGGGTCCGGAGGACGGGCGAGACCCGTGGCTCGCCCCGGCAGGGGTGGGGGTCGGTGCCGCCGTGACCTCTGACAATTTCGAGCCTTCGCCGACATTGCCCTCCCCCGCCACTTTCAGCCGCACGATCGGCGAGCCGATCGCCACCGTGTCGCCGATCTCCGCGCCCAGCCACAGGATCTCGCCATCGACCGGCGAAGGTATTTCCACCGTCGCCTTGTCGGTCATCACGGCGGCAAGCACCGAGTCCTCGCGCACGAGGTCGCCGACCTTGACGTGCCACTCCACAAGTTCGGCCTCGGCGACGCCTTCGCCGACATCCGGCAGCTTGATGATGTGTTCGCCCATCCCTAGGCTCCCATGGTTTCGAGAAGCGCGCGGCCGACACGGGCCGGCCCCGGGAAATAGTCCCATTCCTGCGCATGCGGGTAGGGCGTGTCCCAACCGGTGACGCGCGCCACCGGCGCTTCCAGATGGTAGAAACAATTTTCCTGCACCAGCGCCGACAGCTCGGCGCCGAAGCCGGAGGTCAGTGTCGCCTCGTGCACGACGACGCAGCGTCCGGTCTTCTTCACCGAAGCGACTATCGCGTCGAGATCGAGCGGCAGCAGGGTCCGCAAATCGATGATCTCGGCATCGATGCCGGTTTCTTCCACAGCCGCCTGCGCGACATAGACCATGGTGCCGTAGGCGAGCACGGTGACGGCCGAGCCCGCCCGGCGGATCGCCGCCTTGCCGAGCGGCACCGTGTAATGGCCGTCGGCGACCTCGCCCAGTTCATGCTTCGACCATGGCGTCACCGGTCGGTCGTGATGGCCATCGAACGGTCCGTTATAGAGCCGCTTCGGCTCCAGAAAAATCACCGGATCGGGATCCTCGATCGCCGCGATCAGCAGTCCCTTGGCGTCGTGCGGATTGGACGGCACCACCGTCTTTAGTCCCGACACATGGGTGAACAGCGCTTCCGGGCTCTGGCTGTGCGTCTGGCCGCCAAAGATGCCGCCGCCGGTCGGCATGCGGACCACGATCGGGCAAGTGAAATCGCCGTTCGAGCGGTAGCGCAGCCTTGCCGCTTCCTGCGTCAGCTGGTCGTAAGCCGGGTACATGTAGTCGGCAAACTGTATCTCGACGCACGGCTTCAGGCCGTAGGCGGCCATGCCGATAGCCGAGCCGACAATACCGGATTCGTTGATCGGCGCGTCGAAGCAGCGGCTCTTGCCGTATTTGGCCTGCAGGCCATGAGTCACGCGAAAAACACCGCCGAAGAAACCGACGTCCTCGCCATAGACGATGACGCGTTCGTCGCGCGCCATCGACACATCCATGGCGTCGCGGATCGCCTCGATCATGGTTCGTCTCGGCATGGTCAGACCCCCGCCTGCTGGCGCTGGCGTCTGAGATGCGGCGGCATCTCGGCAAACACGCCCTCGAACATTTCACGCGTCGACGGCTTGCCGCCGGCATGCAGCGTGCCGTGGCTTTCAGCTTCCTTCTGCGCCGCGATCACCGTCTCGAGGATTTCCGCTTCGGCCTGTACATGGCGCTCATCCGACCAGACGCCACGCTGGATCAGATGGTTCTTCAGCCGCATGACCGGATCGCCGAGCGGCCAGGCGTCGGATTCCGTCTTCGGCCGATAGGCCGACGGATCGTCCGAGCTCGAATGCGCGCCGGCACGGTAGGTGACATATTCGATCAGCGTCGGCCCGAGATTCTGCCGCGCCCGCTCCGCCGCCCATTTGGCCACGGCATGCACGGCGAGATAGTCGTTGCCGTCGACGCGCAGCGCCGGAATGCCGAAGCCGAGGCCGCGCGCGGCAAAGGTGCCGGAGCCGCCACGCGCAATGCCTTGAAACGTCGAGATCGCCCACTGGTTGTTGACGACGTTGAGGATGACCGGCGCCTTGTAGGTCGAGGCGAACACCAAGGCCGAATGGAAATCGGATTCGGCCGTCGAGCCGTCGCCGATCCACGCCGCCGCGATTTTCGAATCGTTGCTGATAGCGGAAGCCATCGCCCAGCCGACCGCCTGGATGTATTGCGTTGCCAGATTGCCGGAGATCGAGAAGAAGCCGTGCTCCTTCGACGAATACATGATCGGCAATTGCCGCCCTTTGAGCGGATCGGCCTCGTTGGAATAGATCTGGTTCATCATCGTGACCATCGGATAGCCGTCGGCGATGAGCAGGCCGGCTTGCCGATAGGTCGGGAAATTCATGTCGCCCGGGGCGAGCGCCTTGCGGAAAGCGCAGCTCACCGCCTCTTCGCCCAGATGCTGCATGTAGAACGAGGTCTTGCCCTGGCGCTGCGCCATCTGCATGCGGGCATCGAAGCTGCGCAGCGTCATCATGTGGCGCAATCCCTCGAGCAGCTCCTCGTCGGTGAGCAGCCCGGCCCACGGCCCGACCGCCTCACCGGTGCGGTTGAGCACACGGATGATGGAAAACGCCATGTCGCGGATGGTGCGCGGATCGACATCGATGTCCGGTCGCGGCACCGAGCCGGCCTTGGGGATAGGCACGTTGGAGAAGTCGGGCGTTCCGCCCGGCCGCACTTCCGGCTCCGGCACATGAAACCGCAACATCCCAGCATCGGTCATGACCATGGTCCTCCCATTTGCGGCGGTGATATTTGCACATCCGCGCGCCCGGCACAGCGCCAATTCATGGGGCGCCGAAACCGATCCGGCGTCCCGGCCGGCAGGCGACCGCAAGATGCAGATATGTCGGCGAAATTTCTTGTCGATGTTGGGGAGCGGCGCGCAATTAGGCGCAAAGTTTTGCAGGATTTCCGGCAGATAGTCACTTCACGGCCTCCGGGAGAGATGAAGGCACCAAGGTCGGCGAACTCGCGCTTTCCTCTCCCCCGTCGATCGAGGGAGAGGTGTCGAGCGAAGCTCGACGGAGTGGGGGTCGACCCTTGGGCGCTAGGCAATGCTTGAGTGCCCTTCCTTTGTTCGTTCGCGGCGATTGCCAGGTGGTTCCCCCACTCCGTCTCGGCTTCGCCGAGCCACCTCTCCCCCTCCGGAGGCGAGGAAGGGCGCCAAGGTCTCGAACGCTTTGGAGAACGTTCACTCAGCGACCGCATCATGCTAACCACCCTCCATGGCGCAGAAAAAAGGATACGAGGTCGATTCGTGGCTGGCGAAGCCTGACGCGCGCATATCGATCGTCCTGCTTTACGGTCCCGACCGCGGCTTGGTCGCCGAGCGGGCCAAGGCCTTTGCCGCGAAAACCGGCCTGCCGCTCGACGATCCGTTCTCCGTCGTCCGGCTCGATGGCGCGGAGGTCGATCGCGACCAGGGCCGGCTGCTCGATGAAGCCCGCACCGTGCCGATGTTCTCCGACCGGCGGCTTCTATGGGTGCGCAACGCCAGCGGTCAGAAGGCGCTGGCCGACGACGTCAAGGCACTGACGGCCGAGCCCGCGCGCGACGCCATCATTCTCATCGAGGCCGGCGACCTGAAAAAGGGCATCGGACTGCGCGCGATCGTCGAGGCGGCCGACACCGCCATGGCGCTGCCTTGCTATGCCGATGAAGCCCGCGACATCGACAGCGTCATCGACGACGAGCTGCGCAAGGCCGGGATGTCGATGGCGCTCGACGCACGCCAGGCGCTGCGCCGCAATCTCGGCGGCGACCGGCTGGCCTCGCGCGGTGAAATCGAAAAGCTGGTGCTTTACGCCCACGGCCAGAAGGACATTGGCCTTGACGACGTCAGGGCGATGTCCGGCGACGTCTCCGGCTCCTCCTTCGACGACGCGGTCGATGCTGTGCTGGAAGGCAAGGTTGGTGACTTCGACACCGCCTTCACCCGCCACTGCCTGTCCGGCGGCCATCCTTTCCTGGTGCTGTCCTCGGCGATGCGGCAGCTGCAGCAGCTTCAGGTCATGCGCGGCCAGATGGACACCGCCGGCCGCAACGCCGCCTCGGCCATGGCCGGCGCCCGTCCGCCGGTGTTTTTCTCGCGGCGCAAGCTGGTGGAGAAGGCGCTGGAGCGCTGGAACGTCGAGGCGCTCAGCCGCGCGCTGAACCGGCTGCAATCGGCCGTGCTGCAGACCAGGCGCAGGCCGGATTTGTCGGAAGCGCTGGCACGGCAGGCGCTGCTCGGCATTGCGGTGGAGAGCGCGAGGCTGGCGCAGCGGTGATCTCCCCCCTTGAGGGGGAGATGTCGCCAAAGGCGACAGAGGGGGTCGCCGCGCGTGGAGCGCTGGCGCCTTTCGCAACGACAAACGAGGTCGGCGCTTGATGGGAGACGACCCTTCTGGCCTGCCGGCCATCTCCCCCTCAAGGGGGGAGATCAGCAGTTCGATCCCTTCGGCAATCGCCAATAAAAAGAAGGGCCGGCAACCGCCAAGCTCTTTCTTCATCCTAAGCCAGAACTTCATTCGCCGGCTAAATATGGCGCAACCTCAACTTTCTACCGCTCGTCCTTCAACCGCCGGCATAGCTCGTCGAGCTGCTCCAGACTGCGGTAGTCCACGCGGATCGCGCCGCCCTTGCCCTTGTGCTCGATGGTCACGATCATGCCGATCGTGTTGGTCATCAGCTTTTCCAGCGCCAGCGTGTCGGCATCCTTGCCCGATACGCCGTGTGATGGTTTTGCCTTGGGCGGCGTGCCGCCCGCCGGCATTTGCGCCAGCGCCTCGGCCTGGCGCACCGAAAGCCCTTCTTCGACGATCTGCTTGGCTAGCCCGGCGGGATCCTGCGCCGTCACCAGCGTCCGGGCATGGCCGGCCGACAGCGCGCCGTCGACCAGCATGTCGCGGATCACGTCGGGCAGCTTCAGCAGCCGCAGCGTGTTGGCGACGTGGCTGCGGCTCTTGCCGATTACATTGCCGAGGTCGGCCTGTGTGTAGCCGTGGTCGTCGATCAACTGCTGGTAGCCGAGCGCCTCCTCGACCGGGTTGAGATCGGTGCGCTGGACGTTTTCTATGATCGCCAGTTCCAGCGCTGTGCGGTCGTTGACGTCGCGCACGATGATCGGGATCTCGGTCAGCCCGGCTCGCTGCGCCGCCCGCCAGCGGCGCTCGCCGGCGATGATCTCGTAGCGCCCGGCCTGCGTGGGCGAAGGCCGCGCCACCACCGGCTGCACCACGCCATGCTCGCGGATCGACTGCGCGAGATCGGTGAGGTCGGCGTCGCCAAAGTGCCGGCGCGGGTTTTTCGGGTTCGGGCTCAGGAACTCTATCGGCACCTTGCCGTCCGCATTCAAGCCCGGCTTTTCGGCTGCCACCGGGCGGTCGATCTCGCCGATCAGCGCCGCCAGTCCACGCCCCAGTCTCTTTCTCGAAAGGTCTTCGCTCATCTCAATTCCAGATTCTTGATCGTTTCGGCCGGATCGCTTTGTTTATCGACCCTGCCTAATCATGCGGCGCGCAATTTACGCTCGCGGCGGATCACTTCGGACGCCAGCTGCAGATAGGCCTGGCTGCCTGAGCACTTGAGATCGTAGAGGATTGCCGGCTTGCCGTAGGACGGCGCCTCGGACACCCGCACATTCCTAGGAATGATCGTCTCGTAGACCTTGTCGCCCATGTGTGCCCGCACGTCCTGCACCACCTGGTTGGCGAGGTTGTTGCGGCCATCATACATGGTCAGCACGATGCCCTGGATGATCAGGTCCGGATTGATCGAACGGCGCACCTGCTCCACCGTTTCCAGGAGTTGGCTTAGCCCTTCCAGCGCGAAGAACTCGCACTGCAGCGGCACAAGAACAGAATCGGCTGCCGCCATTGAATTCAACGTCAAAAGGTTGAGCGAGGGCGGGCAGTCGATCAGCACATAGCCGAACGGCGCACCGCGCTCAGTGGCGGCGCGCAGCGCGTTGCGCAGCTTAAGCACGCGATCCGGCGCCGAGGCGATTTCCATCTCGATGCCGAGCAGATCGAGCGTCGACGGCACGATCGACAGGCCGGGCACCGCCGTTGGAATGGCGGCCTCTTCCAGGCCCAGTTCGCCGGTCAGCACATCGTAGGACGAGACGGTGCGGTCCTTGCGGTCGATGCCAAGACCGGTCGAGGCATTGCCTTGCGGATCGAGATCGACGATCAGCACCTTTTCGCCGATGGCGGCCAGCGCCGTGGCCAGATTGATGGCGGTCGTGGTCTTGCCGACGCCGCCCTTCTGGTTGGCGACGGTGATGATGCGAGGTCCGGTTTTCATGGGTCTGTGCCAGGTATTCATGTGGGCCAGGTATTCATTGCGTCGCCAAGGTTGCGAAGGAGAGCTTACGCAGTCTGCAGATCGGTCACTTCGAGGATGACGCCATGGGCGTCGGTCATGCTCGGATGTTCTACCAGATCGAAAGCCCAGCGGTGAGTGCTTTCTTCCACCTCGGAGCGGTAATCCCGGCCTTTGTGGAACAGCGCCCGCGATCCCTTGGTCAGCCACGGCGCCGACAGATCGAGCAGCGCAGGTAGAGCGGCAAGCGCCCGCGCCGTGATGATTTCCGGTGAGGAAACAAGCGCATAGCTGTCGTCAATGCGCCGCGCGACAACCCGCGCCGGCAAGCCGAACTGGCCTATCATCGCTTGGAGAAAGGACGCTTTCTTGCGGTTGCTCTCGACCAGATCGATCGACGCGCCATCGCGTTCGACCAGCAGGAAGGCCATTACCAGGCCCGGAAAACCGCCGCCCGAACCGAGATCGGCCCAGCGTTTGGCCTGCGGAGCGATTCGCGCCAGCTGCGCGCTATCCAGAATATGGCGGCCCCAGACATCGTCCAGCGTCGACGGCGCGGCCAGATTGATGCTGCGGTTCCATTTCAGGAACAACTGTTCGAACACCACCAACCGATCGAATGTTTCACGTGAAACCGGTCCCGCGGCCTCTTGCAGGCTCGCCCATGAGGCAGCGCTCACGCAACGGCCCTTTGGGCAGCCGATTCGGCGTTGCGGACGTGCGCGACGATGATGGCCAGCGCCGCCGGCGTCATGCCTTCCATACGCTGCGCGTCAGCGATCGACCGGGGCTGACGCGTTAGCATCTTCTGCTTCAGCTCATTGGACAGGCCAGGAACATCGGCGAAATCCACCGACGCCGGGATCAGCCGGCTTTCCTCGCGGCGGATCTGTCCGACATCCGCCTGCTGGCGATCAAGGTAAACCGAATATTTCGCTTCCGTTTCGAGCCGCTCAGCGGTTTTGACGTCGATTGCACCAAAGGCCGGCGCAACACGGGCCAGCCAGGCTATATCGACGCCGGGATGAGCGAGCAATTCATAAGCGGAGCGGCGCACGCCGTCCCTGTTGATCTCCAGCCCATGCCGCGCCGCTTCGTTGGGCGTCATCGTCGTCGCAACTGCGAGTTCGCGCGCCCTACCAAGATCCTGTGTGACTTGATTGAACCGCTGCGTCCGCTCCGGCGACACGATACCAAGCCGATTTGCCAGAGGCGTAAGCCTTTCATCGGCATTGTCGGCGCGCAGCGATAGGCGAAACTCCGCCCGCGAAGTGAACATGCGGTAGGGCTCGGCAATGCCGCGGCTGGTGAGGTCGTCGACCATCACTCCGATGTAGGCTTCGGTGCGGCTGAGCACGATTTGGTCGTCGGCCGCCGCCTTGCGCGCGGCGTTGAGCCCGGCGAGCAGGCCCTGCGCTCCGGCTTCTTCATAACCGGTGGTGCCGTTGATCTGACCGGCGAGGAAAAGCCCCGCAATACGTTTGGTCTCAAGCGTCGGCTCCAACTCGCGCGGATCGACATGGTCGTATTCGATGGCGTAGCCGGGCTGCAGCATGGTCGCGCGTTCCAGGCCCGGGATCGTCTTCAGAATGTCGAGCTGGACGTCTTCGGGCAGGGAGGTCGAGATGCCATTGGGGTAGACGGTGTCATCGTCCAGCCCTTCCGGCTCCAGGAATATCTGATGACCTTCTCGATCGCCGAACTTGACGATCTTGTCTTCGATCGACGGGCAGTAACGTGGACCTACGCCTTCGATCGAGCCGGAATACATGGCGGAGCGGCCGAGATTGGCGCGGATCAGCGCGTGCGTCGCCGGCGTCGTACGCGTAATACCGCAATGGATTTGCGGATTCTTGATTGTGTCGGTGAGCAGCGAGAACGGCACTGGATGTTCGTCGGCCGCCTGGCTTTCCAGCGACGCCCAGTCGATGGTGCGGCCATCGAGCCGCGGCGGCGTGCCGGTCTTCAGCCGTCCAAGCGCGAAACCGGCGCGGCTCATCGTCGCCGACAGGCCAAGGCTCGCCTGCTCGTTCATCCGCCCGGCGACAATCTTCCTGTCGCCAATGTGGATGAGGCCGCGAAGAAAGGTGCCGGTGGTCAGCACCACGGCGCCGCACGCCAACCGGCGCCCGCCGGCCAGGCGCACAGCGGCGACCCGTCCATCCACGATGTCGAAGTCCAGAACCTCGCCTTCGACGACGTCGAGACCGTTCTGCTGCCGAATCGCTTCCTGCATGGCCAGCCGATACAGCTTGCGGTCGGCCTGCGTGCGCGGCCCGCGCACGGCAGGGCCTTTGCGGCGATTGAGCAGGCGGAATTGGATGCCGGCAGCATCGGCGATGCGGCCCATCAGCCCGTCCATGGCGTCGATCTCACGCACCAGATGGCCCTTCCCGAGGCCGCCGATCGCTGGATTGCAGGACATGACACCGATCGTGTCGAAGCGCAGCGTCACCAGCGCGGTCCTGGCGCCGGCGCGCGCGGCAGCGCTCGCAGCCTCGCACCCGGCATGGCCACCGCCTACCACAACCACGTCATAGTGATCGATCATTGTCCCTTCCAGAGATTTCCCGACACATGTCCCCACGAGAGGACGCTGTCAAGGATTGCAGGTTGATTCGTTCACGTGGACCGGAGTGCTGAAAGCCGCAGAGGTGTTTCACGTGAGTCATGGAAGCGGCGAAGCCTCGTTTGGCGCTGCCCCTTATCTATCTTCCGGCATCTTCTCCCCATGAACGGGGACAATGAGGGGCGGTGCAGGCTTTCGGCCACTTGCCCTTTTGCCAACCGTCTCGTTTCACGTGAAACGCACTTGGGCGGCCCCTATGTTTCACGTGAGTCACTCATACCAGCGCCCCGTCATGTTTCACGTGAGTCACTTGCCAATGCAAAACTGCGAAAAGATCACGTCCAGCAGGTCCTCGACATCCACCGCGCCGACAATCCGGCCAAGCCGGTCCGCCGCAAGACGCAGCTCCTCCGCCCGCAGCTCCTGGCCGCGCTCTTGCCCGGACAAAGCCGAGATCAGAAAGTGCCTGGTCTCATTGAGCAGCTCCACATGCCGCAACCGAGACGGCAGGATGTCACCGGCATCGCCGATAGCAGCTGCGGCGCGCCTGCCGATCTCGGCCAGGAGTTCAGCCAACCCAGTGCCGTCCACCGTCGAGATCAACGCATCATACGCCTCCAATCGCGGCGAACCTTTCAAGAGATCGACCTTGGTGCCGATTCTCAAAGCCGGGGCGTCGACAGGCATGTTGCCGATCGCAGTCGGGTCCGCCAGATCTTCCAGCAACAGCACCAGGTCAGCCGTGTGCGCCTTGGCCCGCGCCTTTTCGATACCGATCGCTTCGATCTTGCCGGGCGCCTCGCGCAGGCCCGCGGTGTCGGTTACCCTGACCCGCACTCCGTGGAGATCCAGCACCACTTCGAGCAAATCCCGCGTCGTGCCGGGCTCGTCGGTAACAATCGCCGCCTCACGCCTTGCCAGCGCATTGAAAAGGCTGGATTTTCCGGCGTTCGGTGCACCGAGGATGACAACCTCAAACCCGTCACGGATGATCTCGGCGGCATGGAAGCCATCGACATGCCGGCCGATCTCGCCCACCATTGCGCGCACATCGGACCAAACCGTGTCCGAAACCGAACCGGGCACGTCGTCTTCGTCGGCGAAGTCGATTTCCGCCTCGATCATCGCCCGTGCATGGATCAGCCGACGGCGCCAGCCAAGATAGAGTTCGCTTTGCACTCTTTCGGCATTCTGCACGGCAAAGCGCCGCTGCGCTTCGGTTTCGGCGTTGACCAGATCGGCCAACGCCTCCGTCTCGACCAGATCCAGCTTGCCGTTGAGAAGAGCCCGGCGCGTAAATTCACCAGGTTCCGCATGACGCACGCCGTCAAACCCGGCAATGATCTCCAGCATCTTGCTGGCGACGGCGCGGCCGCCATGGACGTGGAACTCGGCGACATCCTCGCCGGTAAAACTGTTCGGCCCCGGAAAAAACAGCACCAGGCCGTTGTCGATAAGCGACCCGTCCACTGTTCGGAGCTTGCGCAGGGTCGCAACCCGGTCCTTGATCATGCCGTCGGCAACCGTTTCGACAGCGAATCGAGTTCTTGGTCCGGAGATGCGGATGACAGCGATGCCGGCAGGCAGGCGGCCGCTGGACAGCGCAACAATCGAATCGCCTGAAATCATTTGCCCGTTCTCACCGGTCGCCTAGCTGTCCGGTCAACAATCCCACAGTATGCGGCCGTCATGAACCGGCTGTTCGTCAATATCAAGGTCGATCGCGAGGAGCGGCCGGACATTACCAAATCTGTATAGCCGCCTTGTCATCCATGTGCGAGCAGGCGGGTCCTAATTCCGACGCCGAGCAGTTCTGGGCGGGCCAGCAAGCCCTACGCAGGCCGCATCGTTAACGCTTGTGCCTGGCCCGGAGCCGTGAAGCTGGATCCTTCGCCCCCGACAAGCAAGCTTCGTTCCGGCTGCGAATCAGAATCCCGACCCGCGTCACGCCGATATTGTCGCCCCGATCGGAACGCATGCGAATCGATCGAACATTGGCCAGTGGCATCCGGCCGCCAACCGGCAGACCGGAGCTATGCACCGGCTATCCTGCCCGTGGCGCCGGATCCGTAGGAACCGAGCCGCTGTTGCGACGGCAGGTCAACCGGTGTTTCCGTCCAACGCCGAAGGAAGCGGCGTCGCATCAATGGATGGCGACCGCGGCCCGAACAGCAAATCCTTGGCCGCGACCACCGCTCCGACCGTGATCAGGATGCAAGCAACAGCCACCGACCAGTGAAACACACCAAAGCCTGCCAGCAGAAGCACGATGACCGAGAAGAGGGGCGCGGCATAGGAGAGGGCGCCGAGGATCATGATGTCCCCGTGCTTGCAGCCATAGTCCCAGGCGTAAAAGCCGGCGCCTAGCGGTATTACGCCCAAGATGACGATGGCGCTCCACTCCGTCGCCGTCTGTGCCCAGACGGTGGTCTCAAGGGTGAGGTGCAGCACCAAGGCGACCGCAGCCGTGATGAAGCAGTAACCGACGACCACATCGGTCGGCACCTTGCCAAAGCGGCGCGATAAAACCGAATAGCCGGCCCAGATGAAAGCGCAGAACAGCGAGATGACATGCCCCTTCATCACACCATTGGCCAGTCCGATCGTGCCGCCCTTGGTGATCACCACAATGGCGCCGGCAAGGCCGAGCATGACGCCGGCAATGTGATGGGCCCTCAGCTTTTCTCCAGGCAGGAAGGCGGCAAAGACGACGATCAGCAACGGCCAGAGATAGGCGATCAGGCTGACCTCGACCGGCGGCGCCGACTGGATGGCGAAGAAATAGGCGCAGTGGTAGATGCACAGCCCCGCTGTGCCGAGCGCCCAGACCTGCCACGGCTGGCGCAGCGACTTGATCGCCGCCGGACGGACAAGCCAGCTCGACGCGCCGACCAACCCGCCAAGCAGAAACGTCATCGCCGCCAGCTGAAAGGGCGGAATCGGTCCCGCCGCCGTCGAAAGCAGCGCCAGGAAGGACCATGTCAGGATGGCCGAGAAGCCGATCAGGGTCGGGATTGTTTTCTCCATGCGGCTTCCGATCTTCGAGACGCGATTACTCGCATGACGACAGCTGTGGAAATTGCCGCCCAAGGCCACGCCCTGTCGGAAATGCGACCTGTTTGCCCCCGCAATGAAAAACCCCGTCCCAGTTCCCGGAACGGGGCTTCAATGCGAAACGATGGCCGACGAGAAGCTTACGTGTTCATCGAATCGAAGAAATCGGCGTTGGTCTTGGTCTGCTTCAGCTTGTCGATCAGGAACTCGATCGCATCCGTGGTTCCCATCGGCGCCAGGATGCGGCGCAGGACGAAGATCTTCTGCAGATCCTGCTTGGAGACCAGCAGGTCTTCCTTGCGGGTGCCGGACTTCAAAATGTCCATGGCCGGGTAGATGCGCTTGTCGGCGACCTTGCGGTCGAGCTGGATTTCGCAGTTGCCGGTGCCCTTGAACTCTTCGAAGATGACTTCGTCCATGCGGCTGCCGGTGTCGATCAGCGCGGTGGCGATGATGGTCAGCGAGCCGCCTTCCTCGATGTTGCGGGCCGCGCCGAAGAAGCGCTTCGGCCGCTGCAGCGCGTTGGCGTCGACACCGCCGGTCAGCACCTTGCCGGAGGACGGCACAACGGTGTTGTAGGCACGGCCGAGGCGGGTGATCGAATCGAGCAGAATAACGACGTCGCGGCCATGCTCGACCAGGCGCTTGGCCTTTTCGATGACCATTTCGGCGACCTGGACGTGGCGCACCGCCGGTTCGTCAAAGGTCGAGGACACGACCTCGCCCTTCACCGAACGCTGCATGTCGGTCACTTCTTCTGGCCGTTC
Source organism: Mesorhizobium sp. M0802 (assembly GCF_040320115.1). Classification (NCBI taxonomy): domain Bacteria; kingdom Pseudomonadati; phylum Pseudomonadota; class Alphaproteobacteria; order Hyphomicrobiales; family Phyllobacteriaceae; genus Mesorhizobium; species Mesorhizobium sp. M0802. The sequence goes on from NZ_JAMYOY010000022.1 coordinate 81,057, forward strand.
GTCGATCAGAAGTACGATCAGATAGCATTCCGGATGATTGGCCGTGATCGAGTGGGCGATATTCTGCATCAGCACCGTTTTACCGGTACGCGGCTGCGCGTTGATGAGCGCGCGCTGTCCCTTGCCGATCGGCGCCACCAGGTCGATCACCCGCGACGAGATGTCCTTGCCGGTCGGATTGTCGATCTCCATCTTCAGCCGCTTGGTCGGATAGAGCGGCGTCAGATTGTCGAAATGGATCTTGTGACGGATCTTTTCGGGATCGTCGAAATTGATCGTGTTGACCTTGAGAAGGGCGAAATAGCGCTCGCCCTCTTTTGGGCTGCGGATCGGCCCTTCGACGGTATCGCCGGTCTTCAAGGAGAAGCGGCGGATCTGCGAGGGCGAGATGTAGATATCGTCGGGACCCGGGAGATAATTGGCGTTGGCTGAGCGCAGGAAGCCGAAACCGTCCTGCAACAACTCGACCACACCATCGCCGATGATCTCGACGTCCTGGGCGGCCAGTTTCTTCAGGATGGCAAACATCAGTTCCTGCTTGCGCATGACGCTGGCGTTTTCCACTTCGAGCGATTCGGCATAGGCGATCAGCTCTGGCGGCTTCTTGTTCTTGAACTCTGCGAGTTTCATTTCTTGCATAGACGGACTCTGAATCTGCTTTGGGGAAAATATATCGGCTGGATGCGATAAATGCCGGGCGCGGCCGAAAGCAATCAAGGGCGGCGCATGACGGGAAGGAAGACCCGTCTTTTATCGTCGGTCGGGGGAAAGAGCAAGCTGCGTTTTGTCGACCGAAATGGGCCTAGAACGGCTTGACGACAACCAGGATGACGATGGCGATCATCAGCAATGTGGGGATCTCGTTGACGATTCGCCAGTGCCGCGCCGGTTTTTCATTGCGGTCCTCGGCGAATTTCCTGACAGCACCGGCCAGATAGCCATGCACGCCCGACAGCAACAGCACCAAGCCTATCTTGGCGTGCAGCCAGCCGCCGTGAAAGCCAAACACTTTCCAGGCAAGCCAAAGCCCGAACACCCAGGTGACGATCATCGCCGGATTGATGATGCCGCGCAGCAGACGCCGCTCCATCACCTTGAAGGTCTCCGATTGGACGGACCCCTTCTCTGCGTCGGCGTGGTAGACCAGCAATCGCGGCAGATAGAGCATGCCGGCCATCCAGGAGATGACGGCCAGGATATGGATTGCCTTCGCCCAGGGATAGAAACCCTCAGGCGCAAAGAAAAACAAAAGTGCGGTGAGAACAACCAGCACTCCGATGCCGATGGTCATGCGCATCATCGCCCCACGAGTGCTGTTGCCGCGCGTATTATCCGATTGAGCCATCAGCGTGTCGCGCTCCGCACCTGCTTCACCATCGCCTCGACATGTGCCACCGGCGTCTCCGGCGTGATGCCATGGCCGAGATTGAAGATCAGCGGTCCGTCGCCCAGCGCCTTGAGGATCGCATCGACGCCGTCCGACAGGGCTTTGCCGCCGGCCACGAGCCGCAAGGGATCGAGGTTGCCCTGGACCGCACCCGAGCGCTGCAGTTCGTTCGCCGCCGCCAGGGGTACGGTCCAGTCGATCCCCAGCCCCGTGACACCGGTCTTCTCACGATAGGTCTCGTAGCGGGCGCCGGCGCCCTTGGGAAAGCCTATGATCGGAACATCGGGATGAACCGCACGAACCTGCCTGACGATCTCCGCCACCGGCTGCACGCAGAACTGATCGAAAGACGCATCATCAAGCACGCCGGACCACGAATCGAAAATCTGCACCACGTCGGCACCGGCTTCGATCTGGCGGATCAAATAGGCCGCGGAGTGGTCGGCGAGCACTTTCAGGAGATGCTTGAAGGCCGTCGGTTCGCGATAGGCAAACAGCCGCGCCGGCGCTTGGTCGGGTGTGCCGTGGCCAGCGATCATGTAGGTCGCCACCGTCCACGGCGCGCCGCAGAAGCCGATCAGCGTGGTCTCGTCAGGCAATCTTGCACGCAGCCGGCGAACCGTCTCGTAGACGGGTTCGAGATTCACGTGAAACGTTTCGCCGTTGAGAGCCGAAATCTGAGCTGCAGTGATTGGCGTCAGCAGCGGCCCGCGGCCCTCCTCGAAGCGGACATCGCGCCCAAGCGCATGCGGCACGACCAGAATGTCCGAGAACAGGATCGAGGCATCGAAGCCGAAGCGCTCGATCGGCTGCAGCGTCACCTCGACGGCCAGATCAGGATTGTAGCAAAGATCGAGAAAGGACCCGGCGCGCTTTCTGGTCTCGCGGTACTCCGGCAAATAGCGCCCGGCCTGGCGCATCATCCAGAGCGGCGGCGGAAACACTGCCTCGCCTCTCAGCACGTCCAGCACGATGCGGTTCTCGGGCATTGAGCGCTCTCTTCCCTGCCTTCTCTATAATTAAATAGTCTATTTCTAGAATTTTCTGATTCTAAGAGTCTGTTGGTATCGGTGGTTGTCACCTGTCCCGCTTTGCCCTGGAAAAGGCCAGCCAGCATTTTGTCGCGTGTTTCTTCCGCGGGATTGTCAAAGAGTGTGGATGACCAGGATTCCATCACTGGAGTCAATGGTTTGACGTAGCCGCTGAAAAACCGCCTCTGTGGATGAAGCGCTGGCAAAAACGCCCGTCCCCAGATTTGTCCCCAACCGCACAGTGAAGCTGACAGCGCATCGAATTGTGGACAACTGGCCTTCTGATACAGTCGCCTCCAGCCGGTCGCCTTTGCGGCCCCGGTTTATCCACACAAGCCCACAGCCTGAGGCGCCCCCTGTGAACAAACCCCAGAGCTTCTTTCACCTGCACCTGATTTCCGACGCCACCGGCGAGACGCTGCTGGCGGCCGGCCGAGCCGCCTCGGCGCAATACAAGGATGCGCGCGCCATCGAGCATATCTATCCGCTCATCCGCACCGAAAAGCAGGTGGCGAAAGTCTTCGAGGACATAGAAGAGGAACCGGGCATCATCCTCTACACCGTCGTCGACCAGAAGCTGGCGCGCGGTATTGACGAGCGCTGCGCCGCCATGGGGCTGCCCTGCGTTTCGGTGCTGGAGCCGGTCCTCACCGTGTTCCAGTCCTATCTCGGCACGCCGGCCGGCCGCCGCGTCGGCGCCCAGCATGTGCTCGATGCCGATTATTTCCACCGTATCGACGCACTCAATTTTACGATGGAGCATGATGACGGGCAGCTGCCGCTCAACATGGACGACGCCGATGTCGTGCTGATCGGCATTTCCAGGACATCGAAGACGCCGACCAGCATCTATCTCGCCAACCGCGGCATCAAGACCGCCAACATCCCGATCGTGCTCGGCGTGCCGGTGCCCGAAAGCCTGGCCGCTGCTACCAAGCCGCTGATCGTCGGGCTGATCGCCACCGCCGAACGCATCTCGCATGTCCGGCAGAACCGCGTGCTCGGCAACAGCAGCACCTACGAAGCGACCGATTATGTCGACCGTGCCTCGATCGCCGAAGAGCTCGCCTATGCCCGCCAGATCTGCACCCGCCACAATTGGCCGATGATAGACGTCAGCCGCCGTTCGATCGAAGAGACCGCGGCAGCCATTGTTGCCCTGCGGGGGAAGAATAGATGATGGGATGGCAACGCGACCTCCTGCCCCAATCAACCACTATCGACCAGGCCCAGAACCCATGACCGAAAAAATCATCCTCGCCTCCGGCAGCCCGTTCCGCAAAGCAATGCTCATCAATGCCGGGCTCGGCATCGAAGCGGTGCCTGCCGATGTCGACGAGCGTGCGCTCGAGGCGCCGTTGCAGGACAGCGGTGTGTCGCCGGAAGATGTCGCCCTGATACTCGCCGAAGCCAAGGCGACCGAGGTCAGCGAACGCAGACCGGGCGCCCTGGTGCTCGGCTGCGACCAGACTTTGTCACTGGGAGATGAAGTGTTCCACAAGCCGGCCGACATGGAAGGCGCCCGCCGCCATCTGCTGGCGCTGTCGGGCAAGACGCATCAGCTGAACAGCGCCGCCGTGCTCTGCCGCAACGGCAAGGTGCTGTGGCGTCACGTCGGCATCGCCAGCCTTACCATGCGCAAGCTCGATCCGGCCTTCGTCGGCCGGCACCTGGCCCGCGTCGGCGCCAAGGCGTTGTCGAGCGTCGGCGCCTACCAGATCGAGGGCGAAGGCATCCAGCTGTTCGAAAAGATCGAAGGCGATTATTTCACCATTGTCGGCCTGCCGCTGTTACCGGTGCTGGCGGAATTGCGTGCGCTCGGAGCCATCGATGGTTGAGAAAAAAGCTTTCGTCACCGGCCATCCGATCGCGCATTCGCGCTCGCCGAAGATCCACGGCTATTGGCTGAACACATACGGCATCGACGGCAGCTATCATGCGATCGATGTCGCGCCGGCCGATTTTCCCGAGTTCCTCTCTTCCCTCCAGGCCAATGGCTATCAGGGCGGCAACGTCACCATTCCACACAAGGAAGTCGCCTTCGCCCGGGTCGAGCGCCGCGACGAGGCGGCGGAGATGATCGGCGCGGTCAACATGCTGTGGCTGGACGACGGCGTGCTGTGGGGCGGCAATTCGGACTGGATCGGCTTTGCCGGCAATCTCGACGAGCATGCCCGGGGCTGGGAGAGAAACGCTCCGGCCGTGGTGCTCGGCGCCGGTGGCGCGTCGCGCGCGGTCATCCACGCGCTTAAATCGCGCGGCATCAAAGATATCCGCATCGTCAACCGCACATTGGCGCGGGCGCAGGAACTCGCCGACCGCTTCGGGGCCGGCGTCTCGGCGCATGGCGCGGTCGGCGACTTGCTTGGCGATGCCGGCTTGCTGATCAACACGACGGCACTTGGCATGCATGGCGATGCGACGCTGGCCGCCGATCCGGCCGGCCTGCCAGCTCACGCCATTGTCGCAGACATCGTCTATGTGCCGCTGGAAACACCGCTGCTTGCCGCTGCCCGCGCGAGAAACTTGAAGACGGTCGACGGGCTCGGCATGCTGTTGCACCAGGCTGTGCCCGGTTTCGAACGCTGGTTCGGCAAGATGCCGCAGGTCACGCCTGAGTTGCGACAGATGATCGTCGCCGACATCCTCGCCAAATGATGGGTCGCAAATGATGGGCGCCAAATGATGACCGTGCTCGGCCTCACCGGATCGATCGGCATGGGCAAGTCGACGACGGCGAAAATGTTCGTCGACGCCGGCGTGCCGGTGCATGACTCCGACGAGACCGTGCATCGCCTCTATGCCGGCAAGGCAGCACCTCTCGTCGAGGCGGCCTTTCCCGGCACCGTGATTGCCGGTTCGGTCGACCGCACCGAGTTGGCGCGCCGCGTGCTCGGCAACGCTGCTGCGCTGAAGACATTGGAGGCGATCGTCCATCCGCTGGTGCGGGCCGATGCCGATGCCTTTCTGGCAAGGCACCGCGCCGCCGCCGCGCCGCTCGTCGTGCTCGACATTCCGCTGCTGTTCGAAACCGGCGGCCGCAACCGTGTCGACAAGGTCGTCGTCGTCACCGCGCCGGCCAATATCCAGCGCGCCCGCGTGCTGGCGCGTCCTGATATGAGCGAGGAAAAGCTGGCGGCCATCCTGGCCAAGCAGGTGCCCGATGCCGAAAAACGCCGGCAGGCCGATTTCGTCATCGACACCGGTGAAGGCATGGACGCCGCCCGCAGCGCGGTCGGCGCGATCATTGCCGAGCTCTCAGGGCGCTGAGCTCGCCTGCTAACTCCTGGGGGATAAGTCGCGCCCATAAGGCTCCTGACGGCAGGCTGTCGGCATTGCCCATTGCCATTTTGTTGCGCTCCATGATTCTACTCCTCCAGGAGTGAGTTGATTCTATGCGTGAGATCATTTTCGATACCGAAACCACCGGACTCGACATGCGCGACGACCGCATCATCGAGCTTGGCGGCGTCGAGCTGGTCAACCGCTTCCCGACCGGCCGCACCTTCCACAAATTCATCAATCCGCAGGGGCGCGCCGTCCATGTCGAGGCGCAAGCCGTGCACGGCATCAGCGCCGCCGACCTCGTCGGCAAGCCGACCTTTGCCGAAATCGCCGAGGAATGGCTCGCCTTCACCGACGGCGCCAAGCTCGTCGCCCACAACGCCAATTTCGACATCGGCTTCCTCAACACGGAATTCGGGCGGCTCGGCCAGCCGGCCATAGACACCGGGCGCGTCGTCGACACGCTGGCGCTGGCGCGGCGCAAGCATCCGATGGGCCCCAATTCGCTCGACGCGCTCTGCCGCCGCTACGGCATCGACAACGGCCACCGCACCAAGCACGGCGCGCTGCTCGATTCCGAGCTCCTGGCCGAGGTCTACATCGAACTCATCGGCGGCAAGCAGGCCGCACTTGTCCTCGACGCGGTCGTGGTGCAGCTCAACAGCAATGGCGACGTTGCCGACATCGACATCTCGATCGCCGCCAGGCCAATCGCCCTGCCGCCGCGCCTGACTGAGGGCGAGCGAGCGGCGCATGCGGGGCTGGTGGCGACGCTGGGTGAAAAGGCGCTGTGGCTGAAGGTGGCGGCGGGGTGAACGGATCGCGGAGGTAGCGTTCCGTCACACCCCTCTCTGGCCTGCCGGCCATCTCCCCCTCAAGGGGGGAGATCAGCAGCTTCGCCGCTCCAGCCCATTCCTGCAACGTCTAAAGTTGGCGATGGTCGCGATGAGGGGGAGATGCCTGGCAAGGCAGAGGGGGTGCTGTCCCGCCAGCATCTCAGTATACAAAAAGCCCGGCACGAAGCCGGGCTTTCAACTCATGCGCGTGACGCTTGCCTTCAGCTCACCTTGACCTTCGATGCCGCCTGGTCCTCGGCCAGCTTCTGCTGGAACATCTGGGCAAAATCGATCGGGTCGAGCATCAACGGCGGGAAGCCGCCATTGCGGGTGGCTTCGGCGATGATCTGGCGGGCGAACGGGAACAAAAGCCGCGGGCATTCGATGAACAGGATCGGCAGCATGTGCTCCTGCGGGAAGCCGGCGATGGCGAAGACGCCGCCATAGACCAGTTCGACATTGAACAGCACTTCCTGGTCGAAGGACGCCTTGGCGTTCAAGGTCAGATTGACGTCGAACTGCTTGTCGGAGAGCGGGTTGGCATTGACATTGACGTTGATCGCAATGCCTGGGGCCTTGTCGCGGCCGCGCAGCGAGTTCGGCGCGCCGGGGCTTTCGAAGGACAGGTCCTTCACATACTGGGCAAGCACGTTGAGCGAGGGCTGCGCCGTTTCGCCGTTGCCGTTGGCGGCGCCGACCGGCGCGTCATCTTTGCTGGCCATGAGCCTTGTTCCTTTTGCCTGGACAGCAGCGCTGACCGAATTGAAATCGGGCGTTGGCTAGCATGGTCGGCAAGACAAGACAAGGTTTGCCGCCTTCAGGCCGAAAGGGGTCAATAGTCAGTCGTTGGCAAGGTGACGTTCAGTCGTCCTTCAGGCGGCGCCACGGCGAGTTATGGTCGGGACCGCGCTTGAAATCGTCCTCGCGCGAATAGTCGCGGTCGTCGAGGTCGATGACCTTGTCACGCGACCTGCCGCGAAAACCGCCGGCGGTGAAATCGGTCGCGACGACGATGCGGCCCTTGAGCCTGCGCCAGGCAAGGTCGCGCACCGGCGGCAGGAACAGCAGCAGGCCGACAATATCGGTGATGAAGCCGGGGATGATCAACAGGATCGCGGCGACCACGATCATGGCGCCATGCGCGAGCTGGCGGCTGGGGTCGCCGCCGCCGGCCATCTCGGCGCGGACCCGCGCCATGACGCCAAAACCCTGGTGCCGGAGCAGAAGCACGCCGGCAATGCTTGAAGCCAGCACCAGACCGACCGTCGCCAGCGCCCCGACCTCGCGGCCGACAATGACGAAACCGGCGATTTCCAGCAGCGGCAGCGCAAGCAGGAACAGAGGAAGGAAGGAAATGCGCAAGTCTTGACCGATCGTTTCCATGTTTGCCGGGCGGCGCATAATCGCCGCTGGCACTGAGGCCGTTAGATAGGTATGCCTGCCTTTGATTTGAATGATTGCGCCATGCGTTCTATATGCTTTGCATGTTTAACGCCATGCGACCGCCGCCCGATTGGCTGGCGGTCCCGGCCAGGTCAGGGATGATTGGCGAAAGATATGGGATTCTTCGACTTCGGCACCATTTTCTTTCTGATTGCGGCGGTGGTGATCTTTTTCCAGCTGCGCAACGTGCTTGGCCGCCGCACGGGCAGCGAGCGCCCGCCCTTCGATCCGTACACGGCCAGCCGCACCGAGAAGGACGCGACCCAGAAGCCCGAAAATGTGGTTTCGCTGCCACGCAAGCGCATGCCGGGCGAGACGGCTGCCGAGACCTATGCGGCCATCGATGCCTTCGCCAAGCCCGACACCGACCTCAACAAGGGCCTGCGCGCGATCAAGGACAATGATCCCTCCTTCGACCCCAAAGTCTTCGTCGACGGCGCCAAGATGGCTTATGAGATGATCGTCATGGCCTATGCCGATGGCGACCGAAAAACGCTGAAGAACCTGTTGTCGCGCGAGGTTTTTGACGGCTTCGTTGCCGCGATTGGCGACCGCGAGGCGAAAGCCGAAAAGATCCAGTCCTCCTTCGTCGGCATCGACAAGGCCGACATCGTCTCGGCCGAGATGAAGGGCGGCGAGGCCCACATCACGCTGCGCATCGTGAGCGAACTGATTTCGGCGACCCGCGACAAGGCGGGTGCCGTCATCGACGGCGATCCCGAGACGGTGGCCGAGGTCAAGGATGTCTGGACCTTCGCCCGCGACACACGCTCGCGCGATCCGAACTGGAAGCTGGTCGCCACCGAGGAAGAAGACTGAGCCTATGCATGTCGCCCGGTGCGGGCAGCTTTTTTGGGATAGCGACATGCAGGCAAACATCGGCAGTGGCGAGGCTGAGGTGTCGCTCTCGCCGCTTTTCGTGGAAAAGTCCTTCGATGATCTTCCCGGTTGGAATTTCGATGACCATCTGCCCGCTTTCGAAGCCTTCCGCCGTTCGGCCTTTCATGTCCTGAACAAGCCCTACCGCACCGGTTCGTTGGGCGTCCGGTTCGACGCGTTTGCCGGCGCTTATGACGAGGCGCGCACCGTTTCGCCGGCGAATCGGTCGGCGGCCAAGGGTTTTTTCGAGCGCCATTTCGCCCCAGTCCAGATTCGATTCGAAAACCCCGGCCTGGTCACCGGCTTCTACGAGCCCGAGGCCGAGGCCTCACCAGTGCGCACGGATGAATTCACGGTGCCGCTGCTGGCGCGGCCTTCCGATCTCGTCGACATCGATGATGCCAACCGTCCTCGAGGGATGGACGACTATCTCGCCTTCGCCCGCGATGCGCCGCAGGGCCTGGTGGAGTATTTCGACCGCAGTGAGATCGAGAGAGGCGCGCTGGCCGGCCAAGGCCTGGAAATCGCCTGGCTTGCCGACAAGGTCGACGTCTTCTTCATCCATGTGCAAGGTGCGGCCAGGCTGAAGATGACCGACGGCCGGCTTTGCCGCGTCTCCTACGCCGCCAAATCCGGCCAACGTTTCAGCGGTCCGGGGAAGATTCTCGCCGAACTCGGCGAAATCCCACTGGAAAAAGTGACGATGCAGTCTATCCGCGCCTGGTTCAGGGCGCATCCGGATCGCGTCGACGAGATCCTCTGGCAGAACCGCTCCTACATCTTCTTTCGCGAAGCCGATGTCGACGATGCCGCATCCGGTCCAATCGCCGCCGCCAAGGTGCCGTTGACGCCGGGCCGTTCGCTCGCGGTCGACCGGCTGCTGCACACATTCGGTACCCCCTTCTACATCGACGCTCCGTCGCTGACCGCCTTCGACGGAAAACCGTTCCGGCGGCTGATGATTGCGCAGGACACCGGCTCGGCCATCATCGGACCGGCGCGGGGCGATCTGTTCGCCGGCTCCGGCGATGCGGCCGGCGAGATCGCCGGCGTCGTTCGCAATGCGGCCGATTTCTATGCCTTGGTTCCACGCGCTCTCGTTTCGGAATCGAATCGATGAGCAAGCGCCCCGATAAACTCAACGAAGACGATCGGGTGCTGTGGAACCTGGTGGCGCGTACCGCCCGACCGCTGAAGGGCCGGACCGCGGTCGAGATTCCCGACATCGTCGTAGACCCTAAGCCGGCACAGACGCCGGTCGCTGTCGGTCCGGTCCTCGCCGCCAAGCCGAAGGCGCAGCATGTATCCCACGCGCTGGACGAGCCGACATTGGACAAGCTGAAGAAGGGCCGGCTGCCGATCGAAGGCCGCGTCGATCTGCATGGCATGACCCAGGACGAGGCCTATTCGCTGCTGTTTTCGTTCCTGCACCGGGCCCATGCCGGCGGGGTCCGCTATGTCCTCGTCATTACGGGAAAAGGGTCGTCGTCGGGCGGCGACGGCGTCTTGCGGCGCGCCGTGCCTGCCTGGCTGTCGACGCCTGCCTTCCGGCCGCTGGTCTCCAGCCACGATCACGCCGCCCGCAACCACGGCGGTTCGGGCGCGCTCTACGTTCGACTCAGGCGAACCCGCTGATGACGCCGTTCGGCGAAAAACTGCGGGCGCTTCGAGCCGAGCGCGGCTTGCGCCAGAAGGACATGGCGCAGGCGATCGGAGTCAGCGCCGCCTATCTGTCGGCGCTGGAACATGGCCGCCGCGGCGCGCCGACCTGGACGCTGATCCAGAAGATCATCGGCTATTTCAACGTCATCTGGGACGATGCCGAAGAGCTGGCGCGTCTGGCCGAGGCCTCACATCCGCGGGTGAGACTCGATACGTCCGGCCTCAGTCCTGCCGCCACCGAGTTGGCCAATCTCCTGGCCGAAAACATCGAGAAGCTGGACGAAGCCGAGCTTGCCCGCATCACCGGCTCGATCCGGGCGGCACTGGAGCGGCGTAAGTAGGGCGGCGCCAAGGCCACGAATGCTCATCAATAGCGCCGGCATTTCATCCTGAAGGCGATGCCCGCCGGCCGTTAGCCAGCGGGCATATGGCGAGATTACTTCGCGCCGGCCTGGCCGCCACGGCCGCCAGTGCTGTCATGATCGCCGCCGCGACCGCCACCCAGGCAGTCCGAGGTGAGATCGCAACAGCGATTGCCCCACTGGTTGTTCTTGGCGCAGCCGGTCTGGTCGGCCATAGCGGATCCGGCCAGGGACGATACCGCGATGGCGGCGAGGAAAGCACTACGCAGGAAAGCAGTCATTTGAAGTCTCCATGGTTGGGTTTCTGTTTACGGCTGTGTGTCGCCGCTGGAGACGGTTTGGTTCACGCAGGTAGCGAAATTTTTTGAGGAGGCGTTTCGAGAGATAAGATTTCGAGGGCAGCGCTGCCCTCATCCGCCTGCCGGCACCTTCTCCCCGTAGTGACGGGGAGAAGGGAGATAGCCGCTGCGCCGGCACCTATTCCGCAGCGTTGACCATTGTCGAAATCACCGATGGCAGCATCTTTCTCCCCGTCACTATACGGGGAGAAATGCCCGGCAGGGCAATGAGGGGCAGCGCCGACTTGCGGTTATCTCGTGAAAGTTATTAGCCGCGGGCTTCCGACGAAGCTGTTCGCAGCGACGCGCTCACATGCATCGTCCTTATTTACTGAACCGCGCCGACCAGTACCTGCTGGCCGCCGCGGATCGAGACCCAGCGGCCGGTGTTGTCGATGGCCTGCCGCTTGAGGAAGCGATAGCCGGTGGCGTCCCAGATCTTCACCTTGTCGGTCAGATTGTCGAGGACGTAGTCGCCCTTGTCGGTGCGCACGGTCAGCACGGCATGGCCTTCGCCGTCCGGCTTGCGCACGACGGTGATCAAGAGATCGGCCAGCGACACGCCAGAGCGCGAGAGCTGGCGGCGCTTTTCCAGCACATAGTCTTCGCAATCGCCGACGCCCTTGTCGGGATAGGCCCAGACCTCGTCCTTGCCATAGATGTCGTAGTCGCTCATCGGCTTGACGGCGGCGTTGACCCTTGACGTCACGTTGATCAGCTTGCGCATGAAGGCGTCGGTCATCGCGGCGGGGTTGAGGTTGCTCGGCCGGATCGAGCATTCGCCGGGCTGGGTTTTACAGAAATCATAGTGGCCGATCGGCTGCGAGGTCATGCCGCCCGTCGCCATGGCGCCGCCTGCAAGTGCCGGCACTGCCCAGCACGCAGAGATCGCCAGCCCTGCTGCCGCCCACAAGCGCAGCGTCCGTGCCATCGGTGAGGAAGTCATTGTCCCCGTTCGCCCTTGTTCTTAACGAAAGGTTAAAGGGGATTTACACTCCGTGTCAATTATAAGGGGAGCCAGATTCTTCGGCATGGTTACCCGCGCCCGCCCAACAGCGTCTATTGTGCAACAGAACGCCGGTGGCGCGCAAAATCGCCCCGCTTTTGTGGGCAATGCACGCTGCAGCCGGATCGAGCCTCAGCTTTTGGCGGAGCGGACCAGCCTTGGTTTCACCGCAACCCGGTTCTGGCGGCCGTAGCTGGTGATGAAATCGACGATGCGCGGCACGATTTCCGAGCGGAATCGCGACCCGTTGAAGACGCCGTAGTGGCCGACGGCCGGCTGCATGTAATGCGCATGCCGGTCAGCCGGGATGTTGGGGCAGAGATCGTGGGCGGCCTGGGTCTGGCCGAGACCGGAAATGTCGTCGTTCTCGCCTTCGACCGTGAACAGCGCGACATTGCGGATCGCCTTGGTGTCGACCACCTCGCCGCGATGCGTCATCTCGCCCTTGGGCAGCGCATGGCGCACGAACACCGTGTCGACGGTCTGCAGATAGAATTCCGCCGTCAGGTCCATCACCGCCAGATATTCGTCGTAGAAATCGCGGTGCTTCTCGGCATTGTCGCCGTCATGCTTGACCAGATGCATGAAGAAGTCCTTGTGGGCGGTGATGTGGCGGTCGAGGTTCATGCTCATGAAGCCCGACAGCTGCAGGAACCCCGGATAGACCTCGCGGCCGAAGCCCGGCACCGGCCAGGGCGCGTGCATGATGACGTTGTCGCGGAACCAGTCGATGCCCTTTTCCTTGGCCAGCAGATTGACCGCGGTCGGATTGCGGCGGGTGTCGATCGGCCCGCCCATCAAGGTCATGGTCGAGGGCACGAAGGGATCGCCGCGCTTTTCCATCAGCGCCACCGCCGCCAGCACCGGCACCGAAGGCTGGCACACCGCCATCACATGGGTGTCCGGCCCCAGCGCATGCAGCATGTCGATGATGTAGTCGATATAATCGTCGAGGTCGAAATGGCCGTCGGTCACCGGCACCATGCGGGCATCGACCCAGTCGGTGATGTGCACGTCGGCATAGGGCAGCATCGCCTCGACCGTGCCGCGCAGCAGCGTCGCATAATGGCCCGACATCGGCGCCACAATGAGAAGCTTGGGGTCGGCCTTGCGCCCGGCGGGCACCGACCGCTCGAAGCGGGTGAGATTGCAGAACGGCCGCGACCACACGGTCTTTTCGCTGACCTCGACGCTCTTCCAGTCGACCACGGTCTTGCTCAGGCCGAAATGCGGCTTGCTGTAGCGGCGCGTCGTGCGCTCGAACAGTTCGGCGGTGGCAGCGACCGAGCGGCCCCACGGCGTATGCGAAAACGGATTGAGCGGGTTGGTGTAGAACAGCCGCACTGCATCGGCATAAAGCCGCGCGGGCTGCAGGGCGGCATGGTTCATTTCGTAGAGCTGGTAGAACATCAGGTACTCCGCAGCTGCCGTGACCGAAGGGACGACGGACAGCGCCGAGCCTTGAATGTCTCGCGCGGAGGTTAACAAGATATTGCTGCGATGCAATACGTCACGTGGCGTGACATATGCCAATCTTTCGTCCGAGGCCTTGAGAAACCGCGTTGGGCGGGTGCAGCCGGCTCAATGTGCACTGCAAAATGGAAGGCTGTTGGACAACGGGGGCAGGATGCGTCCGGCCCGATCGGGCCGGACTTGGACAGATCTAGACGCGCGCCATGCACACCGAGGTATGGCCCGAGCCGATGAAGCCGAGCTGGCCGGCGGCGCCCTTGGACAGGTCGAGCACGCGCCCCTTGATGAACGGGCCGCGGTCGTTGATGCGCACGATGACGCTGCGGCCATTATTCTGGTTGGTCACTTTCAACTTGGTGCCGAAAGGCAGGCTGCGGTGCGCGGCGGTCAGCGCCGACGGGTTCATGCGTTCGCCATTGGCGGTCCTGGAATGCAGTGCGTACCAGGAGGCGCGGCCGCACTGGCCGGCGGCGGAGGAGGCGGATGCACCGACCATCAGGCCAGCCGCGACCGTTAGCGCGACAAGCGCGGTCTGGTTTGTTTTCTTCATGTTGGGGGGATTGGCTCCGTTTTCGACAGACCCCAGCCGTTAAGTGTCGAATAAGGCAGGAAATGCGGCAAGCATCGGGCAGTTCCGTGGCACTGGCACACGTTTGGAGTCGCTGGGAAACAGTTTGTCAGGCATCTTTCGTGTGGCGCGGCCGTATCGCCAGCGATATTGCGAGCTGTTTCACAGATTCCGTGAGCAAGGCAGGACGTTATAGTACAAGTAGAAGAGAGCGCGATTGGGCGCCGTCCTTTCGCTCTGTCATCACTGTCATGGCGCAGTTGACGATCGACTTCGGAAAGGAATCTTGGCGATGAGACTGTTCAGATATCTGCTGGCGCTGATCGTGCTCGCCATTGGCGCGCTGTGGTCGCTGCAGGGCATTGGCGTGGTCGGCGGCAGTTTCATGACCGGCCAGTCGCAATGGCTCTATATCGGCATCGTGACCATGCTGGTCGGTTTCGCCGGGCTGGTATGGGCGAGCCGTTCGCGGGGGTGAGTTGCGACGAAAAATCGACCCACACAGATCGACCCCCACTCCGTCGAGCTTCGCTCGACACCTCTCCCCCGATCGACGGGGGAGAGGAAAGGCGCGAGCCTTGCAGGGGCGCGAACTCATGCGGCCTGGCTCCCTTCCTCTCCCTCCGGAGGGGGGAGAGGTGGCGCCGCGAAGCGGTGACGGAGTGGGGGAAGGCGCTGGTCAAACCCGCAGTCGCAAACAGGGCCAACCCGGCGAGCAAGAAAACAGCCACCCCATATTGCCGGTCCATTCTGTTACCTATCTATCCGGTTCGGATAGAATGCCCTGCCCGCGATAGGCTCTACCCGAACAGCTGATCCAGAATCCTGCCCTCCAGCCTGGCAAGCTCGACCGAACCGCGCCGGCGCGGCCGCGCCACCGACACGTCGAGATCGAGCGCGATGCGGCCCTCGTCGATCACCACCACCCGGTCGGCGAGCGCAACCGCCTCGGCGACGTCATGCGTGACCAGCACGGCGGTGAATTTTTGCTCCAGCCAGATGCGTTCCAGAAGCTGCTGCATTTCGATGCGGGTCAGCGCATCGAGTGCGCCGAGCGGCTCGTCGAGCGCCAGAATCTTTGGCTGTCCGATCAGTGCACGCGCCAGCGCCACGCGCTGCTTCTGGCCGCCCGACAGCACCGAGGGCCATTCGTCGGCGCGGTCGGCGAGGCCGACTTCACCCAGGATGGCGAGCGCGCGCCGCCTGGCTTCCGCACCGGTGGCAAGCCCGGTCAGCCCGACCTCGACGTTTTTCACCACGCTGGCCCAGGGCAACAGCCGCGGCTCCTGGAACATGAAGCGGCTCTCTTCCCCGGCGCCGGCCTTCGCCTCCGGCCCGAATGTAAGGGATCCAGCGGTTGGCCGATCGAGCCCGGCCAGCAGCCGCAACAGCGTACTCTTGCCGCAGCCGCTCTTGCCGATGACGGCCACAAACTGTCCGACGGGCACATCGAGATCGATGCCGTCGAGCACGACCTTGTCGCCGAAGCGCTTTTCCACGCCCTTGAAGGCAAAGGCGCGCTGCCTTTCGACGGCCTCCTCCGGCCGTGACGGTTCCGGCGCGGCGACGAAGGAACGGATGGCGGTCAGGCTGGCGGTTGGCATCGAACCCTCAGGCGTTCTGGAAGGCGGGATGCCAGCCGAGCGACAGCCGCTCGAGCAGGCGGGCGAAGCTGTCGGCAAGCTTGCCGAGCAGCGCATAGATCAGGATCGACAGCACGACGACATCGATCAGCAGGAATTCGCGTGCCTGCATGGCCATGTAGCCGAGGCCGGAACTGGCCGAGATGGTTTCGGCAACGATCAGCGTCAGCCACATGATGCCTAAGGCATAGCGCAGGCCGACGAAGATCGCCGGCAGCGCGCCGGGCAGGATCACCTGAAAAAACAACGCGCGGCGGTCCATGCCGTAGACCCTGCCCATCTCGACCAGCTGCGGGTCGACGCTCTGGATGCCGAGCAGCGTGTTGACGTAGATCGGGAAGAACACGCCGAGCGCCACCAGGAACAGTTTTGCTTCCTCGTCGATGCCGAACCACAGGATGACCAGCGGGATCAGCGCCAGATGCGGGATGTTGCGGATCATCTGCAGCGTCGTGTCGGTCAGGCCGCGGCTGAGCGCCGACAGCCCGTTGGCAAGGCCGAGTGCAAAGCCGATCGAGCCGCCGATGGCAAAGCCGGCCAGCGCGCGCAGCGTGCTGACGCCGATGTTCTGTATCAGCTCGCCCGATAGCGTCAGCCGCCAGAAGGCCTCGGCCACCGCGCTCGGCGCCGGCAGCACATTGGCCGGCATCACGCCGGCGCGGCTGGCGGCTTCCCAGCCAATTATGACCAACGCCGGCAGCAGCCAGCCGATGCCGTTCTGTTTGGCCCGTTGAGCCAGGCTCATGACGACGCCTGAAGGCGGTTGGCGCCGTGGAAGCCGACGGCGAATTCATTGGCGATGTTCTCATGCGCCCGTGCCCGCCTGGTGCCCAGGCCGAGACGCGGGAACAGAAGCTCGGCGACGCGGTAGGCTTCCTCGAGATGCGGGTAGCCAGAGCCGATGATGGTGTCGATGCCGATCGCCTGATATTCGCGGATGCGCTCGACGATCTGCTCCGGCGAGCCGACCAGCGCGGTGCCGGCGCCGCCGCGCACCAGGCCGACGCCGGCCCACAGATTGGGCGAAACCACCAGCCTGTCGCGGCGGCCGCCATGCAGTTCGGCCATGCGCCGTTGTCCCACAGAGTCCATCTCCTTGGTGAAGCGGGCCTGGGCATTTTCGATCTGGGCATCGGTGACGTGGCTGATCAGCCGGTCGGCGGCGCGCCAGGCCTCTTCCTCGGTCTCGCGCACGATGAAATGAAGCCTGATGCCGAAACGCAGTTTGCGGCCGCGCCGTTCAGCCTTTTTGCGCGCCGCGCTGAGTTTTTCCGCCACCTGCGCCGGCGGCTCGCCCCAGGTCAGGTACATATCGACGAGATCGGCGGCGAGCTCCTGGCCGGCATCGGACGAGCCGCCGAAATAGAGCGGCGGCCGCTCCTGTTGCGGCAGAAGGTCAAGGCGGCCATTGTCGACGCGGTAATATTTGCCGTTGAAGTTGACGCTCTCGCCCGACACCAGCGCGCGCCAGATGGTCAGGAACTCTTGCGCCTGCGCATAGCGCTCATCATGCGGCAGGAACACGCCATCGCCGGCAAGCTCGGTCGGGTTGCCGCCGACCACGACATTGAGCAGCAGGCGGCCATTGCTCAGCCGGTCGAGCGCCGCCGTCTGGCGCGCCGCGAAGGTGGGCAACGTCACGCCGGGCCGTAGCGCCACCAGGAATTTGAGCTTTTCCGTCAGCGCTGCAAGGCCGGAGGCGGTGATCCAGGAATCCTCGCAATTCTGCCCGGTCGGCAAAAGCACGCCGGGAAAGCCGAGCCGGTCGACGGCCTGTGCGATCTCCTTGAAGTAAGCGAACTCCGGCGGCCGCTGCTGCTGTTCGGAGCCGAGATAGGAGCCGTCGCCATGCGTCGGGATGAACCAGAAGAAATCGAGCGGGCCGGCTTGCGGGCTTGATGAAGCGGTCATGGCGAAATCCCTGAAGCTTGAAACGGCAAAGGCGCCCGGCGGTTTTACCCCCGCGCCACCCAATAAATTTAAAATTCCCCGTGGGGGGCACACCAGCGGTGTATTATAAAAAAATACGCGCCCCCCAGACGCGCATGAAAATGGGATTG
>NZ_JAMYOY010000023.1:0-98338 GCF_040320115.1 Mesorhizobium sp. M0802
TCTCTACCTGACCCTTGGTATTTGGCGGCTTCTGGCGGGGTCTCTCACCTTTTGCCAGAGATGCCATCCGATCTTGCGCGTTACAGCTGTAACGCGCAAGATCGGATGGCATCTGCCGGCTAATGCTGGGAAAAGGTGATAATCGGCGGGAACGGCCGCGAGGAGCCCGGAAAACAAGGCATTCAACGGCTATTGAAGGGAACGGAGCGGCGCCGGCTCGAAAAACGGCCCGCGCAACTTCACTTGGCACCAAATGAAGCCGGCGGCGGCGACCGCGCAAGTTCGTTTGGCACCAGCCAATGAGGGCTTATGGGTCGAGCAGCCCCGTTTTGATGCATTGGGCGATAGTGGCACGATAGAGTTCCTTCGCGTCTCCCAGATCGCCGGCGGCAACCCGATCGAACGCTTCGTCGCAAGTCTGCCGGTCTAGTCCAGAACTACGCGGACCACTGGCGGCCTTGTACCAAGCCAGGGCCAGTAGCCCGAGGAAAACCAGCAGCATAGGCTTCGACCTCAGATGGCTCAACGCGTCCAAAACACCCTCCAAACCCTAAATCGCGCCGCCTGCCCAGCGAACGCGGCCACCGATGATTAGCTCGGGCTGCTCGGCCAATGGCACTTCCTCGGTCTCGTATCGCGGATTGTCGCTCTTGAGCAGCAGCAAACCGGAACGCAGCATTTGCAGCCGTTTGAGCCGCACCAGGCCGCCGTAGACCAGAACGTAGATCGCCTCGTCGATGAACTCGCGAATTGAGACGTCGACGATCATCAGGTCCCCATCGTTGATGGTCTCCCGCATCGAATCGCCCTTGGCGACCATGAGGCGGGCAGTTTTAGGGCTGACCCCGATCCGCCGTAACCACTCCTCTCGGAACGCGAAGATGTCCGGCTCGCTCTCATCGTAGAGATCGATGCTGCCGGCGCCGGCGCTTGGCCGGATGTCGAGCTTGGGAATGGATACGAAGCCTTCAGGCGCACCGCCAGCCACCATAAAGGTATGGCCGCCCTTCCCCGGGCTCATCGGTCCTTTCCCCGCAGCCAACCAGTCGAGAGTGACGTTTGCCGCCTCCGCGATGACCAGCAGATTGTCCAGGCCTGGCATTGAGCCCAGCAGATATTTGCGCATCGTCGAATCACCGATCCCCGACCGCTTCGAAAACGCGTGCGGTGATTCGCCCGATAGTGCAATTCGTAGCCGCTCAGCGAACGACATGTCCGCCCGCTCCGAACTCTGACCGTGCGTCAGAGTTTCGATTTCCGTGACATTGGACAAGAAAACCTCGCAATATCAGCGTCTTAGACCAATTTTGCACAATTTGGCGGACACTCGAACTCTGACGCGTGGATATTTGCGCCTTAGGGTTGATAGGTTCACCCAATTGTGCGACATTAGTCGCGACTAGTGTTGTTTAAAACTTTAACCATCCGGCCCTGTGCAAAGGTCCGGACGATCGGTGGAGCCGCCATGAACACGCCTCTGGTGTGGGACCGTCACGCCATCAACGCCGAGCTTCGGCGCCGTGGCATGACGCTGACCGGGATTGCCAAAAGTGCTGGGCTTTATTCCAGCGCCTGCAGGCAAGGCATCATCGGCTTGAGCCGCCCAGGAGCCGAGGCGATCGCCGCAGCCCTGAACAAACCATTCCGCGAGCTTTTCCCGACTCTCTACACAAGAGGCCGTCATGACGAGGTCGACACTACCAGTTCGGCCGGTCGCAGCGGAAGTGCAAAAGTTGCACTCATTTTAGACAACGCATCCGGGGCGCCCTGAGCCCGCTGTCTAGCGCGAGAGCATGCGCAGACGGGGGAATTCAATCAGGGGCCTGCGGAACGTGACACCAACCAAGATCAAGATTGCTGAAATTCGGGTGCCCGCGAACCGGCGCCGGCTCGATCCCGCCTGGGTGGCGACCATCATGGCCGACATTCAGGGCGGCAACGGCCACATGATCCCCATCGAGGTCGTGCCCGAGAAGACCGATGGCTACGAATACCGGCTGATCTTCGGCGGGCACCGGCTCGCCGCCGTTTCCGGCCTCGGGAGCGACGAGATCGACGCGTTCGTCAAAGATCCCAAGGACGTCGCCACCGAAACCCAGATCCGCAAGCGCGAGATCGCCGAGAACCTGATCCGGCGCCAGCTGTCGGTGCTCGACCGCGCGAAGGACATCGCCGACTGGCGCGACATCTATGACGCCGAGCACGGCACCGGCAAAACCGGCCGCAAGAAGACGAGAGAGATCGTCGAGGATGACGAATTGAGTGCAAAGTTTGCACTCAATTTCTCCGAGGCCGCACAGGCGGTGCTCGGCATATCCCGCCGCAGCGTCTTCCACGCGCTGAAGATCGCCACCATTCCGGAGCCGATCCGCCAGGACATCTCGCTTCACGCGGTCGCCAACAGCCAGACCGATTTGCTGCAACTCGCGGCCGAACCGCTGGAGCGCCAGGCCGCCATTGCGCGCCTGCTCACCATGGCAGCGGCCGACGCGCCGCAGACGGTCAGCGACGCCATCGCCGTCATCGACCGGACCTCCAAGCCGGCGACCGCACCGAAGTGGGAGAAGGTCGCCACCGAGTTCTCCAAGCTGAAGGAGAGCGAACAGGACCGTTTCTTCACCCTGCATGAAGCCGCCATCCAGCGGTGGATGAAAGGGCGGAAAAGCTGATGGTCCGCTCGCGCCGCGATCAACTGACCGCCGACCTCTTCGAATGGGAACCGCCGAAGGTCGCGGTCGGCTATGCAGCCGATGTCGCCGGCCGTGGCGATCTCGACAACCAGATTTCCCGGCTGGTGAGCCGTGCGCTCCGCGATTGCCGCGACGAGGGCAAGGGTTCGCGCGCCGAGATCGCCCGGAGCATGTCGGTCTACCTCGGCCGCCAAGTGTCGGAGGGCATGCTCAACAAGTGGTCGTCGGAAAGCAGCGACGAACACCGGATCCCGCTCGACGCGTTCATCGCCCTGATCGACGCCAGCCAGGCAGACGGCCTGCTTGGCTTCGTGCCCGAAAAGTTCGGCTACGCGGTCGTGCCCGAGAAGTACGCCGACATCATCGAAATCAGCCTGATCGAAGAACACGAGCGCGACATCGCCGCCCGCAAGGCGGCGCTGCACGCGCGCTCCAGAGCCAAACGCTGAAAGGCCCTCGCAATGAGCCTCTTTGCCTACGGTCTATGCGGTGCCGCCCTCTACGGGGCGATCCTCTACGGGGTGCACCTGCTCTTCACCCGCCAGCAGGCCCGGCGCCTCGCCGCCGGTGCCGTGTTCCGCCGCCGCATGCGCAAGCATGTCCTGAAAGGGTGGATCTGGTCATGACGAAATGCGCCGCACCATCCTGCCCGGACGACACTACCGGCCGGCACGGAGTGTTCTGTGTCGACCACTATTTCCAACTGCCGAAGGGCTACACCGGACTGCTCACACGCATGAAGATCGAGTGCAGCCGCTGCGAAGATGCCGACACGAAGAAGCATCTGGAAGAGCAGCTCGCTGCCTACATCAGCGTGGTCATCAGCAAGCTTCCCCAAACACCCGAGGCTCGCAGCTCCCAAGCCGCCCTCGACGGCGCCCGCCGACCATCCTCCGAGGTGGCGGCGGGCGCGCGCGAACTTGAGCGGCGCTATCCATGAGAGAGATCGCGCTCGACGACGTAGCCACCGGCAATGTCGGCAAATTCGTCGGCAACAAGCCGGCGGAGCGCTGGGTTGCCTTTTCGATCCACCGCAAGTCGGTCAGCGAAGCGAACGAAGGCCGCTTCCCGACGATGCGCCAGGCGATCGACTGGCTGGTGTCCGAGCACAACCGGAAGGCGGGCACCAATGGCTGACGGCACCACCATCGAATGGACGGACGCCACCTGGAACCCGATCACCGGCTGCCAGGTCAAGTCGCCGGGCTGCAAGCATTGCTACGCGATGAAGCTCGCCGGCACCCGGCTGAAGCATCACTGGAGCCGCAAAGGCCTGACCATCGACACCAAGAACGGCCCGGTCTGGAACGGGCAGGTTCAGTTCAACGAAGCGTGGCTCACCCAGCCGCTGCATTGGACCAAGCCGCGCATGATCTTCGTCTGCGCGCATGCCGACCTGTTCTACGAGGCGGTGCCGGACGAGTGGATCGACCAGATTTTCGCCGTCATGGCGCTGGCGCCGCAGCACATCTTTCAGGTGCTCACCAAGCGACCGGGCCGGATGCTCGAATATTTCGAGAGTATCGAAAACGGCGATCAGAGGCTTGCCGGAGCCGGCTGGCGCGATGCCTTGATCGAAGGAACGGCTCAGGCGATCTATGCCGCGCGACATCCTGGCGAAGACCCCTCGCTTTGGCTGGCCGTTCATTCTCCTCTGAAGAATGCCCTGCTGGGCTGCTCGATCGAGGACCAGGCCCGCGCCGACGAGCGCCGCGACAGCTTGCGCCGGCTTTCAGAAATGGGCTGGAAAACATGGGTCAGCTACGAGCCAGCCCTCGGCCCTGTCGACTGGACCGGCTGGGAGTTCCTCAACTGGATTGTATCCGGCGGTGAGAGCGGCCAAGACGCCCGATCGCATCATCCCGACTGGCACCGCGCTACCCGCGATTTCTGTGCGGCGAACGCCATCCCCTACCTCTTCAAGCAGTGGGGCTGCTTGATCGATGCCGACCAGATCGCGGGCCGCATTGCCGAAGCGACCAAAGCGGGCACCGCATGGATCATGCGCGACGGTCAGGTGTGGGTTCCGCCGGTTCCTCTCAATTTCGGTGACGCAGCCTGGCTGGCGGAGTTCCTCGGGCACGCGTTCGAGCATCAGAGCGACGGCACGACGCTTTTGCGGATGAAGAAGGGCGATGCCGGCCGCCTGCTCGATGGTCGAACCCACGACGGCTTCCCGCAGGTGCAGCCATGATCCTCGATTTCACCAACGAGATCGACGAGGCGCTGGCAGCCATCGGCGTCACCGGCCTGACCTCCAAGCAGACGATGGCGCTGGCGATGGTCTTCGCCAAGGTGCTCGACCGAGGCATGGGCACCGAGCGCCGACGTGTGCTCGACATTGTCGCCCGCAAGGCAATGAACGCGGCCGAGCTGCGCGCCGAGATCAATAGGTCGGTGCGATGAAAGACTGGCTGACCGCCCGCGAGATCGCAGCCGAGCAGCTGCCCGACATGCCGGCAACGGAAAGCGCCGTCATCCGCATGGCCCAGCGCGAAGGCTGGGCCGATCGCCTGACCCAGGCGCGCGCCCGCGCCGGCCGTGGCGGCGCCACCGAGTATCATGTCTCGCTGTTTCCGACGCTCGCCCAGGTCGCCTATCAGCAGCGTCACATCGTCATCGAGCTGCCGGTAAAGCCGGCCAAGGGCTCGCCCGACGCCAGCCTGTCGGCGCGCGCCATGGAAGAGCGCGATGCGCGGCTGGCGATCGTCGCCGCCTTCGAAAAATTCTCCCGCGGCATGCAGCTTGGCTACGCCACCCGCGTCCAGGTCTTCACCGACAAGTACAATGCCGGCTCGCTCAACATCGAGCCGTGGGCGCTGGAGATCATCCCGAGCCTGTCCAAGCGCTCGCTCGCCCGCTGGCAGTCGCAAAAGCGCGACGGCAAGGTCAACGCGCTGGCGCACGATCCCGCCCAGGCGCGAAAGGGCACGGGCGTGCTCGAAACCGCCAATGGCGGCGCCGTGCGCGCCTTCATGCTGGCGCTGATAGCCCAGCAGCCGCATCTTTCGGGGCACCACGTCAGGACGCTCTGCCGCTCCGAGTTCGGCGACACGTTGAAGGCGCTTTCAAAGGGCGTTGAAACGGTCATTCCGATGCCGCCGGTCCGCACCTTCCAGCATGCACTGAAAGGGCTGAAGGAAACCCACAAGGTCGAGCTGCTGAAGCTCACCAACCCCGACCGATATCGCTCGCACATGGCGCCGGCCGGCGTCGGCATGCTTCGCCACGTCACCGATCCGAACCAGCTCTGGCAGATCGACGCCTCGCCGGTCGACGCGCTCTGCACCGACGGCCGCCATTCGGTCTATGCCTGCATCGACATCGCCACCCGCCGCAGCATCTGGCTGCTGTCGCGGACGCCGCGTGCTTCGGCGGTCGCACTGCTGATCCGCAAGGCCATCCTGGAATGGGGCGTCCCGGAGGTCATCAAGACCGACAACGGCTCCGATTTCGTCGCCAAGGATACCAGCCGCTTGTTCGTCTCGCTCGGCATCGAGGCCGAAACGTCGGACGCCTATTCGCCCGAACAGAAGGGCCATGTCGAGCGCGTCATCAAGACGTTCCAGCATGACATGGCGACCCTGCTGCCGGGTTTTGTCGGCCACAACGTCGCCGATCGCAAAGCCATCGAAAGCCGCAAGTCGTTTTCGCAACGCCTTGGCGAAACCGAGGCCGAGGTTTTCGGCGTCACGCTGACCGGGCCGGAGCTGCAGAAGCATGTCGACGACTGGGCAAGCACGATCTACCAGCACCGCCCGCATGCCGGCCTGAAGGGCGCGACCCCATTCGCCACTGCGCTCGCCTCGTCGAAGCCGGTGCGAAAGGTCGATCAGCGCGCCCTCGACCTGTTGCTGATGCCGGTAGCCGGTGACAGCGGCCAGCGCATCGTCACCAAGCGCGGCGTGCGCATTGCCGACAACTACTATCAGACGCCGTCGATCATGCCCGGCACCGCTGTCTTCGTGCGCATGGACCCGAATGACGCCGGGCGCGCCTACGCCTTCGCCCAGGACGGCGCCGAGTTCCTCGGCGACGCCACTTGCCCGGATCTCGCCGGCATCCATCCCGAGACGTTCCACCGTGCCGCCAAGGAAATCCGGTCCGACCTGGTCAACGAACAGGCGCGCGACCTCAAGGCCGACATGAAGCGCCTGGCGAGGGGCAAGCCGCTCATCGAGCGTGCCCTGGAAGTGGCACGCCGCGACGCACCGAACGTCATCCCACTGCCACGCCGCGAGGAAGCGCACTCGACTGCACAGATCGACGCGGCGATCGCGGCCATGTCGGAGCAGATCAACCCAACGGCACCGCTCGACCAGGCTGCCGCAGCTGCACATCGCCGGCTGATCGACGAGATGCGCGCCGAGGAGGAAGCGGAGCTGGTGGCGAGCACCGACGCGATCCTCAAGGCCCGCCAGGCCGAGATCGAGGCGGAGCGCACCGCGCATTTGCCTGACAACGTTGTCGCCCTGCCGGAAACGCCGATGGAACGCTACCGCCGCGCGCTGCTCTTCCGCGACCGCATGCAGGCCGGCGAGCTGTCCGCCGCCGACGCCATGTGGCTCGGCGGCTACGTCATGTCGCCCGAGTTCAAGACCCAATCGATGATCCATGAGGATTTTGGGGACGCGTACCTGTCCTGAGTAACGGAAAAGCCCGGTCTGCAAACCGGGCTCTCCGCAAGAACGCGCCGCCGAAGCGGCACAGCACAACGAGGAAAATGATGAACCAACCCACGAAAGTCAATCGGCCGGCGCCGCTGAAGAACGTCGCCGCCTTCGCCACGCTGCTCCAGACGATGGTCGAACGCGATCCGAGGCTGCCCGGCCTGGCCGCCTACTTCAGCCCTTCCGGCTGGGGCAAGACGGAGTCCGCAGTCTATGGCGCCAACAAGTATCGCGCCGCCTATGTCGAGTGCGGCCAGTTCACCACGGCCCGTTCGCTGCTCTGCGATATTTTGAGGGAACTCGGCGAGCCCAACCCGCGCGGAACCATCGAGGATCTGAAGAACAAGGCCATTATGCTGATGGTGTCCGATCCGGGTCGGCCGCTGATCATCGACGAAGCCCACTTCATCGCCCACAAGCGGTTCGTCGACCTCATGCGCGAGCTGTCCGACAAGTCGGGTGCACCGGTCATCATGATCGGCGAGGAGAACCTGCCGCGCCTCCTGGAGGCATTCGAGCGAGTCCACAACCGCGTCCTGGAATGGCTGCCCGCCGTCCCCTGCGATGCCGTCGACTTCGAACTGCTGGTCAAGAACCGCTGCAACGGCGTCACCGTCGCGCCGGATCTCGCCGCCGCAATCCTGGACAAGACTAAGGGCAACACGCGGCGCATCGTCATCAACCTCGCGACCGTCGCCAAGGTAGCGCAGCTGACGGGTGCGACCACGGTCGACCTCGCAACATTCGGCGGTGCCGGCGTCATCAACGCGACGCCGAAGTTCAGCGCGAGGCGGGCAGCATGAGCCTTCGCGCTATTGTGGACATGGTGCAGATCAGCATCGCCGTTCCGCGTGGCGAGGCCGGCTACTGGTCGATCATCCGAGATCTCGACCTCGGCGGCCCCTGGACGGTGCGGCAGATCTGCGACCGGACGAATGTCAGCACCAGCCTGGTCGGCCGCTATGTGCGAAGGCTCAAGCTCGCCGGCATCGCCCAGGTCGTCGAAACGAGAACCGCCGGCAATGTGGGCGGCGGCAATCTTCCTGCAGCAGTCATCTATCGCCTGGTCAGGCGTCCGCTCGTCGCCCCTCGGATCTCGCGGGACGGCAAAGCCATGCCCGAGTTGGGCATAGAGCAGCTCTGGCGCGCCATGAAGATGGCCAAGGTGTTCAGCCATGCCGATCTGTCGGAGCATTGCCCTGACGTCGCGATAGGGACGGTAAAGGCCTATCTCCAGGCTCTGTCGGCGGCTGGCATCGTGGCGGGCAATCCAGGGGCCTATCGCCTGGTCCGAAACCTCGGCCTCCAGGCGCCGAAAATCCTCGCCACCAAGCTGGTCTACGACCCGAACAAGAAAACTGTCGTCGGCCCATCGGTCACCTTCGAGGTGAAGCCATGAACCGTGGCCCTGCGAAGGAACAGCGGCCGGTGTTCGGGTCGTATATCTCCAACGCGACCAAGGCCTGGACGCCGCTGCCCGATTGGGTCGAGGAGTTGGCAACTCTGGCCGACGCCACGTCGCTGAAGGCTGCAGCCCAGCGGATCGACTACAGCCCGTCCGCCGTCTCGACCATCGTAAGCGGCAAATACAAGGGCGACCTCGGCCGCGTCGAGCAGATGGTGCGCGGCGCTCTGATGTCGATGACCGTCGACTGCCCGGTGTTGGGCGAGATCGGCCGCGACCGCTGCCTCACCGAACAAAAGGAGCCGTTCCGCGCCACGTCGCGGCACCGCGCCCAGCTTTTCCACGCCTGCAAAACCTGCCCCCAAAGGAGAAAATAGCCATGGGCGAGAGAATGTCCCTCGAACTGTCGGACGGCCTGGCCGAAATCGACGGCCTGCTTGACGAATTCAAGCACGAACCCCGCATCCTCGATCCGTGCGACGCCCGTATTCTGAGCGACCGTATCAAGCAGCTTCGCTATGCAGCCCGCGCCCTGGAGAACCAGCTAAGCGCAAAGCTCTGGAACGACGCCGCGCGCATCGAGCGCGACGCCGAGGCCGAGCGCATCGCCGAGGCGGCCTTCCAGCCGGGATCGAACATTTGCCTGTTCCCGGTGATCCCGCGCCCGTTCTCGGACGGTCGGCCAGGCGGTGCGGCATGATGACCGGCCACCAACAGGAGGCTGAAGCTAGCGCCGCGCTGATCGCCAAACAGATGCTGCCGCTGATTGCGGCAGCGCTGGTGGTCAGGAAGCCGCTGCAGCCTCGCCCGCTGTCACCAAAGGACGAGGCGATCATGGTGGCTTGTGGCGTGCTCGGTCGAGCGCTCGACAAGGTCGATGCGTCTATTCACACAAAGGGCGAACGCCGTGCCCGCTGGGAGCTTGACAACGCGACCAGGGAACTTCGCAAGCTGATCGACCTGCGGGAGGCTCGCTATGCCCGCAAGTGAGGCGCTTTTAGCCGCGGTCTCCCGGCTCGACATGATCGAGCTTTGCAGCCGCATCATCACCAAGCCCGAGCGCAATGCGCCCAGGGCAACCATCGCCGAGATCTACGCCCTGGCTAAGGCGACCGAAGGTCTTTGGGCAATCGTGCTGGAAGCCAACCTCCTGGTCTCGGCGCTCGAACGGGCAATGCCCTGGGCTGACACCGCCGATGCTGAGCACCAGGAGCACGTCGCTCTGCAGATGGCCGCCGTCCGCGACCTTCTCGCCTTCATCCACCCAATTCCAATTCAACAGGAGAATGACCATGCAAGCAGCAGCTGAAGCCGGCGCGATCGTCGTCGCCGGCAAGTCCTACATGCCCGACGCAAAGGGCAATCTGGTGCCGATCGAGGCCATCAAGCCCGTCCACAAACTTGAGGACGAAACGGTTCGCAAGATCATCGGCCATGCCGTCGAACTGTCTGCGCAGATCGGGCGGTTCAAGGAACACACGTTTGACGATCTCTCTTCGTTCGAGGCCCTGCTCGCCCAGGAGTATGGCGCGACGAAGGGCGGCGCCAAGGGCAACAAGACCTTCATGACCTTCGACGGGTTGAAAAAGGTGTCGGTGCAGGTGGCCGATCTGATCGACTTCGGCTCGCAGCTGCAGGTAGCCAAGGGCCTGATCGACGAGTGCCTGACCGAGTGGTCGGCCGACAGCCGCACTGAAATCCGGTCGATCATCTCGCGCGCCTTCAACGTCGAGAAGCAGGGGCAGATCAACCGTACCGAGATCTTCATGCTGCTGCGCCTCGACATCGAGGACGTGCGCTGGCAGCGCGCCATGGAGGCCATCCGTGACGCCATGCGCGTGATCGGCTCGAAGACCTATGTCCGCTGCTACGAGCGTGACAGCCAGGACGCCGAATGGCGCCCCGTCACCATCGACCTGGCGAGGGCATGACCATGGCCAAGCAAACCAACCGCTTTTCCCAGCACCGCGACACTCAGTCGATACACGCCGTGATCCAGGAGAAAACCGATCTCGCCAAGATCTATGCCGAGGACGGCGCCTTCCATACCGCCGCCCGCGTGCTTGAGGATTTGGCCACCGTAATCACCCGCCATGCCGTAGCGACCACTCCGGTCGACTTGCAGGAGGCCTGATCCCATGGACACGCTTTGGATCGAAACTCTGCAGCGCGTAGTCCAGGTCGTTGACGAGAAGCTCGCAGCCGCCAACGCCGAGCAAGGCGAGTACAGCCATACCGACTATGACGGATGGCGGAGGCGCACCGCTGCCGCCCAGGAGAAGCTGATCGCGTACTTCACCAACGAGGAAGGCGCTCGGTTCAACGACCGCCCGGCA
Source organism: Mesorhizobium sp. M0802 (assembly GCF_040320115.1). Lineage (NCBI taxonomy): Bacteria > Pseudomonadati > Pseudomonadota > Alphaproteobacteria > Hyphomicrobiales > Phyllobacteriaceae > Mesorhizobium > Mesorhizobium sp. M0802. The sequence goes on from NZ_JAMYOY010000023.1 coordinate 11,102, forward strand.
CATGAGGTCTCGGTGAAGATGGCGGGCGTTCGGGCGACCTCGACCGGCGGCACGACGGCCGCGCTGCGGAACTGGCACACGGCCGCGTGCAAACGCATCGCAGCTGACGACGGCTTCAACCCGCACGGCTCCGGCCCGGTGACGATCGAGCCGAGGGAGGCCGGTCAATGAGCAGCGCCAAGCCAACGCTCGGATATCCAAGCCGCACCGCCGCCATTGCTGCTTTCCGCGCCCAGGGCATGGAGACCACCGCCATTGCCCAACGGATTGGCATCTCCTCCTCGACCGTCTCGGCGCTGGAATGTTCGGTTCGTCGCTTTGCGCCGAAATCGCAACGCAGCGACGGCGTCGGCCGGACGGTTCATCTGCCGATCGGACTTCTGCAGCGCCTAGCACCGCATGCGCGGCGTCGTGGCATCACCCGCGAAACGCTTGCCTGGATGATCGTCGATGCCGTCGCTGAAAGCGACTTAGTCGACGCGGTCCTGGACGATGCGGAGGAGCTGGCGGCATGATCAAGAGCCTCCTCCTCGCCTGCAGCGCGCTCGCTTCCATCCCCGCGTTCGCCCACGATGCCACGCCCACGGCCGCCGCGCCTCAGGGCTGGTCATATCCCTTCGCCTGCTGCGCCAACTACGATTGCCGCACCACACAGTCGGGCGAGGTCTTGGAGAAGCCCGAGGGCTATGTGATCGCCCACACCGGCGAAGTCATCCCGATGTCCGACAAACGGGTCAAGAACAGCCCTGATGGGCTGTTCCATTGGTGCGCTCACCAGGCCGGGCTCGATGCGGGCAAAACCATCTGTCTGTTCGTGCCGCCGAGGAGCTATTGATGACGAACACTGTCCAATACAGAGAACTTGCTAACCAACATGTGGGTAGCACTGGGAGAGGCCGTTATTTCTCTTTCAGCCTTCGCCCTTTCGTGTCTATCGTCAGCCTGCTCCGCGAAAAAGGCGGAGCCGGGTTTGGTAGCCCGACATGGAGCGTCCTGGTCGGGCGACGCGGGAAGCCGAAAGGCTTGCCGTTTCCATGCGGTCTACCAACCTGCGTTCGTCCGGCCACCAGGACGGCCGGCGCGCGCGACGCAGCCAGCAACAACGAAAAGGCCTTTCCCCGGGGGGAGACTAAATGTCAGGAACTCTACAGCCGATCGACCGGCTGGACTACGCAGTGCTTGCATTCGAAGGGCTCAACGACCTGGTGTCGGCGGCCCCCAATCTCCAAGAGGTTCCAATCGAAAAGCTCGCGCTGCTTTTCACTCTCGTCGCCCACGAGATCCGAAGCTGCGCCGAGGAGCTACGTCGAACACCATGACTGCCGGAGCGCGTCATGAGCGCGCTCGGGGCCATCCATGTCGGCAACAAGCAGCTCGGCCTGGACGAGGATACTGCCCGCGATCTCTATCAGCGGGTCACCGGCAAGCGCAGCCTGCGCGAGATGAACGATCGCGAGCTCCAGCTCATCGTCACCGAACACCGCCGGCAGGGTTTCAAGCCGGCTGAAAAGGGCCTTCAAGGGCCGTTCGCCAAGAAGCTGCAGGCGCTCTGGATCGCCGCCTGGAACCTCGGCATCGTCGGCGACCGGACCGATGCCGCCATGCTGTCATTCATCAAGCGGCAGACCGGCATTGAGCACACCCGATTTCTGCTGGATGCGGAGGATGCCGCCAAGGCGATCGACGCGCTCAAGGCATGGATGACGCGTGAAGCCGGCGTCGACTGGAGCCAGAGCGTCTCGACGGCCTCCTGGCTCCGGTCATCGGGTGCAAAGATTGCACTCGCGCAGTGGCAGGTTCTTTCCGTGCTGCGGGCCGTCGATCCCAACGGCTTCCGCAAGTTCATTTTCGACAAGGCCAAGCCGCTCGACCAGATGACCGACCGCGACTGGCCGGCCGTGATGAACACCCTGGGCGACCTCATTAGGAAGGAAAAGGCATGAGCACTCCCGACAGGTCCATTCTTGTCTCGGCCCTTCAAGCCGAGCTTAACCGCCAATACGATCTCGGCATCATGACGACTTTCATTGATGCAGACGGCAAGACAATGCTCAGCTATCCGGTGGTCTACCCGGCGCCGCGACCGCTAATCGATGTGGGGCGTTTGGCCGATACTGTTCTGGCCTCCCTCTCATCGGGACGCGCCCGCTGATGGTCGCCTACAGCTTCAAGCCGATGTTCGGTCCGCAGGTCTCGGGCCTGATCAAGCGGCAAACTGTCCGCGCCGATCGCAAGCGGCATGCTCGACCCGGCGAGCCGGTCCAGCTCTACCAGGGCATGCGGACGATCCATTGCCGCAAACTGGTCGATGCCGATCCGGTCTGCAGCAACGTCCGCTCGATCGAGATCGCGGTCAGCGACCTGATGCCAATGCCGATCATCAGCATCGCTATTGAGGGCATCCCGCTGCATCGCGAGGAGATCGAGCTGTTCTGCCGCGCTGACGGCTTCGCGCCGTCGTGCGTCTCCGCCTTCGGTCTTTGGGGCGAAACCGCACGCGAAAACATGGGTCTGTTCTGGCTCCAGCATCACGGCGTCGGACGCTTTGAGGGAAAGCTGATCGAATGGGAGCCCGCATGAACGACGAGCCAGTCTACGTCTCTGACCACGCGATCATCCTTTATTTGCAGCTGATCCTCGGCGTCGACATCGAGCAGCTGCGTGCCCACATCGCCGACGCCGCCCGTCGCCACCAGGGCGCCCCATGCGTCAAGGCGTTGGGTGCGCGCTTCCTGTTGGTCAACGGACGCGTCGTGACGACGATCGGCGGCCACAGCGTGCCCGGCTATGAGTTCCTCACGCGCCTGATGCGCGACGGCGAAGCGGAGGTCGTGTGAGCGACGATCAGCGATCCGCCGAATTGCTCCACCTGCTTGGCCAGGCGGACTTCGTGCGCCTTGCTGAAACCTATGGCGGCCGCCGGCTCTATGTGCCGGCGTCCGGCGACGATACCGCCCTCGCAAAAGACCTCGGCGCCACGGCAGCCAAGAAACTTGCCCGCCGTTATTCCGGCTCGTATATCCGGGTGCCTCTTGCCCGCGAGCTTCGGGCGCGGCAGTATCGCGAAGCCGGCGCATCGAACGGCGACATAGCCGGCCGCCTCGGGATCACCGAGACCGGCGTGGACAAACTCTTCCGGCGCATGCCGGACAAGCCCGTCAAGGGCAGCAGAGATCCGCGCCAGACCGATCTGTTCTCCAGCAACTGACAACCCACCCTTAAGCCGCCCGCCAAGGCGGGCATGATTGCCGCCTGCCGCCAAAGGCATGGTGCTGCGAAATGGCCGGGACAACTCCCGGCCGATTTCACAGGCGGAAGGTCTATCCAGTGGCCACGATCATGCCCAGCACGCGCGCCAAGCAAGCCATCGCAGCCATCCTGGCGCTCGTGGGTGTGACGATCGGCGGCGTCCGGTACGTCAACGGTGTCCCGGACGACGTCGTCCTGGCGTCGACCTACCTGGTCGAGCCATGGGAAAGCGTGGCGCTGAAAGCCTACCTCGACAGGATCGCCAAGCCACCGATCTGGACGATCTGTGCCGGTGACACCAAGAACGTGAAGCCCAAAATGGTCGAGACCCCGAAGGGCTGCAAAACCCGACTTCAGAACCGCATGACCAAGGAATTCCGCCCGGCCCTGGTCAAGTGCATTCCCAGCTTCAACAAGCAGCCGATCTCCTGGCGCTCGATGATGGACAGCCTGGCCTGGAACATTGGTGCCCCTACGGCCTGCAATTCCGGTGCGGCCGGCATAATCAATGCGGCTGTCAAGAAGGGCAAGACCCCGGATTACGTCGCCAGCTGCAAGAGGGCAACGCTCTACAATCGGGCCGGGCAAAAGTTCATCATCGGCTTGGCGCACCGCCGCGAGATGGGGGACGCGACCCGCATCGGCGAAGGCGAGCTTTGCGTGTCGGGGCTCGACTGATGGAAGGGCTGAAGCAACTCATAGCTGACCGGCTTTCGGACGCTGTCGAGCGAGCAGTGCCCTACCTGGTCATGCTCGCCATCGCCTTGGCGCTTTGGATGGTGTGGGGATGAGCGCGCTCCTCTTCACCATATGGAAGGTGATCCGGCCGATCTTGGTCTTCGGCGTCACGCTCCCTGTGTGGATCTTCCTGGCGGCCGGCATCTGGCTCTGGCTCGACAAGGCCTCGGCCGTGCGCCAGGCCGTCGATAAGGCGGTGACGGAGCTTGTTGCCAGAGCACAGCTCGACGCGCTCCAGGCCGAGTTGACGGAACAGCGCCGGCTGCGCGCCTGGAGCGACGGCAAGGCCGACGAAGCGCGCCAGGCCGCCGATGACGAGCGCGCTGCACGCGTCACCCTGGAAACCAAGCTGACACTGACCGACGCCGACAAAAGGAAAGCGGAGAATGAACTCGCCGTGCTGCAGGACCGCGTTGATGGCCTTGTTGATCAGCAGCTGCTTGACAGCCTGCACAACCGATAAGGCCGCGCTCGGCAAAGCCTATCGCGACAAGGCCAGGGCCGGCCTCGTTGGCGAAGCGCTGACCGAGGCAGACCGCGCTGTCGCCCAGGCCAGGCGCATGCCGGACTATCCGTCGGATTGCCGCCGCCATCATCACAGCGGGGTGCAGCTGGGTGACAAGCTGGGCGTTGCCAATAAGAAAGCCGACATCGCCCTCGGCAACGCGAACGATCAGATCGACGCCTGCGCCGGCTGGTACGACGAGCGTAAGGCCGCGAGGGAACCGAAATGAAGGGCGGCAACGCAGCCATCGAGCTGGCTGAGCGGCGGGTCGAGCAGGAGCGCGACGCCGGCATCGCCCGTGTCCAGGCCGCCGCCCGGCAGTATGTCGCCGAGGAAGCCAACGGCCAGGAGGCCGCGAAATTCTGTGAGTGCGGCGAGCGCATCCCGGAAGAACGTCGCAAGGCCATGCCTCGGGCCGACCGGTGCGTCGATTGCGAAACCTTCATCGAACGACAGAGCCGGAGACGTGCCCATGGATGACCTTGCCACGTGGGCCTCACTGGCCTCGCCCCTGCTGTCGCTGGCGACGATCGTCTATGTCTTTCTGACGGCCGGTTCGAAGAAGGCCCAGACCGACATCGACGCCTTCAAGGCGTCCATGGCCGAAATTCTCGACGCGATCCGCACGTCGATCGTCGAAGGCCGTGCGGAAGTCGATAGGAGGCTGGAAGACCACGCCGTGCGTGTCCAGTCGATCGAGAGCGACATGAAGCACCTGCCTGACGTGAAGTCGTTCACCGACCTTCGCCTGGCCGTAGCCGAGATCAAGGGCGAAGCGGGCAAACAGGCCGAGGTGGTCAACGGTATCGCGCGCACGGTTCACCGAATGGAGAACTTCCTGCTAACCGGAAACAAGAGCGCCGCATGACCGATTTCGACAACTATCTGACCGCCGATGCCCGCCTGGTCATCCTGCGCGAGCTGAACCATCAGACGGACGGTCGCCTCAATGAGGTGATGCTGACCAAGGCGCTCGACGGCTTCGGCCACAACCGATCGCGCGAATGGGTCCGCACCCAGCTGCGCAAGCTTGCCGAGCTGGGCGCGGTCAAGGTCACCGAATTCGGCACCGTGATGGTTGCGGCCGTCACCCGCAGCGGCGTCGACCATGTGGAACGGCGGTCGATCATCGAAGGCGTGGCGCGTCCCTCGCCGGAGGCCTGAGATGGCACGCAAAGGCCGTGGGCAACTTTCCCTGATCGAACGCCTGCCGGAGGAGTGCGGCCCGATCATCACCTGGGCAGCGAGCGCGCTGCAGGACCGCGATCGCACTCAAACCGAGATCTATGAAGAATTCTTCCTGAAGATGCAGGCCCTGCAGGCCGAGCATAAGGGCGAGCTGGAATTCGTTATCCCGTCGTTCTCGGCGTTCAACCGCTATTCGATCAAGCTGGCCATGATGACCCGCCGGCTGGAAGACACGCGCGAGATCGCCGCCACCATCTCCAAGCGGTTCGATGCGCAAAGCTCCGACGATCTCACCCTGATCGCTGCCGAGGCGATCAAGACGCTGGTGTTCGAGCTGCTGACCGATGCCGGCGAAAGCGGCCTGGCGCCGGTCGGCGCCATGCAGCTGGCCACGGCGTTGAAGATGGCGACCCAGGCGCAGAGCGTCTCCAGCGATCGACGCACCAAGGTGGCGAAGGAATTCAAGGCCGATGTCGAGAACGCCGTCGACACCGTCGCCAAGGCCAAGGGCATGTCGGCGGATACGGCCGAGGCAATCAAGGCGCAGATCCTCGGCGTGAGGGCAACATGAAGTTGACGCGCACCGCAGCTTTGCAAGCGGTCAAGGATGCCGTCCGCCCGAGGAGCGCGTACATCAATGACCAGGTGCACCGTCAGCATGGTCAGCACGTTCGCAATGGCGGCACGGGCCATCCCCCCACCAATGCCGTAATCTTGCGCCGGCTGCGCTCGCTGCAGTCTGATGGCCTGCTTGAATGTATTGGCGGGCCGGATGGCTACTACGGCTTCGAATGGCGCATCACGGACTTGGGCCAAGCAGCACTCGAAACCGGCGGGCCGTCATGACCGGCCCGATCTCAAAGGAAGAATGGGAAAAGGTTCGCCGTGAGAGCATGGCGAACCTCGACCATGTCATCGACACCGTCGGTCTGCCCAGCGTTCTGCTCGGCTACCAGGGGCGAACCGTCTCCCTGTTAGAGAGCACGGCCGTCCGCGTGCTGTTCATCGAGAAGAGCCGCCGCATCGGCGAGACCTGGGCGCTGGCCTCCTATGCCGTGCTGCGCGCCGGTCGCGCCAAGGATGCCGGCGGCATGGACGCCATGTACATCTCCTATTCGCAGGAGATGACGCGCGAGTTCATCGACGCCTGCGCGATGTGGGCTCGGGCCTTCGCTCAGGCGGCGATCGCCCAGGAAGAATTCCTCTTCGACGACACCGACCCGGCCCATCCGAGCGAGACCCGGCAGATCAAGGCCTTCCGCATCCAGTTCGCGTCCGGTTTCGAGATCCTGGCTCTATCGTCCGCTCCGCGCACCCTTCGGGGCAAGCAGGGCCTGGTCATCATCGACGAGGCGGCATTCGTCGACAGCCTGAAGGAGCTGCTCAAGGCGGCACTGGCCAACCTGATGTGGGGCGGCCAGGTCGTGGTCTGCTCGACCCACAACGGTGCCGACAACGAATTCAACGTTCAGGTCCAGGACATCCTCGGCGGCCGGTCGAAATACAGCCATCTCAAGATCGACTTCGACCAGGCGCTGCTGGAAGGGCTTTACGAGCGCATCTGCCTGGTGACCGGGCGCGAGTGGTCGCCTGACGCCGAGGCGCAGTGGCGCCAGGACATCATCGACTTCTATGGCGACGGCGCCGACGAAGAGCTGTTCTGCGTTCCGTCCATGGGTTCGGGCGCCTGGCTCACCAGTCCGCTGATCGAAGCGCGCATGACGCTGACGCCGGAAGAGGCTCCGGTCATCCGCATTAACCTGCCGCTCGACTTCCTGCACCTGCCGGCCCTGGAGCGCCAACACCTGATGGCGCCGCACCTGGACGCCATCAAGGAAGCGCTCGACGGCCTGGACGAAAACCGCCAGCACGCCTTCGGCTACGATCCGGCGCGCAAGGCAGATCCGGCGATCATGACCCTGCTGTCGATCGACAAAGTGCTTCGCCGCAAATCGGCGCTGACCGTCGAGCTGCGCAACGTGCCGTTCCAGGAGCAGAAGGAAATCGCGACGCTGATGCTGAAGACGTCGCCCCGTCTCTGTGGGGCGGCGGTGGACGCCACCGGCGTCGGCATGAACCTCGCCGAGGATCTCGGCCGGGCGTTCGGCTTGCACACCGAGGACACGCCGGGCGGCCTGGTCTGGTCGGTGACGCTTAGCCAGAACTGGTACAACGAGAATTTCCCGCCGCTTAAAACAGCCTTTGAAGACGCCAACATCGCGCTCACTAGGGACGCAGAGCACGCCGTGGATCTTCGCCTGGTCAAGATCATACGGGGCATACCGTCGATCCCGCCGGAGCGGGTCGGTGTGGCAGGGGCCAAGCGGCACGGTGACTTCGCCGTCGCCCTGGTGCTGGCCTATTTCGCCAGCCGCATGCAGTGGCACGAATATGATTATCGGGCGGCGACGATCCCCAAGAGCCGGTTTGAAGAAAGCGCCGAGGCCGGAATGCGCGCCCGTGCGGATGACACAGACGGTGGGTTTCGCATGGCATCGACCCGCCGCAACCGAGGTATCTTCTGATGGCTGATTTCAAGGGCATCCTGGACCGCTATGGCCGGCCGATCACGAAAGCCGCTTTGACCGTTGAACAGGCCGCGCCAACGGGCAGTGGCGTTCGCCGCCACGACGCATTGCACCCGGCTGCCGGCCTTACCCCTGGCCGGTTGGCGAGCGTGTTGCGGGCGTCGATCGAGAACGACCCGGAAAACTATCTCGCCTTGGCCGAGGACATGGAGGAACGCGATCCGCACTACGCTGGTGTGCTTGGTGTCCGCAAACGCCAGGTCTCCGGCCTGGAGATCTCGGTCGAGGCGGCCGGCGAGGATGCTGCCAGTGTCAAGCATGCCGACCTGGTGCGTGAGGTGATTGAGCGCGATGGGTTCGAAGATGAGCTGTTTGACATCGAGGACGCGGTTGGCAAGGGCTTCTCCTGCACCGAGATCCTGTGGGATACCTCGGCAAGCATGTGGTACCCGAAACGGCTCGCTTGGCGAGATCCGCGCTGGTTCGTCTTCGACCAGGTCGACGGCGAGACACCACTGCTTCGCGATGGCGGGCAGAACATGCCGCTTGAGCCGTACAAGTGGATCTACCATTCGGCCAAGGTAAAATCCGGTCTGCCGATCCGGGGCGGCATCGCCCGCGCGGTGGCTTGGACATTCCTCTTCAAGAGCTTCACCATCAAGGATTGGGCGATCTTCTGCGAAGCCTATGGCCAGCCGCTAAGGCTCGGCAAATACGATGCCGGCGCTTCGAACGATGACAAGGACATCCTGCTGAAGGCGGTCAGCAACATCGGCGTCGACTACGCCGCGATCGTTCCTCAGTCGATGACGGTCGATTTTATCGAGGCCAAGATCTCGGGAACGCACCAACTCTACAAGGAGCGGGCGGACTGGCTTGACCAGCAGGTTTCCAAGGTGGTGCTCGGCCAGACCGCGACCACCGATGCGATCGCGGGCGGTCACGCCGTTGGCAAGACCCATGATGGCGTTCGCGAGGACATCGAGAAGGCCGATGCGCGTCAGCTCGCGGGCACACTCAACCGCGACCTGGTCCGCCCACTGATCGACCTCAACTTCGGTCCGCAGAAAAAGTATCCCAGGATCTGCATCGGCCGACCGGAACAGATCGACACCAAGGCGCTGGTCGACAACGTGGCCAAGCTTGTTCCTCTCGGCCTCAAGGTCGGCATGTCGACGATGCGCGATCGCATAGGCCTGCCCGACCCGGCTGAAGACGAGGAGCTATTGGCGCCGAAAGGCCCTGCGCCGATCGAGCCGCCCGTAGACCCTGCCCAGCCACCACTGAAGCCAGGAGAGACACGACAGACGGTGCACTCCACCGCGACCGGAAGGCGAGACGCGATCGAGCGCGCGGCCGACTCCATGCTTGGCGACTGGATGCCGCTAGTGTCGCCGATCGTTGCCGGCCTCGAAGCCGAGATCGCCGCGGCCTCCTCGGTCGAGGAGGTGAAGGCGCTGCTGGCGAAGCGCTTCGCTGGCCTCGACGCCTCGGCAATGACCGAACTGCTCGCGAACTCGGCTTTCGCCGCGCGCCTGGCAGGTGCGGTCGACGATCAGCTCTGATGACGCAACGGTTGGCTTGTTGCGTGCCGTTCTGCCGCCGCACGTTCAAGGATGACGGGTCGAGCGAAATCATCTGTGGCAACCATTGGCGGGCCGTGTCGACGCATCTGCGGCGGCGCAAATACAAGCTCTATCGGCGATATCGCTACCTCTACGGCGACAACGGCTATTGGGCGTTTCCGGCTGGATCGCCGAAGAGGATCGCGGCGGTGAAGCTCGCCAGGCTGTGCGATGCGGCATGGATGCGCTGCAAGCGGCAGGCGATCGAAAGGGCAGCAGGCATATGACCATTGACCTCAAGCCGCTGCCACCGCGCGACGCGATCGCGGCGCTCTTCGCGCGCGGCCAGCGGCTCGATCCCGAATTCTCCTGGCTGGACACCTGGCAGCAAGCCCATGCCCGCGCCTTCACGGTCGCCAAGTCGGCCGGCTTCGACATCCTTGACGAGATCTACCAGGGCCTGCTCAAGGCGCTGTCGGAGGGCAAGACCTTTCGCCAGTTCGCCGCCGAGCTGACGCCGCTGCTACAGGCCAAGGGATGGTGGGGCCAGCAGCCGGCCTTCGATCCGCTGACGGGCGAGACGCTCTGGTCGCAGCTTGGCAGCACCAGGCGCCTGACGACCATCTTCGACGTCAACATGCGCGTCAGCTACGCCGCCGGCCACTGGTCGACCTTCGAGCGCAACAAGGCGACGCGGCCGTTTATCCGCTACGTCCATCTGGAAGGCCAGGAGCATCCGCGTCCGCTTCACGCGCTCTGGCACAACACGGTGCTGCCGGTCGACCATCCCTGGTGGAACACCCACGCCTGCCCGAACGGCTGGAACTGCCATTGCACCCTGCAAGGCCTGTCGCAACGCGATATCGACCGGCTGGAGCGCGAAGGCGAGAAGCTGAAGTTCGAACCGGTGCCCGGCACGATGCGCAAGTTCGTCAACAAGCGCACCGGCGAAGTCACGACGGTTCCTGACGGCATCGATCCGGGCTGGGCGTACAACCCCGGCAAGGAGGGCTACGTCAGCGTCGTCGAACAGGATCTGGCGCGAAAGACTGGATCGTCCGACTGGGTGTCGCCCCCATCCTGACCACCTCCGCACGATCGCCGCACAGGCGCACAGCGGCCCCTTGGGGCGTGGCGTTGGTGCGGGAAGCCTCGTTTCGCGCTCTAGACCCGTTCAAAACCGATTTTAAGGGCTATCCAAGGGCCAGGCGAGGTCGTCAGGACGCGGCCTTGCCGGTTGCCCTCCGCTCGGCTACCGTTCGGCTGCGAATTCGGCGGCGGACCTATCAGCAATACGTCCCGCCAGTTCGGTCCCCCAAGAGCCGACCACCGCCCGCGACGGCGGGCATGATTTGAAGTCAGCGGCCGGGCCAATGTCCGGCGATGCACAACGCACTTGCCGCACTCCTTTCGGCCTCCTTGGTTGCCTCCCACTCGACTGCGCTCACCGCAGCCGACACGGAAGGCGACAAATGGGTGCAGCTGACGCCGGCCGGCACGTTCACCGGCCGCAACGGCCAGGGCCCCTGGATCACCGGCGACAAGGCTTCAATGGAGACGATCGTCGCCAACACCCGCCAGTATGCGGGCTCGACGGACCTCGCCATCGACTATGACCACCAGGCGGTGTTCGGCGCGGTCCCAGGCGTAGGCGGCAAAGCACCGGCCGCCGGCTGGATCAAGGACCTGAAGGCCCAGGACGACGGGATCTATGGCCGTGTCGAATGGACCGAAGCGGCGGCAACCGCCATCAAGGCGAAAGAGTATCGCTACCTCTCGCCCGTCTTCTTCCACGAAAAGACCTCCGGCCGGGTGCTAGCCATCCGCATGGCCGGCCTCACGAACACGCCCAACCTCGACCTGGTCGCGGTTGCCGCGAGTGCACTCTTTCCCCTCAACAACCAAACCGGAGACAGCATGGACAAGATCCTTGCGGCCCTTAATCTTGCCAAGGGCACGAACGAAGACGGCGTCGTTGCCGCAATCAATGCTCACCTGACCAGCAGCACGGCGATTGCGAAGGCTGCGGGCCTCACCGACACCGCCAAGCCGGACGAGATCCTGGCGGCGGTCAATTCGATTGTCGCTGACCGGGGCAAATTCGCCCAGGCGGCGGGCCTCACTGCTGCGGCAAAGGCTGACGAGATCGTCACCGCCGTGCAGTCGGCGATTGCTGGCAAGGTCGACCCGACCAAGTTCGTGCCGATCGCGATGGTCACCGAACTCCAGGGCGACCTGAAGAAGCTCCGCGATGATCTGGCAGCCGACAAGGCCACCGAAGCGGTCAACACCGCGATCGAGGATGGCAAGGTCACTCCGGCCCAGAAGGAGTGGGCGCTGTCCTATGCAAAGGCTGACCTGACGGCGTTCACAAGCTTTGTCGGCGGCGCGCCCACGCTGACCGCGTCCCAGATCAAGACGCCCAAGAAACAGGACGGCGAGGCCTCGGACTTGTCCGATAGCGATCTCGCCGTCTGCACCGCCATGGGCCTCGATCCGAAGAAATTCGCCGAGACCCTCAAGCTCAACAAGGAAACCGCTTAAATGGCCGCGTCCCGCGATCTAGAAATCCCGGCTCGCTCCGGCGACCGGTTCGGCTACCCGGCTAAGTCGGGTGTCCGCATCTTCCGCAAGTCGATCGTTGCCCTGCTGGCAACCGGCATGGCGGTTCCGGCAGGCACTGCCAACGCGGTGTCCGTCGTCGGCCTGGCTGAAGGCAACGTCGACAACCGCGACGGCGCTGACGGCGATCTGAACGTCGAGGCTCTGCGCGGCTGCTTCGGCTTCATCTTCGCCGCCGACGAGGTCGATATCGGCCGACCGGTCTATGCGGTCGACGATCAGACCTTGAGCTTCGACGGCTCGGGCGCTCGGCTGCTGGTCGGCACCGTTGCCGGCATCAGCGACGGTCGCACCTGGATCGATATCCCCGTCGCTGAGAAGGTGCTGATCCCGTTGTCGGCGCGCATCGCCACGTTGGTCGGCGCTGGTGTCACCAGGACGATCGCTTCGGTCAGGGGACGCATCACCAGGCTGCGCAGCGTCACCGATGGCATCCTGACCACCGGTGACGCCACGATCACCTGCGCCATCAACGGTGTCGCTGTGACCACCGGCGTCATCACCATCACCCAGGCCGGCTCCGCCGCTGGTGATGTCGACACGGCGGTCCCGACCGCCCTCAACGATGTCAACCCCGGCGACGTGATCAGCTTCACGGTCGGCGGCGCCAACGCAACCGCAACTCCGGCGACCGTCGTCGCCGAAATTGCGCAGTAGGAGAAAGCTTCAAATGGACATTAATGCTTCCACGCTGCGCAGCGTCTACACGGGGCTCAGCACCGCGTTCAATGCGCGGCTCGCATCCACCCCGACCCAGTACCGGACGGTCGCCATGGATGTGCCGTCGAGCACGGCCATGAATGAATATCCGCGCATGGACGATCTGCCCGGCATCCGCGAATGGATCGGCGACCGCCTTGTCCACGACCTGTCGGCCTCGACCTACATCATCCGCAACAAGGAGTTCGAGGGCACCGTAGGCGTGAAGCGATCCTCGATCGAGGACGATCAGTTCGGCTTCTATACGACCATATCCGCCCAGATGGGTCAGGACGCGGCCGAGTTCCCCGACCAGCTGGTCTGGCCGCTATGGAAACTGGGCAGCACGACGCTCTGCTACGATGGCCAGAACTTCTTCGACACCGACCATCCCGGCTTCGACGAAAACGGTGGCGAAACCTCCGTGTCGAATTTCACCGATGGCGCCGGCCCGGCCTGGTATCTGGTCGATGACACCAGGGTCATCCAGCCCATGGTGTTCCAGAAGCGCAAGCCCTTCAAGCTTGTGCCGATGGACAAGGAGACGGACCCGAACGTCTTCATGAAGGGCCAGTATCTCTACGGCGTCGACGGTCGCTGCAACGCAGGCTTCGGCCTCTGGCACCTCGCTCATATGTCCAAGGCCACGCTTACGCCGGCCAACTTCAAGGCGGCCCGCGATGCCTTGGGTGCGATCCGCAAGAAGAATGGCCAGATCATCAACATCCGCCCGGCCAAGCTCATCGTTCCCCAGGCTTTGGAAGCAGATGCGAAGCAGGTGGTTGAGGCGCAGCTGATCAACGGCGGTGACAGCAACATCTGGTTCAAGGCCTCCGAAGTGGTGGTCGTTCCGCAGCTCGGCTGATCACAGCCGGTTTGACCCTTTGCCTGTCGGCACCGCCCAACGGGTGCCGGCAGGTTTTTCGGAACAGTTGGAACCTCCGCAAACCCTCTGAGGAAATCCAATGAAGCTTTTTCGATCTCTACTGTTCTTGAGCATCGGCATCGCCACCGCTCTCATTCTCGCACCACTGACTGGCCTGAGCATGGCCGACGACTTCTTCCGGCACGCGCCGGCCGTCGCCACTGTCGACGCCGGTACCATGCTGACCAACGCCGTAGTCGCCGATGTCATGCGGATCGTGTCCGTCGCCCTGCTGATGGTCGTCGTGGCACTTGTGCTCTTCGCTCTCGCCGTGTCGGCCGGGCGCTTTACGCTGCTGCGTCACCTTAGCCGCCACTTCGATCCGCAGCACTTCTCCGGGCTGCACCGATCTCCACCTGGTTGACCGCGGACCTGCCGAAGATCCTGCCGGCTCCGGCCGGCGGGTTTTCGAAAAGCAGCCACCAGGCTCCTTTTCAAAGACCCGAAAACGAGGATTGAACGATGGCGAAAGCGTTGCGCGAAGCGAAGGCCAAGGCTCCAAAAATGGTGGCTGACGCTCCCAAGGAAACATCCGGCCTGGAAGCGGCGGAAGCTGCACAAGGCCAGGATGCCCCGTCGTCGGGGGCGGCGACGGGGACCGATACCCGCGAGCAGAGCGACCAGGGCGGAGCCGGCGATCCGGCCGGCTCCGCGCGCGACAAGTCCGCCGAGGACCTGCGCCAGCTCGAAGCGGCGGCGCGGCTGAAAGCTGAGGCGGACGCCAAGGCGGAAGCGGAAGCGGAGGCCGAGGCGCTGGCGGAAGCGGCGGCGCGGCTGAAAGCCGAGGCGGACGCCAAGGCGGAAGCGGAAGCGGAGGCCGAGGCCCTGGCGCTGGCCGAAGCGGCGGCCAAGGGGAATGCCCGACTGGACGACGCGCTCGATGCGCTCGCCGGCCAAGGCGAGCACCTGGACACGGAAGCCGAGTTCCGCAGCAGGTTTCCCCGCATGTCGGCCGCGCTCAACGCCTGGAAGGCAGAGCACGGCGACGAGCTGCCTTCCGGCCTTCGCATCCGCTCCAAGCTCGACGGCTTCCGCCGCGCCGGCATCCCCCATTCCAAGGCGCCGGTCGAGCATCAGCTCGGAGCGTTCAAAGGCCCCGAGCAACTGGAGGCCATCTTCGCCGAACCCAACCTGGTCGTGGAGCTGATCTGACCGTGCACGTCGTCCTGCCCATCTGGCTTGTGCCGCTGACGCTTTCGGTCCTGATCTGGGCCGGCGCGATCTTTTGGCCGAGCGCCGACGACGGCGTCTCCTATCAGCTGCGCGCGGTCGTTTTGGCGCTGGTTCGCTTTTCGGCCGCCTCGGCCGCGACACTCCTGGTGTGGCTCGCCTACTTCATCTGGCTTTTCGTGGCGGGCGCCTGATGAGCTACGCCGTCAAACAGGATCTGGTCGACCGCTTCGGCGCCACCGAGCTGATCCAGCTCACGGACCGGACCAACGTGCCGCCGACGACGATAGACGATATCGTCGTCGGTCGCGCGCTGGCCGACGCGGACGGCGTGATCGACGGCTACATCAGCAAGAAGTATGGGCTGCCCCTCTCAGTGGTGCCGTCTGTCCTGGTCAAGGTCGCGGCGGACGTCGCGCGCTACTTCCTGCACGGCGAGGCCGCCGACAAGGACAGCATCGTCACCCGCAACTACAACAACGCGATCGCCTGGCTGAAGGACGTCGCCAAAGGGCTGGTCGCGATCGACGATGGCGGCGAGATCCCGGAGCAGGCCGGCGGCGGCGCCATCAAGACCAGTGAGCCGAACCGCGTCTTCACCCGCCACAGCCTGAGGGGCATGTGATGGCCGCAGAAGGCATCCAGCTCCGCGTCGTCGACCAGCAGGTGCTTGCCACCCTCGATCGCATCGAGCGCGTAGCGACGGCGCCCAGGGCCATCATGGAAGCGATCGCCGCCTACCTGGTGCCTGCGGTGCAGCGCCATTTCGAGACCGAGACCGGTCCGGAAGGAAAATGGCCGCGCCTGAGCCCGCGCACGGCCGCGAAGCGCATTGGTCGCAGCCAGCGCGGTTACGGGCACATGCTGCGGGTCAAGAACCGCCTTTACAGCTCGATCACCGGCGAAGCGACCGACAACACCGCAGCGGTCGGCACCAACGTCGCCTATGCCGCCGCGCAGTTCCTCGGTGCCACGATCCAGATGCCTGCCCGCGAGCAGGACATCCACCTTGGCAAGACCAATCGCGGCCGGCGCTTCGTCAAGGCGTCGGCCAAGCGAAAGGAGACGATGCGGGTCAGGATCGGCGCGCACACCATCACCATCCCCGCACGCCAGGCGCTCTACCTCAACGATGGCGACCGCGCCGAGATCCTGCACGTCGCCGAGGACGCCTTCCGCGCCGAGGCCGACCAGGCGTCGGGTGCACGGCCATGAGCATCGTTTCTGAGCTGCGGGGCCTTCTCGACAACATCGACCCACCGGTGTTCCGCATCGTTGGCGGCGCCGCCGAGTTCGCTGCTCTGGCCGGCGAGCCTAAAGCCACGCCCGCCGCCTATGTCCTGGTTGAAGAAGAGCAGAGCGAAGACAACGCCCGCATGACCGGGCCGGTGCTGCAGCGCGTCGAAGCCGATGTCGCCGTCATCATCGTCACCAGGAATGTCTCGGACAACACGGGTGCTGCAGCTGCCGAGGAAATCGAGGCCCTGAAAGCCAAAGTGCGCGGTGCCCTGATGGGCTTCGTGCCGTCAGGCCTGGGCAGCGACCCGATCACCCATGTTTCCGGAAACCTGCTCAAGGCCAAGTCCGGCAACGTCTGGCAGCGCGAACTGTTCGCCGCCGCCTACTATCTCGAGGAGCAACCATGACCAAGTCCTACGATCCGCGTCCGGCTGGCCGCCACATCATCGACCGGGCGACGGGCAAGCTTGTCCGCGATGGCGAGTTCACAAATCCGGAGGCACCGGCCAAGCCGGCCACGCCGCCGATCCGCACGCCGGCTGTCAAGCCGGCCGATGACACTGGCGCCGGGCGTCCGGCTGGGAAAGGCAAATAACCATGGCATCCCGCTTTTACCGCAAACTCGCCGTCCTGGCGAAGCTCGAAGTCACCTATGGCGTCGACCCTGTTCCGACCGGCGCGGCCAATGCCATCCAGATGAACAACGTGACGATCACGCCCCTGGCGGGTGACCAGGCGTCGCGCGACCTGATGCTGCCCTATCTCGGCCAGCAGGGCGTTATCCTCACCGGAACCTATGCCCAGATATCCGGGGCGGTTGAAATCGCCGGTGCGGGTGCGGCCGGAGATGTTCCCGGTTACGGCGTGCTGCTACGGATGTGCGGCCTGGCCGAAACGATCGATGACGGCGTCGACGTCCAGTATGATCCGATCTCGGGCGCCTTCGAGGCCGGGACGCTCTATTTCAACCATGACGGGGTCCGGCACATCCTGCTTGGCGCGCGCGGCAACGTCACGATCGACCTGACGCCAAAGCAGATCCCACATTTCACATTCACCCTGACCGGCCTGCTCGGAACCATCACCGACGCCGCACTGCCGGCCGCCGTCTATACCGCGTTCCAGGTGCCAAAGCCGGTCAACAAGGCCAACACCACCCTGTCGCTGCATGGCACTGCTGCGGTCGCCGAGAGTGTGGCGATCGACCTTGGAAACCAGGTCGAGCCGCGCTTCCTGATCGGCGACGAGAACATACAGCTCGTCGACCGCAACCCGAGCGGCACTTGCGTGGTCGAAGCGCGCCTGATGGCAACGACCAACTGGTTCGCGCTGGCCCAGGCAAGGACGCGCGGAGCGCTCGCCGCCCAGCACGGCACGGTCGCCGGCAACATCGTCATGTTCGACGCGCCGGCGGTCGAGATCGGGCGCCCGACTGAAGGTCAGACGCAGAAGATCATCAACTACTCGCTGCCGCTCATGCTCTGCACCGATGCCGGCGACGACGAGCTGAAGATAACGGTCAAGTAGGGGCGCTCGCGCCCCTACTTCCGCCCCCTTTAAACCCGTTTGAAAGGCCCTTCGCATGAAGTTCAAAATCATTGACGAGCACATCTATTGGTGGCCGGTCGAGGTGCAGATCCCGGAACCCGACAAGCCCGGCAAGACCGTCACCCAGTCTTTCACCATGCAGTTCAAGGCCATGGGTGCGGACGACGGCACGGCCCTTCTCAAGGAGATCGAGGCGCTGCCGACACCCGAGGAGCGGCAGGCTCGCCAGCATGAGGAGCTTCTGCGGGTTTGCCAGAACTGGCGCGATGTAACCGACGACAAGGGCGAGGACGTGCCCTTCAGCACCGATGCCCTAAAATCCTGCCTGCAGTTCTCCTGGTTCAGCCGTGGGCTCTACAAGGCCTATTGGCGCTCGCTGGCGCCCGACGAGGCACGAAAGGGAAACTGAGAGCGGCCGCGCGGGAATGGGCGTTCGCCCGCGCTGGCCGCAGCGACCCTCAGCTACCCACGACAATCGACAGCGACCTGGTCGCGCAGTGGGCCGAGCTCGGCGTGACGGTCGAGGCAGATGATGACGATGAGGCTATCGCCGTGTGGCGGATCAACTGGCAATCGGTGATGGCATTCCTCCGCTGCGAGACCCAGTGGCGGGCTGTGTCCGTCGCCGTCGGCGAAGGCAGTCGCCTGATCTGGCTCGGCATCGACTACGCCTCGGCCAAGCCGGTCTTTGCACGCCGCAACCGCACCGACGAGCGCCGGCTGTTTGACGACATTTGCGTGATGGAGCACGCGGCGCTGGAAGCCATGGGCGAGATCGACGAATGAGCCTGAACCTCGCCCTCGTCATCTCCGGTGAAGCGTCTGGCGCCAAGGCGGCGACCGCCGAGACGACGGCCGGCGTCAAGGCCCTCGGCGCGGAGGCGCGGCAGACGGCTTCCGCCATGGTGGCGGCAAACGACCAGGTCGTGGCGTCGGCACGTGGGGCAACCGAAGCGATCACCGCCCAGGCCGCTGCCCAGCGCCAGCTACAGGGTGCGATCCAATCAATGGTCGCAGCCGCGCAACCGACCAGTGACGCCGGCTACCGGCAGCGCGCGGCCGACATCGATGCCTTCGGCGCGGCGCTGGACCGGACCAGGGCGCGCTATGATCCCCTATTTGCGGCGCAGATGCGGCACAAAGCGGCCGTTGAAGCCATCAACCAGGCCGAACGTGTCGGAGCCATCAGCGCCTCATTGGCGACCGATGCCCGGTTGAGAGAGACGGCCGCGCTGAACAGCCAGGTTAGCGCTCTTAGTAGCGTAGCCGCTGCGCAGAAGAGCGCAGCACAGGCGATGGTCAATCGGGTCTCGATCGTCCCGGATCGAGGTTCTGAGATCGCCGCCTACGGCGCCGAACTGGATCAGTTGCGCGCCCGCTTCAATCCGCTGTACGCCGCCTCGAAACAGTATGAGACTGAACTAGACCAATTGAATGCGGCGCACCGCGTTGGCGCGATCTCCGGTCACGAGCACGAGGCTGCACTTGAAGTCCTAAACAACCGCTACACGGTGTTGGGCCAACAAGGGGCTCGGGCCGCCGGTGCGTTCGGCGCAGTTGGCGGTGCGGCGCGCCTGACGTCCAATCAGCTGCTCAACCTTTCCCGCCAGGGCAACGACGTCGTCACCATGTTTGCCCTCGGCGCGCCGCCGATGATGATCTTTGCCTCGCAGGCGGGCCAGATCTACGACGCGCTCGAAAGCGGACCTAAGGGCCTGCGCGGCTCGCTGGCCGGGATCGCCTCTGGCGTCAAGTCGGCCGCATCAAGCTTAATCAGCGGTGCCGCTGCATTTGTGAGCTTCTCCAACCCGGTGGGCCTGGTGGCGACGGGCATCATCGCCGGCACGGCCGCTCTGCTCACCTATGCCTCGGTCAGTCGCGAGAGCATTCGCTCGATCGACGACGTTCTCAAGGATCACGAAGCCAACATCAAAGACCTGAAACAGGCCTGGGCGGGCGACGCGACGGCGGGGATCAAGACCTATGCCAGCGAAGGGTTTGGAGCGCTTGCAATCAAATCGGTCCAGACGGAGCTGGAACTGAAGGCTTCCTTGAGCCAGGCCGCCCAGCAAGCTGCCAAGGGGATGATTGCAAACGACAACGGCCTAGCAGGCGGCTCGCAGTTTGGGGTCGTTAACAAGTCGGAATTCTCCCAGTTTGGCGACGAGATCGATTATCTTCGCGGCACAATTGCCAGGGGCGCGCCCGACGTACTCGGCTTCCGCAAAATGGTCGAGGATCGTTGGAAGCTCGACCCGACAAATCAGGAATTGGAACGTCAGGCGCTCGCACTTCACCGCCTGACGGATGAAGCGGCCTTGGCAGCCAGGGCGCTTCCCGCCGCTCAGGCAGCGGTCAATGCGCTTGTCGTCAGGGGTGGCCGGCCGGACTTTGGCCAAGGCGCCGCCATGCAGGCGGATCTGATCAAGAACGCCGAGACCGCCTATCAGCTTAAACGCGATCAGGAGGTCGCACTCGGCCGGATCGGCGCGCGATCGCCGCAGGAGCTGGCCGACGCTGCCCGAGCTGCCGAGCGGGCCAAGCCGATCACGGGAGAAAGCTTTGCCGTCCGGCAGCTGCGCGAGGAAAGCGCCGCGGCCTTGGCCGCCGCCCAGGCGCAGCATCAACTCGACGAGGCCCAGCAGCAGCGCGCGCGCTCGCTCCAGCAGACCATTGCCGGGGCAAGAGTGGACCTCGATCTGGTCGGACAGACCACGGCAGCAACGGAGGCCTATCGCCTCGAAAGCCAGCTGCTCGCTCAGGTCCAGGAAGAGGCCGCGCGCAACCACGTTGCCGTCGATCAGGCCGAAATCGCCAGCATCCATCAGAAGGCGATCGAATACGGCAAGCTGCGCGCTCTGCAGGAGGCGCGGGACACGATCCATGGCCAGGTCGAGGATCTTGAGGTCCAGCGCGCCGAGCTGGCACTCGTGGGCCAAAGCAAGCTGGCGCATGACCGCATCATCGCTGCCCTGATAACAGAGCAGGAGATCCGCAGGCTCGGCATCGATGTCTACGGCCAGGAGGCCGAGGCCATGCGCGCCAACACGGCCGCAGCGGCGGAGCTGGCCGACGCAACCGCGCGTGCCAGCCTGCAGCAGCAGCTCCAGTTCGACCGCGAGCAGATGTTCCGGTCTCCCACCGAGCAGAACGTCGCTTCGACCATGCGTGGCGCCGGCCTCGACTACGACCCCAACTCGGCGATCGCCCAGCAGATCCGCTACAACGAGCAGCTCAAGACCACCAAGGCCGCCTGGGAAGACATCTTCTCGACGGTCAACGAAGGCATCGACGGCATCAGCGACGCGTTGTTCAGCGGCGGCTCGATCGAGGATGCCATCGAGAAGGCCGGCCAGCAGTTGGCCAAGACCGTGTTCGACATGGCGGTGACCAACCCGCTGAAGAACCGGCTGACCGGCGGTGATTTCAAAACGATCGCGGATCTCGGCATCTTCGGCAACGGAGCGACCAGCGGTAAGGGCGGCGGCTTCGGCGGTGTGCTTGGCCAGATGCTGGGCGCTCAGAAGGCCGTCGCCTCCATGCAGGTGCAGGCGGCGAGCGTCTTCATCAACGGGTCGCCGATCGGCGGCATTCCAGGCCTGCCCGGCGTTCCCGGCGCGGCCAACGACAATGGCGGCATCGTCGGCTGGTTCAAGAGCCTGTTCAGCGGGTCGCCGGCGGCGGCCAACTCCAACAGCCAGGGTGGCATTGCCGGGCCGAATACAGCCGCGACGGCGGCGAAGCTTCTTTCCGGCCTCGGCTCGCCGCTGGGCTTCGGCAATGACACCGCATCGACGGGCTCCATTGCAAGCGCTGCGTCCGGCGGGGGTGTCGCCGGCCAGGTCTGGAATTTCTTCGCCTCTAAGGGGCTGAAGCCTTTTCAGATTGCGGGCATTCTCGGCAATGTGAAGGCAGAAAGCGCCTTCAACCCGACGGCCGTCGGCGACGGTGGCAATGCGCTCGGCTTGTTCCAGTGGAACGATCGCGCTCCATCCATGCTCAACGCGATCGGCGGCCGAGGCAATCTCGGCAACGTCCAATCGCAGTTGCAGTTTGCCTGGAAGGAGTTGCAGTCGTCCGAGGGCATGGCCCTAAAGAAGCTGCTGGGCAGCACGGACGTTCGCGGCGCGACATCCGCCTTCGCCGGCTTTGAGCGGCCGAAGGGCTTCAGCTGGGCCGATCCCGAAGGTGCTCACAACTTCGCCGGTCGCCTCAACGGAGCCCAGGAGGCACTATCGCGCTTCGGCGGCACCGCTACATCGGCGACTTCAGCGCTCTCGGGCTCGACCAGCGCGATTTCCAGCCTCGCGTCTTCGACCGGCGCGGCCGCAAAGGGCCTTGACATCTTCGGCAGCGGTGCCGGCAAGCTTGGAAGCGCACTGACCCAGTTCCCGGCTGCGCCTGGTGGGGGCGGCGGTGGGTTTGGCGGCCTGTTCAACATGTTCGGAGGGCTGTTCGGTGGCGGCGGCGGTATTGGTTCCTTCTCAGCTGGAGTACAGGCCGACTTTGCGTCGGGCGCGTTGGGCTTGGGCCTGTTCGCCAACGGCGCCGCATTCTCACGGGGCAACGTGGTGCCATTTGCTCGCGGCGACGTGTTCTCATCGCCCACCTATTTCCCGATGTCAGCCGGCCGCACCGGCGTCCTGGGCGAGGACGGCGAAGAAGCGGTCATGCCCCTCCAGCGCGGCCCGGACGGTCGCCTCGGCGTCGTCAACCATCAGCCGCTGCGGGCGCCCAGGGCGGCGAACGGCAATGCCCCTGGCGGCGGCTCCTCTGGCGGCCTGGCGCGCAGCCATATCGAAGGGATCGTCAATTCGATCGCCGACAAGCTGAAGCTCGAAGCCAAAATCATCAACCTGAACGACGGCAGCGACATCAAGCGGTGGATGATGTCGGAAGACGGCCACAACACCGTTGCAGTCGTGAACCGTCGCAACGGAGCTGGTCCATGAACGATCAGCTATTCGTCGGTCATCTGGCCAATTGTGAAACCAGCGATTTGATCCATCCGGGAACGCCAAGCCTCGCATTTGATCGCGTGAAGGGCACCAGGGATCATGATCCGCACGTCGCGCAAATGAAGATAGACCGGGAATTCGAAATTGTCGGGATCTGCTCCGCCCTCGGCATTCCTCTCCTTCATGATCTGAGCCGTACTTTCGGCGTGCCCTTTCAGCGTCGTCCGTACCAACTCAGCCGTTTCGGCGTCACCTCCTTGTGGCGTCGCCTCACCCCATTTTTGTTCGGTCCATTTGAAGAAATCGACATTGGACATCACCTGGCCGCTGATCAGCACGCCCTGAGAAAGGACTGTTACCGACACTCCGATGCCATTGTTGGCGTAGTGCGCAAGCGAGCCCACAAACACGTCGGTATTAGGCTTGACCCGCACCAGCTGCGGCTCCGCCGCATCGGGCTTTACTTCGTCGCTCATCTTCAAGTCCTCCGTTTCAACCATCTCAACAGAAAAACGCCCAGGAGTCGAACTGCCTGGAGCAACATTTACACCGGCCTGCTGGGAGGAGTTTTTCCATGTCCTATCTGAACTCACTCGTCCTCGACAGCGGCCTGGCGGTGATCGTCGCCAACGCCAACCGTCTGCATATCTGTTCGTCGGAGCCGGCAGACTATGCCGCGACGCTCACGGCCTCGCTCGGCACAAAGAACACGCCGACGATCGGCGCGCTTGCCGCCCGCACGCCGTCCGGCCGCAAGGTGACTGTTTCCGCGATCACCAACGGGGCTGTCAGTGCCAACGGCAACGCCTCGCATTGGGCTCTGGTCGACACGGTCAACTCGCGGCTGCTCGCCACCAAGGCCCTGGACGCGGTGCTGGCGGTCAACAATGGCGACACCTTCACACTGCCGGCGTTCGACATCGGCATACCAGGCCCGGCCTGACGCATGGCGACCGTTGCCCTCTCAACCGGCAATCTCGACGCGGGCACGCCTGACCTGCCGTCGCTGCACCTTGGGCTGATCCATCACCTGTCGACCGGCAACCTGGATGCCGGCGCGCCGGATCTCGCCTCACCGGAGATGGTGATGCTTTACGAGCCATGGCCGTTCCGCCCGCTGATCGGCGCCAGCGACACGCTGGAAACCCTGTCCGAAGTGATGCCGTCCTACACCGAGGAGCAGCGCCTGGCGCTGCGCAAGGCACCGCGCCAGAACCCGCGCTACACGGTCAAGCTAGATCCGGCGGAGTTCAGCCAGGCCAGTGACTTCGCTCGTCGCAGAGCCGGCACTCAGGTCTGCCTTCCGATCTGGTGGGAAGGCATCCGCCTGGCCGGCGATGTTTCGGCGGTCGACACGGAGATCTCGATCGACACGACGGCCGGCGACTGGCGCGCAGGCGGTCGGCTGATCGTCTGGCAGAGCGCGGACAATTATGCGCTGGCCCTGATCACCGCAGTCGAGGTCGACAGCGTCACGCTGCTGGCGCCGATCGGCGCCGACTTCACCACGCCTACGGTCGTGCCGGTCCGCGTCGCTCGGACGGTCGAGGGCTTCAGCATCAGCCGTGGCAAGCTGGTGATCGAGGTGACCGCGCGCTTCCAGGTCGAGGACAATGTCAAGCTGGAGGGCGACGCCGGCTATCCGCAATACCAATCCATAGACGTGCTGACCGAGCCGACCGCGCGCGTCTCCGACATCTCCGAGAACATCATCCAGGCAGGCGAATACCAGGACAACGGCTTCGGCCTGGTCATGCTCGAGCGCCAGCGCGAATATGTCGACTACGGCCAGAGCATTGCCTTCCTCGAGCTGGGAGCAGCTGCGGTCTGGCGGCGCCGCGTTTGGGTGCATGCCCGCAACGGCAAGCAGAAGCCGTTCTGGCTACCGACCTTCAACTCCGACATGAAGCTCATGGCGCCGATCGGCGCGGCCGACACCGTCGTCACTATCAAGCGGGCGGCGCTGCCGGCGGGCTACCTCGGCCGCCACGTCATGATCGAGCTGAAGAACGGCACCCGCTATTTCCGGCAGATCGTGGGCGCGGTGCGCGTGGGCGACACCGACGAGGTGACGTTGAACACCAGCCTTGGCGCTGCCGTCAGCGCCGTGCAGATCCTGTGGTTCTGCTACCTCAGCAAGGTGCGCCTGGACGCCGACGCGGTCACCTTCAACTTTCCGGCCTCCGGTCGCGGACCGCTGGTCGCCACGCTGTCTGTTCCGGTCATGGAGGTGCCGGCGTGAGCTACGACACACCCGAGGCCTCGGTCGACGACGGCGAGCCATACTTCCTCTATCTGTTCAACAACGGCGTCGCCAAACGGCGCTTCACGTCCGACGCCGAGCCGATCATGGCCGATCCCGAGGAAACCGGGACGCCACAGAAATGGTTCAAATCGGCAATCGCGCACACGGAGATCGAGCAGACCGGCAACATCGAGCGGAACTCGGTCGACATCACTTTTCCGCTGTCCGACGACTATGCCCGAACCCTGCAAAAGCCGGGCAGCGAAGTCGTCACTGTGACGATCTGGCGGGGGCACCACACGGATCCGGACGGTGAGCTGGAGGTCTTCTGGAAAGGGCGTGTCGTCGACACGGTGGATCAGAAGCTCAACATCAAAGTCACGGTCGAACTCGCCTCTACTTCGATGCGCCGGACAGGCTGCCGCGCCCAGTATATGCGCCCATGCCGGCATGCCCTCTATTTCACCGGTTGCAACCTCAACGTCGATGATTGGAAGATCCCGGCGACCGTTTCGGCGGTGACAGGCGGCCTGCTCCTCACCGTCGCCGAGGCCGCTGCGGAAACCGACCAATGGTTTAAAGGCGGCCTGGTCATTTTCGACGGCCTCTACGGCTGGGTAGGCGATCATGACGGCGACCAGCTCACTCTGATCGCCAGCGGTATCGAAGGGCTGGCCGAAGAGGTGGCCGCCCACGGATCTGCAGCCGTCTTCATTGCTCCAGGCTGCGATCTCAGCAGCGGCCCGACCGGCTGCGAAAAGTTCGACAACAACCTTGAATATGGCGGCTTCGAGTTCATGGCTGACGTCAACCCGTTCTCCCAGAGCATCACCTGATGTTTTGGAACATAATCCTCGCGATCGCCTCATACGCGCTCCAGCTGATATTTGCGCCTAAGCCGCAGAATGCGAAGCCAAAGTCGCTTGAGGATTTCAACGCGCCGACGGCTGAAGAAGGCCGCTCTATTCCGGTGTTCTTCGGCACCAATGATGACCAGAGCCCGAACTCGACCTGGCATGGCGACCTGGGCAAACGTGCGATCAAGGGGGCGCGGCGTTACGGCTTTTTCGGTCCGCGCCAGGTGCTCGGCTATAAATACTCGCTCGGCATGCAGCTGAGCGTCTGTCACGGCGTGCCCGACTATTTGCTGCGCGTGACGGTCGGCGACAAACAGGCATGGAAGGGCAGAGCGGCCGGCGGTCGGATCACGATCAACAAGCCCAAGCTCTTTGGCGGCGACCAGAGCGAAGGCGGCATTTCCGGCGATATCGATATCTGCATGGGCGCGCCCGACCAGCCGCGCAACGACTACCTTCAGGCGAAGCTCAGCGAGAAAATCTCGGCGTTCCGCGGTGTCTTCACGGTTGTGCTGCGGCAGGTCTATCTCGGCACGTCGAACTACATCAAACCATGGGAATTTCGCGTCCAGCGCATCCTAAAGCGCTCGGACGGCAGCGAGCAATGGTATCCGGAGAAGGCCGCGATCCCGGCCGAGGCAACGACCACCGACAACCTCGCGTTCTATTTCGCACTCGACACCTCCGACAGCGTGGTCGGCGTTCGGCTGAACGCACTCAAGCACGCCGTTCAAGGCGCGATCGACACCATGCGCGCGGCCTACGGTGACGATGATAACGTGCTCATCAAGTACGACGTTCGCATGGTGTCATTCGGTGCCAGCGTCAGGTCAAGCATACAGCGCCGGAACTGCAAGGCGGCGGACTTCGATGCACTGTACGACTGGGTCACGGCCCTGACGACGGCGAGCGAGAATGGAACGAACTTCGAAGCCGGCCTCGCCAGCGCACCGTCCTATTTCGACGGCACGGATACCAAGAAGACGCCGTGCATCATCATCATCTCGGATGATGACGACCAGGTTGACGACGTCTTCTCGGGCGTCCCGGGTGCGCTGGAGACGCTGGCCAGCATGGACGATATCTCCGTCTACAGCTTCCGCGTGTTCGGAGCAGGCAGCGTCGACCACGTGCTTACCCAGTTCGATACGACGCCAGGGGATACAACACCGGGCGAGGACACTGGCGTCCATCTGCTCATCTTCGGCTCCGGCACGCTGGACAGCGCAATGACGCCGGGAGCGCTGATCCGCTTCTACGATATGAACCCGGCTCACATCATCCGGGAGTGCCTGACCGACCCCGTGTGGGGCCTTGGCTGGCACGATGACGACATCGACGACACCAGCTTCAGCTACGCGGCTGACACCTTCTTCAACGAGGGATTTGGTCTCAGCCTTAAATGGTACCGCGAAGAAGAGATCCAGGAGTTCATTACGACGGCGGTGCTGTCTTGCGCCGACGCATACCTTTACGGCTCGCGCAAAACCGGAAAGTTCGTCCTGAAGCCCGTGCGGGACGACTACGACCTCGACCTGATCCCGATCCTGACGGAAGACGACATCGTCGAATTCACCGAGATCAAGCGCCGGCAGCCCTCGGAGGCGATCAGCTCTGTCGTGGTCAAATACAACAACCGCGAAAAGCGCAAGGTCGGCGCCCATCGTGTTACCAACACCGCCCAGGCAATGCAGGCCACGAAGGTGCAGCCGCCGGCGACGCGGGATTATCCCGGCATCAACGTACCGGCGCTTGCGATACGCGTAGCTCAAAGGGATGTGGTAGCCCTCGGCTCTGGCCTGATCAGTGGGCGCATCGTTGCCAACCGCAACGCTTCGGTCCTCAACCCTGGCGACCCATTCAGGATCGTCTCCGCACGCCACAGACTTTCGGGCGAGGTCATGCGCGTCGCCAACCAGCGCTTCGGTGACGGTCGCAGCAACAAGATCGGCCTCGGTCTTGTCCAGGACGTCTTCAAGCTGCCGGCGGCGGCGCTGGTCGACGATGGCACGTCGGGCGGTGGCTGGGAGCCGCCTTCTCAAGAGCCTCTGCCGGTTTCGCCCAGGATGGTCGCCGAGATGCCTTACCGCGAGTTGCTGCAGATGATGGGGCCTTCCGACCTGGCCGCCACGCTCGCCAGCAATCCCGATGCCGGCGTGCTTCAGATCGCGGGTGCCTCACCGACGCCTGACGCCACAAATGCGCTGATCGAGGTCGACGCCGGCTCCGGCTATGCCGAGGCCGGCACGCCTCTTGATTTCGCACCTGGTGCGTTCCTCGACGGCGATGTCGCGATTGACGCGACCGAGATCACGGTGACCGGCGCGATCGACTTCGACATCGTCGAGCTGGGCACTCTGGCGATCATCAACGGTGCGACGCCGCTGACCGACGAGATTGTCCGGATCGACGCCATCGTTGGCAACACGCTCACCATTGCCAGGGGCTTCCTCGACACGGTGCCCCACGCCCATTCCAGCGGCGCTTCAATCGTCTTTTTCGACGACATCTCGAACACCGATTTCGAGATCTACACGGCCGGCGACGATGTCTCGGTAAAGCTGCTGACGGTCACCGGGATCGACACCCTGGACGCGGCGGCGGCGCCGACCGACACGGTGGCGTTCGACAGCCGTGCCATCCGGCCGCTGCGGCCGGCGGGCGGGAAGCTCAACGACATCGGGGCCGGCCTCGTCACCTCGAACGGCATCGCCGATCTGGCGGCCACCTGGTCGGAGCGCAACCGCCTGATCGAGCTGTCGCCATTGCCATCGTGGACCGATGCAACGGAGGGTTCAGAGGCTGGTCAGACGACGGTCCTCGAAGTGCTGGACCCATCGGGCACGACGGTGCTGACGACCCACAGCGGGTTATCCGGAACATCGTTCTCTGTTCCTGTGGCGTCGTTTGCCGGCAACTCGTCGGGATGGGTGCGGTTCGGCGCGGAACGGGACGGATATCGCGAGTGGCAGGCGTATCAGCTTCAGGTGGCCTTCACTGCCGTGTCGGCCGGATCATTCGTAATCACAGGTCACGACGTGGGCCTGTCCCGAGGCATCGTCGCGACCGTCGCGAACTACCTGCTGGCGTTCAATCCTGTGGCGTTCAAGGTCACCATGCCGGTCGGGACGGGCTCGTACATTATCACGGGCAACGCCGTGGGCCTCAGCAACGCTCTGTCGATCTCGGCCGGGACGGGCTCGTTTGCGCTAACAGGCATCGCCGTTGGCCTCACATTCGTCTCGACAATGACCTACAGCTTCGAGGGCTACACGCTCGATAACTCCAACCTCACCGTCTACACGTTCAATGCCAAGAACGTCGGCGCAGCTGGCGCCGGTCGGGTGATAGCCATAGCCGTCCAGTCGCGCCCGTCGAGCATTGGCACTCCTCGGTCCGTCTCGGGCGTCACCTGCAATGGCAACGCCATGACGCCAGGACCAGCCGTCACCGGCGGCGGCACCGGTCAAGCAACCCTAGCTTGGTTCTATATCGTCGAACCCACTGGGACGACGGCCAACTTCGTCGTCACCTTCAGTAATGGAACCCAGAACTGCGCGATCGCGACGTACCGCCTGTTCCCGGCCAGCAGCACGCCTGTCGACAGCGTAACCGCCGGCGCAAGTGCATCTGCGACCCTGACTGATCTGGAGGTCAAGACCACCGGGCTGGCTCTCATAGCGATCGACACCGGTCGGTCCGGCACGCCGTCGCTGGACAGCAGCTCGTGGAACGGAGTGGACACGCCAATCCGCGATGTGACGGACCAACTTAACGATCAGAGTGGCTGCCTGAACGTCTTCTCCATACCCACGACCGAGAACAACACCGGTCGAGACTTCACCGCAGCGGACAGCGGGCAATTAGTGAACATAGTCGGCATGTCATTCCAGTAGACCTCACCCTACACAGGAGACCATCATGGTCGCATTTAACAAGTTCAACTCTTTCTCTGAGGCACTGGCCGAGAAGGTCCACAACCTCGGATCGGATGCCATCAAGGTCGCGCTCTGCGCGGCAGCAAACGCTCCCGTGGCGGGGAACTCGCAGCTCTCCAACCTGACGGAGATCAGCTACGCCAACGTGTCCTCCAGAGCCGTGACGACCTCGACGTCGGCGCAGACGGGGGGCACATACAAGCTCGTACTGACGGACCTCGTACTGAGTGCGACCGGGGCTGTCGGGCCGTTCCGGTACGTCGTTCTCTATAACGACACTGCCACGAACAAGGAGCTGATCGGATATCTCGACTACGGCTCGGACCTCTCCATGGTCAACGGCAACAGCTTCACCATCGACTTCGACGGCTCCGCCGGCGTTCTGACACTGGCATAGGGGATAGGCTCATCATGAAGACCACGTACAATTTCGATCACAACGACATGCGCACTCGCTTTCACGCTCTGCGCGCCGAGCGAGAGCGGATGTCCACCACCGACGTCGAACCGCTGCGCAAGCAGATGGACGACATCATCGCCGAGATCCGCGTCCTAGAGGCCAAGCTGAAGCCGATCGACGCGACCTATCGCGAGAAGCGGCAGGCTCTCGTCCCGATGGACACCGAGCTGGCGATCATCTCGCGGGCACTTAAGGGTCAGACCGGCGCGAGCGAATAAAACCTGTGCAATTGCACAGGTACCGCCGCCGTCCCCACGATGGCAAAAGGTTAGCCAGAAGGTAGGAGACGCAGATGAGCATTCCCGCTGGCGAAGGTGCGCCGAAGATCCCTCTAAAACCCGGCTACTATTGGGCGAAATGGCGTGTGGCGACTGAGGGAACCCAGGACGGTGCTGAGCTGACGCCAAGTGACAACTGGGAGATCGTCCAGGTCGTGGAGAACGATCCGGATTGGGAAATCCATCCAGCCGAGCAAAAGGCGCTGTTCGTCTTCGTGTGCGGCGTTGGCGAGGCCCAATGGCGGGATAGCTTTGTGTGGGGCGATTTCATCGCGCGGCTGGCGCCAGCCGCCCCTTTGGGCGTGAAGGAAAGGGCGGTGACGGAGGAGATGGTCAACCGCGCGTTGGATGCCGCCGCCTACTGCCGCAACCCAGACACCGCCAAGTGGATGCGCGCCGCCCTCACCGCTGCCTTAACGCCGGCGTGAATGGCCGTTGAAGGGCTATTCGCGCCGCCCTTTTGATGCCAAGTGAAGTTGCGCGGAGGTGCCAAACGATTTTGCGCGCTACAAATGCCGAGATCGCACTGACGACACATTTTCGCGCAAAAGCAGCCAAAGCAACTTTTGACGACGAACGGCGTTGCTGTGGTCGACGCCAGTTCGGGAGATATAGAATGGACAGATTGCAATTCGAGGTGCCGGTGCGCATCGCGCCCGCGCCCGGGCTGCCGGTAGAGGAAATATACAGCGTCGAACAGGCGCTGGATATCCTGCATGACTGGCCAAAGAAGCGACAGGGCAAGGTCTATGAAGCGGCGTTCAATGCCTGTTTCGGGGCCACGGTGGATGTGGTCAGGACTGAGGACGCATGGCGCGCCTTCATGGCGTTTTGCCGGGTCAGTGGCCTGCTGGCCAGGGACATGATGGTTACGGCCAAGCGCGCCGGCGAGGCGAGGGGCCTGAGGGTCTAGAGTTCTGCTTGGTCTGGAGGCCGGGCCAACCGACTCGTTCCAATCGGCGCGGACTCCGCGGCGTTAAGGTTCCGTTTCCGACTTCACAGCTAGGCATGAGCCATAGAGCAGCGTCTGATTCGTTGCGTCGGTTTCATGGTGCAGAACATGTCTTCAGCCAATGTGCGTACCTTCCCGCTAGATCGGCAGACCGTGCTGGTGCGCGAGGTCGCCGCAAGGCTGGGCAGACTGCACGGCGACACGGCCACGTCGTTCTGGAAGGCCACGGCGCGCGAACTCCTCGACAAGGCAGTCGCGGCCGGCAGCGATGCAGCTTCGGCGGCCAACGATGTCCGCCGGTTTTTTGCCGCGGTCCAGGACGAGATGCATTTCAAGGCGGACGATGCCGCACCGGGGCAGCGCCGGACGCGCACCCGCCCCTAGCCTCAAAACACACGCGCTCATCATTGTGTGGCCAACCGTGGACCGGTCTTGGCGTCGACGGATCTCGGGTCTTACGCTGTCGATTGTGCCGTCCCAGCCACGGCGAGCGCCTTGTTGAACGCGAGACAGGCGATGAAATACTGGTCGCGCTCGGCCCTGGCGACGTCGGTCATCGCCAAGGAAATCGTCGAGCGCTATGGCGGGACTATCATGCCGGAGCCCTGCCTGACGGCCGCCTTTGCAAACAGTGGGTTTCAAGGCGGCTTAGCGCAAGGCGTCGGCCTCTCGGTGATCCCTGTGCCGACCCGATCCGAATCGGCTATGCCTGCGCGATGCAGGAAACGTCTCTCTACATCCCGGTGAAGCGGTTTCTCGAGAGCTTGGAATTCACGGTCAAGGGCGAAGTCGGGCACTGCGACATCGTGGCGGTGCGCGACGGCGAGCCGCCTGTGCTGGTCATCTGCGAACTGAAATTGCAGTTCAACCTCGAACTGGTGCTGCAAGGTGTCGATCGCGCCGCGGCATGCGACGAAGTGTGGCTGGCGGCGCGCATGTCGGCGCGTGGCAAAGGCCGCGAGCACGACCGCCGTTTTCGCGCGCTGTGCCGGCGGCTCGGCTTCGGGCTTCTGGCTGTCAGCGGCAAGGGGGAGGTCGAATTGCTGCTCAGCCCGGCCGCTCTGCCGCCGCGTCGCGATCCAAAGCGGCGCTCGCGGCTGATGGAGGAACACCGGCGCCGGCGCGGCGATCCGGTGGTCGGCGGTGGCTCGCGAGCCCCGATCATGACGGCCTACCGGCAGGATGCGCTGGCCTGCGCCGCAGCCATGACCGACGGGCCGAAACGCCCGCGCGATCTGAAAGCGATTTCGCCGCGCGCGGCCAGCATCCTATTGGACAATGTCTATGGCTGGTTCGCCAGGGCCGAGCGCGGCGTCTACGCGCTGACCGAGGGTGGCCACGCGGCGTTACAGCGCTGGCCGCAGGTAGCGCACGACCAGGGATGAGTGGCCGGAGATTGCCGCGAGCAGGCGCCAGGGGAAATCTCGGCACGGCAGCGCGTGCGCCGGTTCACCGATGCGCCGCGCCACCGTTCCAGCCGCTGCTAGTTCGGCGGCTGCCGCGAGGCTTCTTGTTTTCCTGAAAGATCTGGTACGCCCAAGGGGAATCGAACCCCTGTTACCGCCGTGAAAGGGCCGCGTTTCGGCACCTCGGTTAGCCCCCGCTAGCTCCGGTAAACTCAACTAAAGCATTGATGTAAATATTTTTTCGGCGCGGGCGAGTAGCAAGGGCTAGCGCGGGAGCGCCCTGGTATATTAACCTGATTTTTAACCCGGTTGGCCGGGGACACTGGAGATCAGGGAAGTGGCGAGAACTGTGAGGGACGCTAAACTTGAGACGAGGGCGGCGCGGTCGAGGCTGCCGAAGGGGGACGATCCATACTGGCGAACGCTGGTGCCGGGCGAGCTTCATCTGGGATACCGCAAGAGGCGTGCCGATGCGCCGGGCAAGTGGCTGGTCAGACGCTACCTAGGGGCGGTTGAGAAGGGCAAGAACCCCTACCAGAAGGAGACGATGGGCCTTGCCGACGACTACCGGGAGGCCGACGGTGTGACGGTGCTGTCCTACGCGGACGTGCAGAGGCGGGCGCACGAGTGGGCTGCAGAGGCGTCGAGGGGAGGTGCCGTCACGTCTCCCCGGCATCCGACAGTGCGCGACGTGGTTGATGACTACGTCAGGTTCTTGAAGGCTGAGCGGCGAACCGGCCGCGACGCTGAGCGGCGCGCCGACAATTTCATCCTGCCGCAGCTTGGTAGTCTCAAGGTCGCAGAGCTGACCACCGAGCGCTTGGTACAGTGGCGGGACGCGCTGGCCGCCGCGCCCGCCCGGCTGCGCACGCGAAAGGGCAGGGAGCAGCGCTATCGGCCGGCCCCGGCCACGCCAGGCGACGCCCGTGCTCGTCGAGCAACGGTCAATCGGACCGCCACTGTGCTCAAGGCCGCGCTAAACCGTGCGTTCGAGCACGGGCGGGTGAATGACGACTTGGCATGGCGGCGGCTGAAGCCGTTCGACAAGGTAGACGTGGCCCGACCCGGCCACCTGTCCGTTGCCGAGGCCCAGCGACTCATAAACGCCGCCGATGAAGAGTCCGGCTTCCGCGACCTTGCGCACGGCGCGCTCCTGACCGGGTGCCGCTACGGCGAGCTTTTTCGTCTGCGAGTGGGTGACTTCCAGCGTGGGCGCATCGTCGTTCGCGAATCCAAGAGCGGCAAGCCGCGCGACGTGCGCCTGACCGACGAGGCGGCAACGTTTTTCCGGTCGCTCACGTCGGGCCGCCCGGCGGATGCCCTGATATTCGCGCACGCGGACGGCTCGGCGTGGGCAAAGTCGCATCAGGCAAGGCCCATGCGCGACGCCTGCACAGCGGCGAAGATCGTCCCGGCCGTCGGCTTCCACCAGCTGCGCCACACGTGGGCCTCACTGGCGGTGATGAACGGGATGCCGCTGATGATCGTGGCCGAGAACCTAGGGCACCGAGACACGCGCATGGTGGAGCGCCATTATGGCCACCTGACCGAGGACTATCGCGACGAGGCGATCCGCAACAGTGGGCCGCGTTTCGGTATGACGGCGCCGACGAATGTCGTGCCCTTGACGGAGGCGCAGCGGTGACGCGCTACATTCTGGGCGAGGAGCCGCAGCCAGAGTATCCGACGGCCGCCCCGCCCAAGTGGGGCGTGGAGAAGCCAAGCAATGCTCAGTTGGCCGCGATGACTGATTGGATCCAGCAGCAGGACTACGAACCCCACGATGCGCCCGAGAGCAACCTGACCGCAGCTTCACGCGATGATCTGCACCGCTATCTCGCGAGTATGCCGCGCATTTCGCGCGAAGAATACCGGGCCGTTTTGCGGGGAGCGAAGCGTCAGGAAGCGGGCAAGCTCCATGCGTGGGACGATTTAGTCGCGTGCTTGCGAGCAGAGCAACCTTCGCGCCACTTCCTAGGCGTAGTCGCCGATCTGATTGCAGCCAACGCCCTTCACAATCGCGGCCCAAGGCAGAGGAAGGAAGGGACAATAACTCCAGCCGAAGCAAGGCGGCGACATGAGCGGTTTGTTGGTATCTTGCGACGTTCCTACCCTGACAAACGAACGGGCATTTATCAGTCGCGGGCGATGGATTTGATGGCGTTCGAGGTTCAACGTGCCGATGAGACCTTCGCGGCCGCACGGAAGAGGGTGAAGAACGCCAAAGCTCGCCAGCCGGACACGACGGCCTGGGCGATTGAGAGGGCCGTCCAACGCCTGTCTGAAGCGATAATCTTTTAAGATTAGCCCCGCGCGCTTAGCGCGCGGGGCTAATAGTGCGGGCGAAGCCGGGCTACCCTTTAGCTCTGTTGATAAAACGGAGCTTAGGCCAATGAATTCAATCAAGGAAGTCGCTAACCCTGATCTAGCGGGGGCAATCTCGATCCCGGAGTTCTGTCGTCGCTTTGGCATCTCGACGCCGACGTACTACAAGATGCGCTCTGAGGGGCGCGCGCCTCGCGAGATACGCTGTGTCGGCTCGGTCGTTCGCATCAGCGCCAACGCGATTCGCGATTGGATCGCCTCCAGTGAGAACGAGGAGTCGGCGGCCGTTCAGCGCGCCAAGCTGAAGGCCAGGTCCCAGTACGCCCTGTCTGGGGGACGGTTCTGATGAGGACGGCCTCAAGCCCGGAGGCCCCTGAGATCCTGCGCCTTATCTCCCCCGGTGCCGGCAGGGGTGCACAGTGGCAGATTACCTTGGGCGGTGCCGGCACGATGACGCTGCAAGCGCGGGATATCCTGCGATACCGAACGTTCCATGCGCGAGCTATGGAGCGGCTCCTGGTGGTGTTCGCTTGGGTCGACCCGAAAGAGTGGTTCTATCGCGTGATGCAGGCCATCTGCCGGACCGCGGCGGAGGACGCCGGCGAACTCTACAAGCCCGACGAGGAGGCCGACAGATGAGCGAGCCAGCGACAAAGTTGCCGGACGATTGGAAGGCCGAGCGGCTCTACGAACTTTTCGAGGGGGATCGGAACCACCACGGTACGTATGACAAAGGACTGCATCTTGTCGGAAGCAAGATGGAAATGAAGGATGAGACCGGGCGCGGGCCGCGAGATGTACCGGGGTCCCCAACGCCGGACCTCTGGCGGCAGCACCTCGGCGGCGTCGTACCGCTAGGCATCCGCCCGGTACGCGCCGACGGTATGTGCAGATGGGGCGTCATTGACGTGGACGGCCGGGACGTGCCTAGCGGCAGCTACGGCGATGTGCGCCTCGCGGATGTTGTCAATGAGGTCGAGAGGGCGAATCTTCCGCTGATCGTCTGCCGATCGAAGTCGGGGGGTGCCCATCTGATGCTCTTTCTCGACGACTGGACGCCGCAGAAAACCGTGAACGGTGCGCTGAAGGTGATGGCCGCCAAGCTCGGCTTCCCGCGAGCCGACGTGTTCCCCCGGGCTGACGGACCGGGAAACTGGCTGAACATGCCCTACTTCGAGGGCGACCAGCGAACGAACCGCTATGCGGTGAAGGCTGGCGGCCTGATGATGACCCTGGCGGAGTTCGTCGCGGCAGCGGGGGGAGCACAGACGTCGCACGCGGAACTCGTCGCCCTGACGCGGGCGCTCGGCTCAGGGTCCCGGGGAGTCCGGCCGACGAATGGTAGGGCAGGCGAGGCGGGCGAAGAAAGACCAGCGAGGGCGCAGTGCGATTTGGCGAGATACTGCGTAGAGATAGCGGCACAGCGGCAGGGCGGGCGGGCAAAGCTTCTCTATGGCCGCGCGAAGGACATGGGCAGACTGATCGGCGCGGATTGGATCGACGAGGATGCAGTCTGTAGCGCGCTGTTGAAGGCCGCAACCTTCGACAGCAGCACTCCGCTGCCGCCCTTCGAGGCGACCGACCACATCCGCCGCGGAATTGCGGACGGGAGAAAAGAGCCCCCTGACCGCGAGGAAGAGGGAGGGCGGTATCCTCGCATCGAGAGCATCGTCGTCTGGCGCGGCGGCGAGGAGACCCTGTGGGAAATCACGCTAGCCGGACACGGCACCATTACGCTGCCGGTCAAGGAAGCGATGCACTACTGGACGTTCAACATGCGATGCGCTGACAAGCTGCGGACGTCCTTTCGCCAGATGAAGGCCGACGCGTGGAATGATCAGATCGCAGCTGCCCTCGTGGTTGCGGAGGTACTGGAGATTCCACCCGACGAAACCGTCGAAGGCATGTTCCGCGACGCCCTGCGCGAGTTCTGCATGCACAGGCATCACGGCGACAGTGTAGAGGACCTCATGCTGGGTAAGCCCGCCCACGTAGACGACGACAGGCGCATCTACTTTCGCTTCGAGGACTTTCACCGGTTTCTCGACAGAAAGGACTCTGGCCCGTTCAGGAGTACGAAGCGCCAGGTCCTCGGCAGGCTTCTGGCAGGAATTGGCCGTGAAGGCGTCGACCACGGCAAGACGACCAAGAAGCTGAAGGGGGTGACCACTGAGGTTCGGTGGATAAGGAGCAATCTATTCGAGAGCATCGACCCGTTTCGGCACGAAGACCTTCCGCCAATCCCGGGGGAGCCGATCTAATGGTCGCGCCGAAAAGCCGAGCAAAGTATCACGAAGTCGGGTTCTGCTTTTTCGCGACACCTCGCCGGCCCTCGGGTGTAGCGTGCGTAAAGGACGTAAAGCCATTAAAGCCGTTACCCGCGCGCGCGATCATAGGCGCGGGCGTAAGCGCGTAGCGGGTCCTTTGCGAGCTTTGCGGCAATCCCCCCGGTATGGCACGGCGCGGGCCGGGCTACGGCGGCCCCCCGGCAGCCTCTGCAGGGTCCGCAGGGACGCCCTACACGACGGCGGTGGAGGCCGCCGAAGGTAGGGGCTCCGCAGCATTTTCGGCCCACCTGCGCGGCGCTGCGGGGGCGGAAGTATTACGCGCGTTGGTTGGGGAACTGCCCGCCGACGCGAATTCCGCTGCTTTATTCGCGTCGGCGGTCGAGAGAAAAGCAATGCTCTACAACCAGTCCAGATCAGCGAGCATTCCTCTGAAGCGCCGACAGGCTTCCTTCCGACCAAGTTTTTTCGTCCAATCACGCAACTGGTTTCGCGCGAACCATTCCGCTTCGCCGGTAACAGATTGCGGAGATGCATCCCAAAGCCCTGTAAGCCACCCGGCAGTTTTTGACTTGAGCTTCCAGCCGCACTCGTTGGCCAATAGGCCAAGGACTAGCGCGTCCTGACGCTCTTTTGAGGTAAGTGCGTGCACGGGAAACGCAAAAATTAAGAAGAACAATAGAGTGACTGCAATCTTCATTTAAGCCCCCTCGGTAGCTTGCCTAGGGCGCGCTCCGCGCGGGCCTGCAGCGTGGCGCTAGCGCGTTCACTTGTTTCGAATGAGCCCCGGCACCAGGCCCTCTCGCTCGAGCACCCGACGTATCTCGTCCTTGGCGCTGTTAATATCGCCCTTGGGAAACGGGATGTAAGTCAGCCCGTGAATATTCGAGAAGTCGGCGCAGTTCGTCTCCATCAGAATGATCGCCCTCTCAAAGCCGAGACGGCCCTGAAAAAGACCTAGCTCGTGTACGACGTTCATACGTGCGGTGAGACTGCCGTCGCTCGCCTCATCCTCCCCAGTCATCACTAGAAAGGCGAAGCCGGCCTGTTCGAGCATCTGCTTCAGACGTTCCGTCGTTGAGTGGCCGGCAACTGATTCACTATTGAATTCGACGCATTCGAGGCCCAGCCTTTCGACGAGGTAGTCCTTGAGGTCTCGCCAGACGGCCGATCTGCCATGGCCAACGAATATGCGCTTACTGTTCGTGTCTGCCATCTGCTGCCCCGTGCTTGCCGCATCAAGTAACGCTTGCTCAACTTCGTCCCATCCCAGGCTTGTCAGCCCATAGAAATCGTCGGGACGAAGTCGCACTAGATCGTCCTTGGATGCCTCGGCTAGCACATGAGATACAGCGTCGCCATCGACGGCGCCGATCAAGCCAGCCAGGTGTTCATGCCAACCGATGTCCACATAGCCCATCCGATCGTCGTCTAGCTGGGCCGCTATCCAATGCAGAAGTTGGTCGACCTGTGCTCGGATTGGCGGAAGCTTCTCGCCGCCCCATAAATCCAAGTTCGACGAGTCGATAACTGGCCACGGGTCGCCGCTTCTTCGCCTAACTGCATGGCTGAGCCGTGCTCGGAACATCCTATCTTTGACGCGCGTACGCATCATCGCGATCGCCGATCGAGTGACCTCGTACTGTCCACACCGCTCGCAATCGACCTGCTTCATGTCACCACTGCCGCCGGTGTCAGCGCTAGCTCCACAGATCGGGCATTCTCTATCAAGCATCTCAGCCGCTCAGTCGCAATTGGCAGGGCGCCGCAGTAACTACTCTGTCTCGTTCTTTGGAGCTAGCGTTCCAGACAGTTTCCTACTGGTCGCGCATATCAGCCCGCGATCCTGGCTATAGCCGCTCGCGAGCGAGCCTAACCAGAAAGGCCTCATAGGCGGGAACGTTAGCAATAAGCCGGGTCACCCTGTCGGATAGTTGAATGCCCAGCGGAGCCTTTTTGAAAGATGAGGGTCTTCGAAATCCGTCGTAGCCAAACGTGTTCTGGGCCCCGTTGGCGAGTTGCCGGCACCAATCGCGAATATGGCTGACGTGCTGGAGAAGCATCGTCGTGTCGTTGCGGTCGGAGGTTAGCTGTCCATGGAAAATCTTGTTCCGGGCTTCCATGGCATCGTCCAATTGTTTCCGCAGCGCCTGATGCTGATTTCCGATCAACACCGCGATGTTTGTACCTGACAGTTCGCTGATGCCTGCCTCGAAATGCTGGAAATAGATGCGCCTCTGCGCCCCGAGTGCATCGCGGAGTACTTTGACATCCTTGCGTTCGAACGCTGTCGACTGGAATACAAGATAGGTAAATATTCTCCGCATCTGCCGCTCTGCGCGTAACAGTGAAAGCGAAAATGCATCCACGCCTTGCGTTTTCGTGAACTGACGCAAGCATTTCGTCGACTGGTTTGAAATCTTGCTCGTACGCTTCGGTCACTCTACCTCCGTGCGCGGAACAATCGCTCATAGTCCCGGTCCTGCATATTTGCGGGAAATGGGGGCTAATACAATGAGGGTATGGCGTTATGGGGTGCTTGCGATCAGAGCTCTTGTCGCCGAAAAAGCAAATAAGCAGCCGGTTCGCACCTCTTGCGGCCGGAGGTTGTGACGTGACGCAGTTTTGGGAAGACCTCGCCAAGCGGCATAATCGCCCCCCGGCCCAAAATCATTCACACGGGAGCCGCCGCTCTCCACTCAATTGGGGTGAAGGTAACCGCAAATCCTCGGCTGTTGGCATGACGAACTAACGCCTCTAGGGAAAGACCTTCTGGAGCGGCAGGAGGCGACACGGGGGCATCAACAAGCGGGGCAGCGGTATCAACGGGCGCCCCCTGAGTAGCGTACTGTCGTTCGAGACGCTCCACCGCTGCTGCAATTCGAGGAATATGAACGCTGCGAATCCGCGCCCCAATTCTAAGGAGGCTGCTGAGAAACGTTCCGCTGAGTTGCAGCTCGCGCCCCAATTCATTGAGGCTTAACCGGCCATTCGCCCTTAGCGCCTGCAGACGACTCTTCATGTTCTCGTCAAGTTCGCCATCAAGGCCGGTTTGATGTGGAAACGTGCGTCGTACGATGGTCATCGCGTAACTCCCAGAGGTGAAATCGTGCTTCTTAAAGTCGAAATATGCCAATTATGCGAAATTTTGTCAACTGACCTGCTAAGTATGGCAGATAGGAAAAGGTATGCCCAAGCGACGAAAACTGGACTCTCGTGATTTCTCGCTTCTATCCGAACCGTCGCACGCGACACCTACACCCCAACGATACGGGTCAGCTGGAGCAGAACCCTCCGCCCCTACGCGGCGGAAACGAAAGCCCGCCTTAGCCAGTAAAAGCTAAGATAATCAAATACTTAGAGACGATTTTAGGTTATACTTAGCCTCCGTCAGTTAATATGGAGGTTAATATGGCGCCTATTTACCCCTCCGTTCGCCCCCGAGTGG
Source organism: Mesorhizobium sp. M0802 (assembly GCF_040320115.1). Lineage (NCBI taxonomy): Bacteria > Pseudomonadati > Pseudomonadota > Alphaproteobacteria > Hyphomicrobiales > Phyllobacteriaceae > Mesorhizobium > Mesorhizobium sp. M0802. The sequence goes on from NZ_JAMYOY010000023.1 coordinate 52,230, forward strand.
GACCGGGCAAAGGCTACAGCTCGTCGCCTCTTCGCTCTCCCCCGGCCGAGGGCCTTGCGATGAAGATATCGGGTGTCGGCGCCGACGATCTCATCCGCGTCTTGCGTCCCCGTGCCGTCCGCTTTTACCGCGACCGCATGACGGTCGGGGCATTCGCTGACGAGGTAGGGGACCTTCGAGCAGCGCTAAAGCAACTTGTCAGCAGCCATAGGGCTGGCTTGATAGCGTTTCAGGCTGCAAGTTGGACGCCCAAGTGACGAAGGCCGCCGCATCGGGCGTGAGGCCGGTATATCCCGCCACTCATCGCAGCCGCATCACGAACGGCAAGGACCTGCTTCCGGGCGTCGATGGCCGCACCTTCTGGGTCCGCCGGATGCGTGATGTGATGGCGCTCCATGTTTCGGACCTGGGGGGTGTCGAGGCATGCAGCGAGGCTGAGAAGAGTATCGTTCGGCGAGCCGCCGCGATAACGGTCGAGATGGAGAGGCTGGAGCGTGTCTTCGCGCTCGCCGGGGACGCAGGCCCCGACCTCGATGCGCTGAACCTGTACTCGCGCTTGGCGAACACACTGCGCCGTCTTCTCGACATGACCGACCTGCAGCGAAGGGCGCGCGACGTTACCCCGACGATCGAAGAGTACATGCGCACCGTCGCTCAGCAGGCAGTCGCATGAACATTCTGCAGGTGTGCGCCGATCCCAATCTCTTCGGCCCGTGGTTCCGCCGCCCAGAGACTTGGCGTGTGTGGTTCACCTATCTGGCAGTGCTGTTCGGACTGCCTTTGAACGACGACCAACTCGCACTGTTTCGGCACCATACGGGGCGCCTGAATCCGCCGTCCGACCCTGCGACTGAGAGTTGGCTCGTCGTCGGTCGACGCGGCGGCAAGAGCTTCGTGATGGCACTCATCGCCGTCTACCTCGCCTGCTTTCGCCAGTATCGACAGCACCTTCAGCCCGGGGAGCGAGCCACGATCCTCGTCATTGCTGCCGACCGGAGACAGGCGCGGACGATCATGCGCTACGTTCGGGGCCTTCTAACCAACATCCCGATCCTGTGCACGACGGTAAAGAATGAAACGGCTGAGGCCTTTGACCTGAACAACGCCGTGACCATCGAGGTGGGAACTGCATCTCATCGCTCTACGCGCGGTTACACGTTTGCCGCCGTGCTTTGTGACGAGCTTGCTTTCTGGCGAACCGAGGACAGCGCTGAGCCCGACTACGCCATCCTCGATGCCATCCGCCCCGGCATGGCGACCATACCCGGTGCCATGCTCTTGTGCGCGTCAAGCCCCTATGCCCGGCGCGGTGCACTATGGGACGCATATCGTCTCAACTGGGGGCAGGAGGCCGGCCCGCTGATCTGGCGAGCCACTACGTTCGAAATGAATCCATCGGTGCCGCGTTCGGTCATTGATGAGGCCATGAGGCGCGACGCGGCATCCGCTCGTGCGGAATACATGGCCGAGTTCCGAACCGACATGGAGATGCTCCTCACTCGCGAGTCAGTCGCGGCATGCGTTTCCCCCGGCGTGCGGGAGCGCCCGCCCGTGGCACGGGCGCGGTACGTGGCCTTCGTCGATCCTTCTGGGGGTAGCGCGGACAGCATGACCCTGGCCATCGCGCATGCCGAAGGCGACGACGCGGTTCTGGATGCCGTCCGCGAGGTGACGCCACCTTTCTCTCCCGAGGCTGTCGTTTCAACTTTCGCGGCCCTGATCCGCTCCTATGGCATTCGCTCGGTCACAGGTGACCGCTACGGCGGCGAGTTTCCGCGCGAGCTGTTTCGTCGGCATGGCGTCGACTACTGTCTGTCCGACCGGAGCCGCTCCGACCTCTATCTCGCACTCGTCCCGGCGATCAATTCGCGGCGCGTGGACCTTCTCGATCTAACTCGGTTGGAGAGCCAACTGGTCGGCCTGGAGCGGCGGACTAGCCGGAGCGGGCGTGACATCGTGGACCACGCTCCTAGCAGTCACGACGATCTGGCGAACGCGGTTGCAGGAGCCGTGGCACTGGCGAGTTTGGCTGCGAGGGCCGTTGTGCTCGTGGGTGCGATCGGGGGCTACGGTGGCAGCGGCCCCATCTCGTGGCGCGAAGTTGGAGGCGATTAGACTTCGATTGGAGTCGTTACGAAAGGAATCCAAATGCCAAAACAACTCACCGATATTGAAATCGAGGCTCGAATTGCAGCCGGGTCAGTTCGGTGGCCCAGCACCGCCATCCATTGGCAAAGGTTGAAGGAGGCTGTCGCCGCCGCGCGTGCGCTGGTCACCGCCGTTGATGCGAACTGTCGCGCGGTGGAGCAAGACAGTGATCTAAGTCCCGAAGGAATTTATAGGAAGCGCGCGGAGATTGGTCGTCGTGCTGTCGGAGAACTTTCCGACTTCACGCCGCTCCGCTCTGCCGAGGCTGCAGTTAGCAGCGCCGTTTCGCTATTCGAGTCGGGGATGGTCGACCTTCCAAAGGCCCCGGCCGGCATCGCTGAAGTTGCTCTCGCACAGGAGCTTCGCACCCATATCCGTGCACAGGAAAATCCGGCCGGTTTCGTGTTGAGCCATCTAGACGACGTGCGAGTGGTGGGGGCTGTGCTGTATGCCCCCGGCTTCCTCTCCGGGCTTAGGGACGAGGGACTTAACGTAATTAGAGATCGCGCAAGATCGGCTCTGCACCCCGAGCAAGTTCTGTATCGCAAGGAGGCTGAAGAGGCTCTCGATGTCCTTCGAAAGGGGATAGCTGCGGCCCAACGGATGATCCTTGCCAGAACGGAAACTCGGATCGACCGGGACGATAAGGTCCGGGGCATTCGGGATCCGGTGCCGGGTGGATTAGCGGCTTGAAAGGAAATCTCGTCGGCTGCCGTCAGGGGAATTGGCCGTCCGACTCCATCGCCGGAACGGGGTGGTTGGGCTTGCGCGGCATAGTAAACTAAGCCGCGTTACGGTCGCGCGGTTTCATACGTGCTGGCACATTCGCCTTACGAATTACGTCCGCGATATGGCTAGTGAGACCAACCTCGCCTTGCAATTCGACGCCCTGGTCCGGTTCGAGGTTAGCGATGAGTTCGCGTAACCTCTCAAGCCCTTGCGAAACTTCAAAGACTGTCCAATGTTCGGCTTCCCCCGGCACAAGCATGTCGGCCGAGCTCCTAGTTGCGCCGCGATGCATCTGCACCACCCACGCCCGATCGCCATCGTGAACCCACTCAAAGCGCAACGGACCTAATTCGGCCGCTTGGTCATGTAGGCGTTCGACGTCGGCTAAAATCGATTTCGGAAGTGGCTCTGGCTTGGCTGCGCCTTGCATAAAACGATCGCCTGCGCCGCGCAGCCCCTCGGTCGCGATCTCCCCGGTCTGGAGTACGATAGACGCACCGGAATAGAGCGGCTCGACGCTTGCCTGTCCCAGAATCGAAGCGATCGCGTTATGCTCCGGATCCTGCTCTTGCATGATCCTAAAAGGGTCGCTCCAGCCCCGCGTTGTCGTGAACTTGCCTGGCACCTGCTCGATAGGTGCAGTCCGGCACCAGACCTCAGAGGAACCCGTTGCCTGGCCGAATATAAACGGCGCGACACGCCTATTGATCACAGTCGTACGCGGTACCGGCAGCCCGAGATGATGAGCCACGAGAAGCCCAAAAACCTTGTCACCAATCATCTTGCTAAATCTGTTGGGCCATTGGACCACAGGCAGCAAATCTAACTTGTTGTGCTCGGCAATTTCCCATCCCAACGTGTGCGTGTGACGCCAACCGCGTGGCCGGGGATGAAGGCTGAATTCCAGGCGCGTGTTTTCGGGGACTGCCAGATCGGGTTCGAAACCGTAGACCGTCGCGAGAAGCCTAAGTCCCCAACCTAGAGGTAGCGAGGCGGCGCCTGCCTTTTCCACCGCGCGGGGTGTGTCGTCGGGCGCAAATTCGATTATCTTGCCAAGCACAACCCCGGAAACGCCGCCATCGTAGATATCGACCGTTTCATTGACGATGGTATGCAGACCCTCGCGCGTCAGGCGCGCAACGGCATCCACGACATCGTTGGTCCGTGCTAAGCCATAGATGAATTCGCGGCTGAGAGGGCTTTCGGGTGTGAAGCTTCGCACATTGACGGAGCCGTCAGCACTGCGCGCGAGAAGTGTCTCTGCAACTTCGGTAACGCCGGAGAATGTTCGGTTTGGCTCTTCTCCAAGGACGCGCGAATACGCCTGTTTCGCCTTGCCGCGATGAGGTTCGTAACTGACGAACTGCGCTACGTTGATCAGTTCGGCAAGGCTATCCAGCGAAGCGTCCTTTCGCGGAACCCCACCGCCAGGTACATAGACGATGGTTGGGAGAGTTGCTTCGAGTTTGTTATATGCAGCGCGCAATGTGTCCCGGAGAACGATCGGCGGCCGGGGTAGCGCCTCGATGCGCGCGAGCGCACGGTCGATCGCGGCGACACCATCTCGTGTAACGATTGGCGATCCGTCAACGCGAGCGGTGGGGATACCTTCGAGATGCGCGCGGCAGAATTCGGACGCGCTGCCTGCGCTATATTCCCACCCATCCATCAGTAGAATGCGGCACGCGTGATCTGGGATGAACTGTTGCCATAGCTCAAGATAGTCCTGCTGCGACCAGCCGCTGACAAACAAGCTGGCTGGCTCGACTACAGGCTCCGAGCTTCTGGAGCGGAGCAGTTCGGCCGTGACCTTGAGCTGATTCTCATTCGGGGCGATGACTTGTTCAACGAGTTCAGCCCGATACGCTTTGGAATCGGGCTTGAGCTGATGTCCAGTCTCGCTCCACCATTCGATGAACCGCAGCCCTGTCGTGATTGGACCGCTGAGATAGGTGACTTTCTGTGATCCGAAGGCAGAACGCCAAGCTTGGCGAAGCGCACTTAGGGGCTGTGGGAGTTGGGATGTCATTTCCTTATTCCGGGCCCCGCCCTTTTACGAAATTCGAGGCTTCCTCTTGGAGCTCAATGTCGCTAGCGAACACAGCCGGTCTGCGAGTCTTCTTATCAGCCGTGAACAAAGGCTTGTTGTCGAGTTTCAGCCCCCCCTCAAGGAGCATGCCCTCGCGCGCCGCCATCTCTACGAGAGGAAAGAACTCGCGTTTGATTGCGTCGTAATCATCTGTTTCATCAAATGCACCGTTGTACAGGCGTAACGTCGTGGTGCGCCCCCAGTCCCGCAACTCGCGTTCAAGTTCTTCCGCGCTTTGCTTACTGCTGGTCTGGCGCATGACGCGCGCCACGGCCGCCTCGATGTCCTTATAGCCCAAGAAGAACGACGCCTTCTTTAGCGGCTCCCAAAGTTTTCTTTGCTCTATTATGTCGGGATGCAGCGGATGTTCGGGGGATAAGTTCTGCTTGCCAAGGAACTCTGAGATCATCCTCTGCCTTGAGTCGGAATCGGGTGGGAGAAGCAAATAATTTTCATCGATACGCCCAGTTCTACGGATCGCCGATCGATGCGATAGGCGTAGTTTGTGGCCATGATGAAAATGCAGCGCTTCGCACCGCGCAGGTTGTTGAGTTTGGTCAGCATCCCAGGTGTCATAAACTTAAACACAGTTTCTTGCTGCCCGTGCCGCTTCGAGCTTCGATCCAAGACGAGCTCGTCGATTTCATCGAAGAGGATCACGACATTCGCCTGCGCCTCCAGCACCTCAAAAATCATCTTAGCCCGCGCTTCCACCTCACCTCCACCGCCTGCTAAAAAATCGCTGACGGTGATTGTGATGAGCGAAAAGCCGAGGGCATTGGCCAGGTTTTTGGCTACGCTGGTTTTGCCTGTGCCGGGCGGGCCATAAAGCAGCATCGAATAACTGCGGGGAATACCCTCAAGCCAAGGGATCAGGAATTCCTGTTCGACCTTTCGATAGGTCTCGAAGTATGGACCCAGTAGCTTGACCGGCTCAAAGCTTTCTCGCAGCGAAACTTTGTCATCTGCTGCTTCGGCTGTCACTGTCGCTCGGGCTCGCTGCCCGTCCTGGGTTTGGCTGCTCCACGATTGTTCAGCGCGTTCAGGCTTGCGTACATCGAAGCGGGACAGGCGGAGTGTGGTGCGGGCGATATGGTTGTAGAGGCTGCGTCGGTATCCGAGAAGGAAAGCGACTACTTGAGAAGTGTCCCAAAGTTGAACCGAGTTTGGATCGGCGACGTGGTCTGAATGCCAGCCTGAAACTCGCGACTGCGATCCCTTATTGACAGGAACTGTCACGCGCCTCGCAGCGAGCCAGTTCCAGAAACGACGGAACAGGGCGATGTAGCGTTCGGAGCGACTGTGGAACGGCTCGTCCCTGTCAGGCCGCTCGCAGCACCACAGCAACGAATTGGCCGCCTCCACGCTTATTGGAAAGAGGGCAAATCCCTTCTCGGTGCGCAGGAAGGGTTTGCTCGGGCGCCAGTGTGCGCTGGTTGATTGCGCCTGTTCGAGGACATCGAGGATACGATCGAAGAGGCGTACATCGATAGCTTGCTCCGATAGGCGCAACACACCTTCTAGGGAAAAGATCAACTCGGCCGGATCGAAGCGACTGTCTGGAATATGCGAATAGGAAAGTTGATCGTGGAGAGTACTCTCAAAATACCGGAGGTAAGTTGCCCTTTTTTCAAATGTTTCCTGTTTCAGCGATTGTGCCGCGCGTACGGCTAACAATGGGACGAATGCATTGGCTACGGTTTTCGATTTGGTCTCGGTATCTTTCTTAAAGAAATCGGCGAAGTCATTGACTGGATCAATCTCCGTGAGCTTTTTTACGACCGCCTTGGCATCGGCTGATAGGTCATCAGTGTCCCCGGATGTGGCCGACAGAACCTCAGCGAGAAACGACAAAGTTAGCGGGTCGTTAGTGCCATAGGAAGGAGAGTACGTTATTTTCCGGACTTCATCTGTATTCGGCTGGGTGTCATCCCCTTTTAGCTTTGAAGCCAGCGTTTCAAACGCCTCATTCCGCGCTTTATCTAGGGTTGTCCGGTATGGCTTGCCGATATCGAATGCATAGGCCGGACGCGCGGCACCTTCGCGCTTCGATTCGCGCAGAAGGTCGATTGCGCGGATCATCATTGTCATGGTGCTATGGGAGATATGGGCTTTGTCTATTCGGAGGTCAGGAATCTCGTAGGGCCAGTTCTTGCTCTTAGGATCGAACGTTTCAGTGATCGTCTTTCCAGTTTCTGCCAGCACGCGGTCGATTGCGGCAATATCTTCCCGATCGCGTTGGATGCCATCGCTGAGATAGGATTCGAGAGTTTGCAAAATGGCCTCGGATGTTCGTTGTTTCGCGCCACGAGCGGCCGAGTCTCTATAAGGATACTGTAGCGCCAAGAAAAGGGCGACCGGAGACGCTCCACCTGAAACAGACGGTTCTCAATCTCAATATGAGCGATGCCCCTGCTGGCTGCAATTCGGCGCAACAAGTCTGCGGACGGTCCGCAGATGAAGGGGGTAGCGGCCCCAGCGACCAGCATAGGCTGCCCGATTCTCGCCAAAGGCGAATCCGCACTATTACCCCGTTTTTAACCCGGAGGCGTCTAAAGACACCGAGGTGAAAACCTAACATGCTGATTTTTTTAGAAATATCTGGTACGCCCAAGGGGAATCGAACCCCTGTTACCGCCGTGAAAGGGCTTCTAAACCGTCCAGCCCTGTCTAGCCACATTTGATCAGCTCCTTTTCCCGTAAGGTTTGTGCCCAGTTGCGTTTGTGCTTGTCCAACGCAGTCCACGCCTGTATATTGGACAAATAGTTGGACACGGCAGGGCAGGGACATGGCAAAAAGAGTTCGTGACGCTACGCTTGATAGCAAGGATGCGCGGGCAAAACTGAAACCGCGCGGCAAGCCTTATTATAAGAGCATCGGTCCGGGTCTTCATGTCGGCTACCGTAAGGGCAAAGAGGCTGGCCGGTGGGTTGTTCGCCTGTATGTCGGCGATCAGGACTACCGCGTCGAGACCATCGCCGATGCCGACGACAAGCTGGATGCAAACGGCAACACGGTCCTTTCCTTCTGGCAGGCCCAGGACAAGGCCAGGGAGCTCCACAAGCGGCTCTCGGGCGACAGCGGGGAAGTTGCCGGCGTCTACAGCGTTGAAAAGGCCATGGCGGATTATCTGCTTTGGATGGAGGGGAACCGGAAATCCTCCAGAGACGCTCGTTACCGCTCCGAGGCGCTGATCTTGCCAGAACTCGGCAGCATCGATGTTTCCAAGCTCACAGCCACCCAGATCCGGAAATGGCATAGCAAGGTTGCCGCGACCGCGCCGCGTCTCCGCAGCAAGAAGGATGCCGAGCAAAGGTTCCAGGAACTCGGGACCGATGCGGAATCGATCCGGCAGCGCCGCGCCACTGCAAATCGTGTCCTTACCATCCTCAAGGCTGCGCTGAACTACGCTTGGCGCGAAGGCAAGGTGACGTCGGACAAGGAATGGCGCCGCGTCGAGCCGTTCGAAGACGTCGAGAGCGCCCGCGTCCGCTATCTGACGATCGCCGAGGCGCAACGGCTGGTGAACGCCTCAAGCGGTAACTTTCGGGATCTCGTACAGGCCGCGCTTCAAACCGGTGCCCGATACAGCGAGATCGCTCGGCTTCATGTCGAAGATTTCAATGCTGACGTGGGCACCCTGACCATTCGGGAAAGCAAATCCGGCAAGGCGCGCCATGTCGTCCTGACAGATGAGGGCAGCGAGCTTTTCCAGCAACTATCCCATGGTAAGCATCACGGCCAGTTGCTCCTGACCACCGAGGCCGGCGGCATATGGGAGAAGTCGCATCAGTTCCGGCCGATGGTCGAGGCTTGCAAAAACGCGAAGATTGTTCCCGCGATCGGCTTTCACGGCTTGCGGCATACATGGGCGAGCCTGTCGGTCATGAACGGAATGCCGCTGATGGTCGTTGCCAAGAACCTAGGCCACACCGACACGAGGATGGTTGAAAAGCACTATGGGCACCTATCGCCATCCTACGTTGCCGACGCAGTGAGGGCAGGGGCGCCACGATTTGGAACGGTAAAGCCATCCAACGTTGTTCGCATCGAGGGGGGCATGTGATGGTCAGCTTTGTCCCCCCAGGCTATTCAGAGCTTCACACGGTCGTCGCCCGGCACGATGCCGAGACGGTGCGCAACAAGCTCTTTGCGGGAGAACTCCAGGCGTTTCGTTACAACGAGGCCGAAGGCAGGTTTTACGAGATTTTCCAGGAAGACTGGTCAAAGGCGATCGCGACGAGGTGGTTGGAAAGTGGAAAGTTTAGTACGAACACGAGAGACCCTTGGGGTTGGGGTGAGCCAATTTTGATCGCCAACCCGAAGCCGAAACCGGAGCAGCGGCCGGCACCGAACCTTGATGATCTTTATCTGTCGCCATTCATGGTGTTGATGGTCGAGGCGATCAGAAAATTCGACATTCGGGCCGATGGACCGCCTCCGCTCGTCAAAACTCTTGTGCATTTCTTTGAGGGACAAACGTTGCCGGGAGGCAGAAAGGTCTCAACCAGAATGGCAGAGGCAATGGCCACAGCAGTTAGACCTCCTGAAGCTATGGACGGGGGGAGCCAATCTCACGGTTGAACCCTTTACCCCCTTGCTCCGCACCCCCACAACCGTAGAGAGAAAGTCTGCGACCGTCCATTTTGGCGTTGTTTCCAACAGGAGCAACCCCAATGGACTACACGTTCGAAGCCTACAGCATTCCTGAATTTTGCGCCGCGCATAGGATAAGCCGCGCGACCTTCTACAACCTCATCACCGCCGGCACCGCGCCACGGACCATGAAGGTGGGCGGGCGTGTCCTGATTTCGAAAGAAGCAGCAACCGATTGGCGCAAGGCCTGCGAAAAGGCCTGCGAAACGGTGGCGGCATGAACAGCCTCACCCCTCCAGAGCATGAGCATTCCGCAGCCATCACACTGGCGGCCGAATGGCTTCGCGAGCATCCCCGGAACCGGATCAATAGGCCGATCATCCCGACCTTGAGGGCGACCTTTGGCTTGACGATCACCGAGGCGATTTTCGCGGTGCGAGAAGCCAACATGCGCGGTCAGCGTGCAGCATGAGCCAGCTAGAAATGGAAACCGCCCCCGGACTGGCATCCGAGAGCGGCAAAGAAGAAAAGTCCACACGCACTTCTACGCTTTCCAACATGACCCCGCAAGCACGGTGGGCCGCGGCTAATCCGCAGGCCGTCTGGGCTCACCAGGCTCTCCGGAGCGCTCTTAACAGGGGATTGGTGATTCAGGAGCCCTGCGAAGTTTGCGGCGCCTCGATCGCGGAAGCGCATCACGATGATTACGACCGGCCGATGGATGTCCGTTGGTTCTGTCGGCTTCACCATAAGCGGGAACACCGCCGGTTGAAATGCGAGGCCACAGGATGAGCGGCAACACTCGCCCCTTCACCATGGTTGCGCCCGGGCTTCACAGCTCGCGGCGTTACCTCAGTCTCGATGACAGCGGCAGGGCACTGTTTCACTACGTGTTGACCGGACCGCACCAGACAAGCTGCGGCTGTTCCCAGATCAAGCCTGGCTACGCCGCCGCCGATCTTGGCTCATGGGATGCCGCCAAGTTCGTACGATACCGCGCCGCGCTTCTGGATGCCGAGTTGATCGCCTTCGATGCCGACACCGACGAAATCTACATCGAGCGCTGGTTCAAGCATCACGCCAAGGGCTCATGGAAGTACGCCAAGTCCATCAAGGGCCAAATCTCCAAGATCGAATCCGACCCGATCCGGGAGAAGGCCGAGGAAGACTTTATGGCAACACCAATGGGCGAGGCAGCCGTAGAGGCCGACGGTGCAGAGCGGACCAGCGAGAGACCGTCACCAGCCAATGCCGGCAGCCGATTGCTGAACAGCCGAATCATGCAAGGGGGTCGATAGGGCATGGATAGGGTATCAAATGACTATCGATATACGGAGACAGAGACGGAGAGGGAAACTGAGACTGAAACCATACCTTCATACTGAAACTGAAAAGAGAGACTTGAGACCTCCGCTTTGAGTGAAGGGGTGTCTGGAGAAATTCAGGAGCCGATTTCATTCCCGAGAAACTTCACCGACGCATTCCCGAACACGCTGTCTTTTTCCTCGCTGACAAGCCCAGAAGCCACGTTGACGCCTCTTCAGGGCGGTAACTTGTACAGCGTTAGACGGAAATAGAGCAATAAATACAGTGCTGTAGCGCCGCGTTTCGGCTATGATGTCCAACAAATGGACCATAAGAGGCTCAAATTGCTTGCAGATGCCGACCCGATAGACACCGAAAGCCAGGCTGTTGCACCGTCGAAGGGTGCGAAAGCTAGGCTGCGTACGCTTGATGATCTCGACCGCAGGACCAGGGCAGCACAGGCCACGTTCGAGCTCCGCGACCAGATAGCCAAAGACCTTGGCGGCATCGATCGCCTGTCGGCTATGCAGCGCGAGATCGTGGACGGTGCAGCACTGCTCGGTGCCATGATCAAGGATGCCGGTGCAACGTACCTGTCAGGCGATCCTGTCGACCTTGGCGAGTTCATGGCCCTGACCAACGCGCAACGCCGCTTGCTTGCTGATGTCGGCCTGGAGCGTCGAGCCCGTGACGTCACGCCTACGCTTCAGGACATCATTGCGGGCCGCGCCGCATGAATATCCTTGAGGCATGTGAAAGCCCACGGCTCTTTGCCCCTTGGTTCACCAAGAACCGGGATGCATATGCCACGTGGTTCGCATTCCTCGCCGCTCTGTTTGGCTTGCCTATGTCGGACGACCAGTTGGCGACGTTCAAGCATCATACGGGGCGCACAGAGGCACCCACAGAGGCCGGCAGCGAGGCTTGGCTGATCGTCGGGCGCCGTGGTGGCAAGTCGTTTGTGATGGCCCTCGTGGCCGTCTTCCTGGCCTGCTTCTTTGAGTATCGCCAATACCTCGCACCAGGTGAACGCGCGACGGTCCTGGTGATCGCGGCTGACCGCCGGCAAGCCCGAGTCATCATCCGCTACATCAAGGCCATGCTGACCAAGATCCCCAGCCTCGCGCTGCTGATCGATCGGGAAACGGCCGACTCGTTCGACCTGACCAACTCAGTCACCATCGAAGTTGGAACGGCATCATTCCGCTCGACGCGTGGTTACACCTACGCAGCGGTCCTGGCCGACGAGATCGCGTTCTGGCGCACCGATGATGCAGCCGAACCTGATTTTGCGATTCTTGATGCAGTCCGGCCCGGCATGGCGACTGTCCCCAATGCAATGTTGCTCTGTGCCTCGTCACCCTATGCCCGGAAGGGTGCGTTGTGGGACGCCTACAAGCGCCATTGGGGCAAGGATGGAACCCCGCTCGTCTGGAAGGCCACGACGCGGGAGATGAACCCCACCGTTCGGCAATCCGTCGTGGACGCAGCCTTGGAACGGGATCACGCAGCGGCTTCGGCAGAGTGGCTTGCTGAATGGCGCGCGGACATTGAGGCCTTTGTTCTGAGAGAAACGGTCGAGGCTTGCGTCACCTTGAACGTGACGGAGCGCGCTCGGGCTAATGGCATCGCCTACAAAGCCTTTGTCGACCCATCCGGCGGCAGCAACGACTCGATGACCCTGGCCATTGGCCACAGGGCAGACGGCAAGGCGGTCCTTGATGCCACTCGGGAGCGTAAGCCGCCTTTCTCGCCCGAGGGCGTCGTGTCGGATTTCGCAGCGCTGCTCAAATCCTACGGTATCTCGTCGGTGACCGGCGATCGATATGCCGGCGAATGGCCGCGTGAACAATTCCGCAAGCACGGGATTGCCTATGTGGTTGCCGACAAGCCGCGCTCGGATTTGTATCGGGATCTTCTGCCGGTCCTGAACAGCCGCACGGTTGAGCTTTTGGACGACGACAAGCTGGTCAATCAGATCGTCGGCCTGGAGCGTCGGGTGGCGCGCGGCGGCAAAGAATCGATCGACCACGGTCCAAACGCTCACGACGACATCGCGAACAGTGTTGCTGGCCTTGTTTCGCTGCTTGAGCCGAAACAGCCGGCGCCCACCCCCTATTCAGTCGCATTCACCAGCTCTGGAGGCGGCCGTTCATCGGCTTATTCCATCCGGGTGGGCGGAAATGACCCCTATGAAACGCTAGACCGCGCCCTTGCGCAATCAACCCAGCGATAAGGAACACGTACACCATGAACCGCATTGAAACCCTGGAATCCCGCTGGCGCCCTGAGTGGTCGGACCGGTCCGATCTGTCGCGGCTCAAAGCCGCCTTCAACAAGGCCCTCTACTTCGTCGACACCGTACCGAAAAGCCGCTCACAGCTAGCTGGGCCGGGCACGCTATCGGACAAGGGGCTGCGCGAGGCCGTAAGAGCTCATGCGGCAGAAAAGGTGGTCCCCGATCTCCGCCGGGCAATGTGGGAGACCGAAAGGACGGCGAACGGACTCAAGAACGAGCTTTCTCGGCTGGCAGTGCCAAGACAGCACGACAAGACCGATGTCGCTGGGGCAATGCTGCGGGGCGAAATCCGTTCGATGCTGCGAGGCATGGAAAACGGTGAGCGTATCGGGTTGATCATGTCAGATCCGACATACCTTACCGCCGCATTTGAAGGCCCCGCAGCGCTTTCCGGCCTGTCGGAAGATCTTCGCACCGAACTCGAACGACGCATGATCGAGCAAGCCCATGGGCCGGCGACCGAGGCTATCAACAGCGCCAAGGAAGCGGTGGAGTTAACCCAGGCTGCCGTCGAAATGGCGGTGAGCGCGGTGAAGACCGAAGGGGCCTTCGATAGCGATCATGTCTTTGGTGCATGGCTGGCGACCGCCAGCGCGGAAGTCGAGCGTGAGATCGCCGCCGAAAAATCCAGATATGAGACCCCTCCGACTGCAGCGGAAGCGCTCTCCGTTCCAAGCTACCGGTTCCAGGACGGTGAGGTGGTTAGAGACGGCTTCCATATCTTCCAGGTAGCGGCTTAGGGGGGCAAATGAAGGCGCTCGCAACCAACGAACAAACCGTTGTCAGCCTCCCGGCTTACACATCGCTCTCGATTGCAATTTCGGGAGCCGGGGCGGGAACCATTGAGCGTCTTGGCAATAACCCTGGCGAGGCATCGCTGGGGACGACGGCGCTCAATGCCAGCACGACGGTAGGCCCGTTTGCCGTACCGACCAGGCACGCCCTCCGATGTTCGATGACCCCTTTTACCTATGACACTGCCCCGGCGGATTTCCCTGCGGTGACATCGGCGATCGAGCGCATCACCACGCTTTCGCAGGCCGAATATGACGCGCTGTCGCCGGCCGACGCGACGACGCTTTATCTGATTGTAGGGTAGCATCACCATGTCCGACCAAGCCGGTTCCGTCACAATCCAAATTACGGCCAACACGACAGCCTTTGAGGCGGCGCTTGCGCGCGCAAAACAACAGGCGTCCACGTTCGATGCGCAGATCAGCGCGCAGTTGAGTGGCGCCGGTGTGTCCCAAGGCTTGGCCAAGATCGCGGCGGGCGTCGAGCAGACCAATGCATTGCTGACCAAGATGACGGGTGCCGCCGGCACATCGGCTGCAGCCTTCAACAAATTGGCCGGGGATGCTACGCATGCGAGCGCAGCGATTTCGGGTGTCAATGCCAGCACAGTTGCGGCGGCTTCGTCCGTGGGCAAGATCGCGTCGGAAGTCAGCACCGCTTCCGCCAGTTTGCAGCGTGCGGTTAGCGTAAACCAGTCATTTGCCGCATCAAACGCGCAATTGAGCGCGGGCGGCAAGCTTGCATCGTTCGAACTGCGTAACCTTCAATTCCAGATGATCGACATCGCGCAATCGATCCCGATGGCGTTTCAATCGCCGCTCTACTTCCTGCAAAACCTCGGCTTCCAGTTCGCGCAGATCGGTCAGATATTCATGGGCAAGGGTGGGCTCAGGGCTGCCGTTGGCGAAATGGGGAGCATGGTGGGGAGCATCCTGGCCAGCTTCAGTAGATTGGCTGCCGGGGCAGCGGGTGCGCTGGCAGGCATTGCTACGGGCGGTCTGGTGCTTGGCTTCAACTCTATCCGCGATGCAGCCAGTGAGGCCGAACATCGGACGGTTGGGTTCGGGGAGACGTTCAAGGCCATCTTCCAGACCATTGGCGGGTACATCCAAAGCAGTTCGCTCGGGACCGTCTTCAATATGATTGCGGACGGCGCCAGTTATGCCTTCGAGAAGCTCGGCTCGGCTGCCGTCGACATCGCCGAACTGGTTATCAACTCCTTCCATGCTGCATACGTCGACATCGTTGCCGGATGGAGGAGTTTCCCCGACCAGCTTGGGGCTTTCTTCGTGGGCGCCGCCAACAACGGCATTGCCGCTCTGAATATGCTGGTGAAGAAAGCAAGCGACGCGGTTGACGAAATCTCAAAGGCCCTGAACAACATCCCAGGCGTTGACATTCCGCTGCTCAACGCCGGCGACCAAGCCATCAAGCCGCTCAACAACAAGTATCTCGACAACTTGAAAAAGGAGGTTGCGGACCGCAACGCGGAGATCGAGCGGATCATGAAGTCATCGCCGCTGCGCACATTCGCCAGCGATGTTGTCGATCAGATCGCCACCAATCACGCACTTGAAGGTCTCGACGCGCTCAAAAACATAAGCTTCGGCAATGCGACATCCGGCGCCAATGGCTTCAGCTCGGCGATCGGCGGCATTGGCAGCGCAGCCAACGGCGTGACCGTTCAGTTCGGTGGCATGAGCCAGCAAGTGGTCAATGTTAGCCGCGCGTTCGCGGATGCCAAATTGGCGCAGATGGCGCAGATTCAGGGCACCACCAACGAATTGCACAAAGCGCAGAGCGAAGCAGCCGAGCTTCAGAAGACCCTCGCTGCGGCATCGCAAGCCAAGATTGCTGACGTGTTCGGCAAGGGCTTCGCTGGTGACACCAATGCAGCCACAGAAGCCGTCGAGCGCAACGTCAATGCCATCCACCGGCTGTTTGCGGCTTACGGTACCGGCAATGCCGGCACCTTGCGCGACTTCCAGAACAGTCTCGACATGCTGCGACAGACCCTTCTCGCGCAGGGTGGAGACCCGGTTGCCATCAATGCGTTCTTCGACAGCATTGTCAGCGGGGAGATCAAGGTCAGGCAGCTCAATTCGACCGTCAACACTCTTCACGACAGCATAACGAACCTGCCGAACAAGACGGTCACTATCACCGTTGTCACTCGTCAGGTCGGCTCGGGCACACAATCGCTGTACGATGTCGGAGGAGGCAGCACGGTTGGTGTCACGCGCTACGGCGCCGCACCAGGCTCACAGTCTGGCCCATCGATGACGTCAACCACAGTGCCTCGCACAGGGTACGGAAGCCAAGGTGGCTTCGGTGGAGGCGGTACGTCCACAGTTGGTGTCACCCGGTTTTCATCGACCGGCTCGCAGTTGTCCTCGACCCCGATCTTCAACACCTCAACCAACTCGTGGGGATACACGCAGCCAACGACCTATCAAGATCCAAGGGTGCTGGCGCAAGTTGCAGCGATGTATCCGCAGCGCGCGGCGGGCGGTCCGATCTCGGCCCACATGCCCTATTGGGTTGGCGAGCGTGGTCCCGAACTTGTCATGCCGCAGTCGGCCGGAACCGTCATCCCGAACGCTCAATCAGTGGCTCTTGCCAACCCGCAATCCGCCTTCACAGGACAGGTAGCCACGCGCGAGACCGACCGCATGTGGACCGTCCAGATGAACATCGAGGCGAACACCCGCAAGACCTCTCAGCTTCTCGATGACATCAAGGTTAGGAGCGCAAGCTCCGGGTTTGGCAGCGGTTTGTCGTCCGGCGGTGGCTCGTCAGGTGCTTCATCTGCCGCCGATGCAGACCCGCTCCACGCCGCCTATATGAAGGCCCTCGCAACATGGCGGTCCAACTATGCCGCTATCGGTGGCGTCCAGCCGATTGGCTACGGGCTGGACCGGTTGGCCGCTACACCAGAGCAGATCGCCCGTCGCCAAGTCTACGGCTTCGCTACGGGCGGCATCGACAGCAGCGACACTGAACATGTCGAGTTCTTCAAGAGCCCCGGCGAGAAGGTCATCATTGCCCGTCCCGATCAATTCGCTGACGTGCGGCCAGGAAATTCCAACACGACCACTGCCGGCGCCGATCAGCGTCCGATCGTGCAGACGTTCAACGTTCGCATCGATGCGCAGGGCGGCAACGTCAGCAGGGAAAGCCAGGCCGCGCTAAGGGCGCAGTTCGCTGCGATCGGTCGCGACATGGCGAGGTCTATCAATGGTCGCTGAGCGGTCTTTCCCGCAGACCTACAACGTGCAGAGCGTCGGCGATTGCTTGGGGCCGGTGTTAGCAGGGTCCATGTGGTCGGTGTCAGGTATAGAAGCACCCAGGCTGGGAGATATCGTCGCGTTGTGGCTTGTGCCCGGCCGCTTTTCGGACGGCACGGAAGGCGACTGCATCGGCCACCGCGTGGCGCGCGGCGAAGCCTGCGTCATGAAAATCCTGCTCACCCAGGACGACGCCAGTATCACCGTGATGATGCTCAACCCCATGGCAACGGCGACAATCCAGCGAACCGACATCGTGGCTATGCATCGGGCTTTTGCTGTACGGACACCGGATGGCGATCAGCGCTTGCTCCGAGTGGCCGCCTGATGGCGCGCGCCGAAAGCATTGGATGGGTCGCGCCGACCTACCATGTCGGTCCAACCGCCGACACCGTCAAGCCCGTGGAGCCTGTCTCTGCTGACAGTCCGTTCACGGTCTCCAAGGTTCTTGGCCGGCCTATCCCGATTGTCATTGGGACAGGGGCGGTGGATGGTATCCCGGTCATCGGCGGCGCCAAGACGGTTCAGACGCCAACCGGCTACACGACCGAGCATATCGGATGGGGACCGGAAGGCGGTTATCCTCCGGGCACCACGTTTACTCACAACGGCTTCGCCGGGGCGGATGCGCTGATCCCGACATACGCCACGTCGCAAGTCGCCGCGCTTGGCTATTTGCTCGCCTATGATCCCTTCGGCGACGGCTACAAGCTGATCCGCCTCGAAGTCAACGATGAGGTCGTTTACGACGCCGAACACGGCATTGGCGCTTCGCAAAACTTCCGCTTCTATGGCGGAACACAGACCGAAGCCGACCCGATCACCAAGGCTGTCATTGGTGCCAACGCCGGAGCGTGGAAAAACTTCGCTTTGATCTTCCTGGATGGATTTCCGGCAACCAGCCAGCCGAAGGTCAGAGCCGTGATTTCCAACGCGGCAACGGAGACGGGCACAGGCGGAGATATCGACTGGAACGGGCCGGCGCCAAGCGGAGTGCTCGATGCTTTTCCAAATGGGTCGGCTTATGACCCGGCCGAGGGCGTGATCTATCAGATCCTTGAGCCGACCGACATTCCAGGCCTCAGCCACATCTATTTGGCCGTGCTTGAGGTCGATACATTGGAGGAGCGCTATCGCGTGCCGCTCGAAGGGTCCGAACCCTACGCGGTCGGCCGAGACGTCATTGATTACCAGTTGAGTATCCCGATCGCCATGGCGGCCACCGGCCTGCTCATGGTCCAACTCAGCGGAGCGCCGGCTACGCCTCGGCTGTCAGCGATCTACGATTCCGCGACTGGACACCTCGTCGCCTCGTATCTCGACACCGTGAACATGGAATGGCTGACGGTGCAGCAGTTCGGCCAACTTTGGGTGTTCGTGGGCCATAATTTCGATGCGGGCATGGGTGTCACGGGCGTCTTCGACCCCGCCACCGGTTTATTCGATGTCGACCCTGAAGGTTTCCCCGGCGGCTACCTGATCGTCAACGGCCGGGTGACAACCGGCTTCACATCCTTCTTTGCCGCCACGTCCAGCTTTACGGGCGATGCAGACATCTACGAGCTGCGCTTCGACGGTGATGCGTGGACCTCAACGCTGCTGCACTCGCTCACGGGACTGTCCGGCTTGTCGGCGAGCGTGCTTTGGTTCGATCCGGCAACCGGGTATCTCGTGGTCGGCTCCGCTCTGGATGGCTCGATCAATCGATGGCTCTACATGGACCCTGAAGACGGGTCGGTGATCGACACCTTCGACACCTCGATTATGGGGAACAATGTTTCTTTCTTGCTCCCCCGCTTACACAACCGCCTGATCAGTCAGCCAGGCTATGTGCTGATGCTCTGGTCTGACGGTGATAGCGACGATCCTGTTTATCAAATCCTTTCCCTCGACATCCAGTCGAAGACGATTTCCACCTTCGCCGATGAAGTGGTGCCGCCGTTTACAGATGGCACCCGATTTTCGTACCTGATCGCCGACCAGGGCCGAGCGCTCTGGATGAGCGCCCTTGGCGAATATGTGTGGACCGTCCACAGGCAGCCGAACACCATTCCCGGCGCGGTAAGCGTCAGGTGGATGCTCACCAAGATCATGTCTCTGGCTGGCTACACTCCAGAGGAACTTACCTTCGACGGTCCCGACTGGGGCGGTGACCCAGATCCAGATACGGATGATCCTCCCGATCCTATCGACCCCGCCGTCGATGCTCTGGTGGTTCTCGACTTCTTGGCTGAGACCTACACCCGTCTTGGGGAAACTGTCATGCTGGCCGACATCATCGACAAGCCGGAGCGCGTCGGCGCAAGCGGGCTGGAAATCCTCGACAACGACGTAAACGGGTCGGTCTCGATCGTAGGTGACTTGCTGGCCGATTTGATCACTGCCGATTGGACTGTCGTCATTGAGTTCGAGAAGGTGGCCATAGACACCCTTGCCGAACTGCTGTTCCTGGGCGATGTCGACGTCAATCATACGATCGGTTTCGACGTCTACAACTCCATGCAGGGGTACGATTCCGGGTTCGTGGTCCGACAGATCGAAAATGTCGGTGAGTATCGCAGCGGCGTTCACAAGGCGGCGTTCACACGCACCAATGCGAAAGTCAGCATTTCGACCGATGGCAGCGCGGTCGACACCAACACCACGCCAAACACCACGCTCAACCCGATGGTGGTTGCGGCATTCGGTGGGTTTCCCTTTCCAGACGAGAGCTACGATGCCTGCTTCATCCGCAAGTTCTACCTGTTGCCGCCGCAGGATGACGCTAATCTGCCGGGGCTTTCGGTGATGGTGCCGTAAGGGATCAGCCGGCGATCGCCATTCCAAGGCCGACGCCTAGGCCGATAGCAAGGCCTAGGACAAGCTTGCCGGCCATATCGAGGGCGAAGGCCCGTACAGGGCGCCACGCGTCCTGGCGGGGCTCTGTGAGGGCTTGGGAGAGATCGTCAAAGATCGTTTCCATGGCCTGATTCTAGATCGAACCGGATTCGATGTGAATCCCCCATCGTCGCACGCTACCTGAACGGTGGTGGGCTTTTTTGTACATCAGCGGAACCTGAAATTTGGGGGCTTGTTGATAGAACGGCAGCGAGTGGGTGTTCGCTGCCGGTCGAGGTCCCGCAAGACTCGGCCGGGCTCGCATCGGCCTCGCCGGTAGGTGCGAGCCCACTCACCAAGATGCCGATTTTAATCCACTGCACGGTCTGCTGTGCGGTCTACCCACCAAGCGAACGCTTGAATGCCGCCGACGCACGCGATTATTCCCAGCACAAAGCCGGCAGAAAACAAGAGCATTCGATCCCCCCATAGCTTCGCCCCGTAAGGGCGTGCTTGAACTGTTATACGAATAAGCGCATCTTGTCCGTGGGCTTAGTAACCCGGACCTGGATACGGCGGCGCAACCCTTGGCGGGGCGGCTTCACCGAATAGCGTAGGAAGCCTGCACGGCTTCTGTGCGTATGTGGTGCGCCTTGGCGGGCGTCCCAACTCGGCTTTTATGGCCGGGGGCGGACGCCATGTCCAGAGGGAAACCTTAAAAGCGATCCGGCTTGTCTTCCAGGCAAGTTACTAACCCCCGGCTGCCGCGCCCGATGCGCGGTGCGGGCCTTAGTAAGCCCTTACCTGGGGACACTTCACATGACATCACAGGCAACAACCATCGACCGGCGGCGCTTGCTGCTGGGCACAGGGGCAACAGCGGCGGGCATGGGAGCACTTTCGGTGCTTCCGGTCGAAAGCATAGATGAACGCGTCAGGCGCATCGCTGCGACCCTGTCCGAGGCAATGGACGAGTGGAACCCCGACTGGAGGGCGCGATTGGATCAGCCGGCTTCCGACCCGCTCGCCGACACCATCGCCGAATATTATGCCAAGATGGCAGAGTTCATGGCAATTCCGAACGGCGCGATCACGAGGGAAAACGAGGATGCCCTCGTCGCGGCAACCTATGGGCCGCTGGATGACAAGCTGTGGCACGCAACGCCGCCGGCAACGAGCAATCGGGGCGTGGCTGAAGCGATCCGATATGCCTTGAAAGAGCATTCGCTGATTGATCGGGTGGCAGAAGCCATCTTGATATCGGCGCTGGCCTTCCTCGATCAGGAGCGCGTGTCATGACCGCCCATATCAGGATGCTGAAGCCCTACGGCATGCCCAAGGGAACGGACCCGCGCATATGGCGCCAGTCGGTCGAGAAGCGCCTCAACGACCTCCTAGACCGTGCCATGAGCCTGATAACGGCACTGGATCTCATGCAGGCGGATTGCGATCTGGAGGAAACGGCAGACGACGAGCCGTCTCTGGGCTGGGCGCATAACGGCGGGCAGTCATTCCTGTCCGGAACCGCTCCCAACCTGCCGGCCGGCGACACATGCGATCTTGAGCTAGACAACGCCGACGACGAGGACGGCGCGGACGCTGAGGGTTATTGCCCGGAAGATTACGGCGAGACGATCATGTGGCCCGACGATCTGAAATCGCAGGAAGTGCTTGCTTCGCTGTAAACGGCGGCAAACTTTTCCGCTGTTCGAGCCCGCTGCCTCACGAGGGTGGCGGGCTTTTATATTAGCAATGCATAAAATTCGAGAAGGTCCATGGCATGGTTGTTATCAAACTCGCTGCTATCGTGCCACCTAGTGTCGGTGGATGGGGTTTGCGATGCGCGGGGCTGGATGGATCAAGGGTATAAGGGAGGCCGAGGCTTGCGAGTTGCGGAGCGCTATCGGTCGGCTCGAAATTGACTTGATCGCCGCCGCAAATTCCAAGGGTCAATCTAGGCTTCACGACGTCGCAAACACACTGCGCTGCAAGAAGGCGCGGCTGGAACGTCTGGAGGAGTGCCTCGCTTCAATGACGTCGAATGTCCGGGCAGAGACATCCGAAACCCCGCCCCATGAAGGCCGGCGGTAAAAGGCGGCTCATCATTTCCGAAAGAGAACCCGCTGCCTCACGGTGGCGGGCTTTTTGGCGCTGACCACGTTGTCTCATCCGAAATGTGTTCTAAGACCAATCGACCCTTTGGTGTCACAACTGCATATCCGGGCAAATTTCTGGATGCGTCAGTTGACCATTCTTGAACGGAAGGAACAGCCGCGATGCGCTCCTCGATGAGCCCCAGGCTGGCCATGTCAGCCAACAATATTTCGTTCGTCTCGATGTCACGCCCGTCTACGAAACTCTCTTTTCCGTCGATCGGCAGCACATTCGTCGGTGACTTCATTCCGTCGGGCGACGACCTGACAACAACACCAAGCATTTTAACACGGTCCCACGGGACGTAGTTGTTAGCGGCGTTTGCCTGTGAGCCGATTTCCTTCAACATTGAAATGTGGCCATCCGTCAATCTGTCCAGGATTCCAAAAACCAACGCTGTCAAATTGACGTTCTGCGGCGAATGGAAGACCCCATTCACCGTTGCGTTCCGAAGGGCTTCGAGTTTTTCCTGTCCAAAAGAGCGAGAGGCTATGCTCATCGCATACGACAGAAGGGCTGGGGCGGGCTCCTGCCGCAAAGCTGTCTCTATCTGCTCTCGTTCAAGAAACGCATCTATCTTTTCCGCCAACCCGATTATGAACTGATCGCGCGCGGCCAGTCCTGGGTCTGGAAAGACACCGGCTGCGCCCCATGCGATCGCCGGTCCTACAGCCGGGATAGAGTTCATCAGCATCATCGCAAGGTTGTAGATGGGCTGATGTACGCTGGTCAGTTGGTGGGCGTATTCGGTCTTTTGATCTGTCGCCATCGGGCTTTGTTGCCTGTTACGAACCGGAGGATTCGGAGAGATATTGGCCAAAAATTGGACACTGCCGAAGTGTTTTCAGCTAAGTGCTTGAAAGATCTGGTACGCCCAAGGGGAATCGAACCCCTGTTACCGCCGTGAAAGGGCGGTGTCCTAACCGCTAGACGATGGGCGCGCTCAGACGAAGCGGCTTATAATTGCGTTGTTGCCAACCGGCAACCCATCAGCCGCAAGATGCGGAAACTTTTTTCAAGAGGGGCAAGAAAAGCCAGTTTGGTGAGCCAGCGCAGGTTTCTGGCCTCGCGTCGTTGCACATCTTTGGATGAACGCGCCGCGCAGTCGTCATCCTTGGTCTGCGCTGCGTCGCTGCGCTCCTTGCTTCGCCATAGGATGACGAAGTCGCGGGTGCCTCGGCTAATCTCGAACGTCGCTGATAGCTAATCGGAAAAAACGGCGGGCTGCTAACAGCCCCTCGGCCCGTTTGCCGAATGGGGATGCTACCCCCGCCGGCGGCAGCGCCAGTTCCAGTCGCGCTCGGGGCCGACGTCGACGTGAACGGATTCGGTATGGCAGTAGGTGCCGACGCCGCCGCGGCCGGGCATGGTTCGGATGTAGCTCGCCAGTTCCCATTTGGAGACGCCGGGAACCTGGATGTCGGCGGCGGCGCAATACATGTGCAGCGAATTCTTGGCGCCGTTGGCGCGGCGGTTGCGGGCCGGGTCGCGGTAGCCTGATGTGACCATCATCTTGCGGCCGTAATGGCCTTCGATGGTCTTCAGCACCCGCACCAGCGACGGCTTCAGGCAGGCGACGTCGACGCTCTCGTTTTGCTTCAACAGGCCATTGGGCGCCAGCCGGGCGAGGCCGGCGGCGGAGGCCACCTGATAGGCGCCGCCCGAACCCTCGTCCTCGTTCAGGTCGACGTCGCTTTCGTCGTCGAGGCCGGATTTGCGCTTGATCTCGAACAGCGCCGTCTGGCGCACGCCGGGCAAGGCATCGCTGCCGGTGATGTGGTTGCTCTCGTTGCCAAGCGAGGCAAGCTGCAAGGGCTTGTCGGCGGAATTGGCTGACGCCAGCGTGATGATCGGCTTTGCCGGGGCGGCCTTCTGGGAAGCAACCGCAGGCTGTTCGCCCGAGCGCGAGTTGACCAGCGGAGCAGGTGCCGCCGAGGTTGGCGTGGTGCTGAACAGTGAGGCCAGGAAGCCCTTCTTCGGCGTGTCGATCTGCTGGGGCGCGGCGGTCACGTAGACCTCGTTGGTCGCGGGTGCCGCTGCCGTCGCTTTCGGTGCGGTCACGCCGGCATCGGCGGCGGCGATCTTCTGCGCCACGGCGTCCGTTGCCGCCGCGGTCTGTGCTGACTGCTGCAGCGACTGCGGCGTCTGGCCGACAATGGTTTCGGAGCCGGCGGGAACATTGACCGGGAAGCCGGTGCCGGGCTTGGCCACCGGCACATAGGCGACCTGCTCGGGCAGTGTCGCATCGCCCGCTGCCGTCATCATCATCTGCGGCCCGGTGGATGTGACCTGCACGGTCGAATCGCCCGGCGCCGCAGGGCTGGCGCCGGAAGCCGCGGAGATGTCAGAAGCGGTCGCGTTGTAGCCAGGCATGCCGACGGACATTGTGGGGTCGCCAGCGGAGGTGCAGGACGCCAGAAGCACGGAGAAAAGCGCTGCCGCTATAGTGCGACCTTCTCTCCCCGCGAGACGCGATCCTGCTGATTTCAAAACTAAATTCCCCCTCGGTGTCCGGTCGGCCTGCTATTGGTGCGGCGTCGAAACGTTCACATCCAATAACCTTGTGTTCCCAAACCGGAAACGAGACTTGTGTCAATTCTGCAAGCCTCTGAATTATTTGCTCGTTGGAGGCCAATTGAGGCTTCTTGAAGGTTGACGACACCATTTCGCCCCGTTTTGCCGGCTCGTCAACTCACCAGACATTACATTCCGTTACACACAGGCACCTGCAAAAGGTGCCCGCCGTTACACACGCACCTTCACATAGGTGCCGGGGGCATCACCCAGGGTTTTCATGTGCTTGCCCGGTTTGCGGGCCGGAACGAGGGTGTCGTCCTGGGTCTCGATCCAGTGCTGCCAATGCGTCCACCAGGAGCCGGGATGCTCCACCGCGGAGGCGAGCCACTGGTCAAAATCGCCTGTCGGTTTGCCGCCGGTCCAGTACTGGTATTTCTTGGCTGCCGGCGGGTTGACGACACCGGCAATGTGGCCGGAACCAGCCATCACAAACTCGACCTCACCGCCGAAATATTGCGAGCCGTGAAACACGGAAAGGGCCGGCGCGATGTGATCTTCCTTCGACGCCAGGTTGTAAACCGGGATGGTGACGTCGGCCAGCGACAAAGTGCGGCCGGCGAGTTCCATCACGCCACGCGTCAGATTGTTCTCGAGATAACAGTTGCGCAGGTAGAAGGAGTGGTTGGCGGCCGCCATGCGGGTGGAATCGGCGTTCCAGTAGAGCAGGTCGAAGGGAAGGGGATCCTTGCCGCGCATGTAATTGTTGATGACATAAGGCCAGATCAGGTCGCCCGAGCGCAGCATGTTGAAGGCGGTCGCCATCTTGGTGCCGTCGAGGTAGCCCTTTTCGTTCATCGATTTCTCGACCGCTGCCACCTGGTCCTCGTCGACGAAGACTTTCAGGTCGCCGGCATGGGTGAAGTCGACCTGCGTGGTGAAGAAGGTCGCCGATTTGATGCGGTTCTCGCCTTCCTGTGCCAGCAGTGCGAGTGCGGCCGCCAGCAGCGTGCCGCCGACGCAATAGCCGATGGCGTTGACCTCTTTCTCGCCGGTCGCCTTCTCGATCGTGTCGAGGCCGTATTGCAGGCCTTCCCGTATGTAAGCTTCCCAGCCCTTGGCGCCGTGCCGCTCGTCGGGATTGATCCAGGAGATGACGAACACGGTATGGCCTTGCTCGATCGCCCAGCGGATGAAGGACTTTTGCGGGTTGAGATCGAGGATGTAGAACTTGTTGATCCAGGGCGGGCAGATCAGCAGCGGGCGCTTGAGCACCGTCTCCGTCGTCGGATCGTACTGGATGATTTCGGCGACATCGCTGCGCCCGACCACCTTGCCGGGAGATGTCGCGACGTTCTTGCCGATCTCGAAGGGCGAATAGTCAGCTTGTCTCAGCTTCAGGTCGCCCTTGCCGGCGGCGATGTCTTCGGCCAGCATCTTCATGCCGCGCACCAGGTTTTCGCCATTCGAGGCAACGGTTTCTCGAAACAGCTCCGGATTGGTCAGGATGAAGTTCGACGGCGAGATGGCATTGGACACCTGCTTGACGTAGAAGCTGGCCTTATGGCGGGTGTGATCGTCGAGGCCTTCGGCGTGCTCGACCAGGTCGGCCGCCCAGCGCGAGGTGACGAGATAGGCCTGTTTGAGGAAATCGAAGAAAGCGTTGCGACCCCATTCGGGGTCTTGAAAACGCTTGTCGCCGCGCTCGGGCTTGACCGCATCGTCGGGCGCCTCGGCATTCGGGCTAACCTTCTGGATGGCGTTGCCCCAGACCGTCATGTAGCCGGCGAACAGTCGCGTCTGCGCTTCCAGCGCGCGTTGCGGGTCGGCCAGCCAATATTCGCTGAGCTTGGAAAAGGTTTTTACCATGTCGACCACGGGTTCGGCGACATGATCGCGCACCTCGCCCTTTTCGCGCGGCTCGGCCCAGGCGGAGGCGGCTTTGCCGGCCTGTTCGACCATACGCGCCATGTTCAACGCGAAGCGTTCCGGGTCTTTCACCAGATATTGCTCGACGGTCGAAGATTGATCATCTTCCGCTTTGCTCGAATCAGGTGTTTTG
This sequence comes from Mesorhizobium sp. M0802, assembly GCF_040320115.1. NCBI lineage: Bacteria > Pseudomonadati > Pseudomonadota > Alphaproteobacteria > Hyphomicrobiales > Phyllobacteriaceae > Mesorhizobium > Mesorhizobium sp. M0802. The sequence continues at coordinate 79,026 of NZ_JAMYOY010000023.1, forward strand.
GACATGGCTCGCGGGGTTCCTCCCGAGGCGTTTTCTTGACATATTATCATGGGACATCTGACCGGGTCCAATGCGCTGTACCCCGGCTGCCAGGAAAACAATATGACGATTAACACCGGCGAGACCATTTTTTCGGGGGCAGGCCGCTTTTGCCGCATCGCGGTTGCAATCGCCTGTCTGGCGCCAGGGCTGCTGGCGGCAAGTGGCTGCACGAGCGCCAACACCGGCAACGGGATGAATGTCGGCCTGACCCAGGGCGCGCAGGACACCGGCTCTTATCCCAATCTCAACATCCCACCGCAGGTGGCGGCAAAGCAACTCACCCCTGAGGAGACGCAGGCCAAGCTTGCTCAGTTGAAGGGCGAACAGCAGGGGCAAGTGGCCAAGGGCGGCGGCGGTGCCCCGTCCACCAGCCCGGCGGCGCTGAATTCGCTGGCGAAGAACCATGGCAAGGACACGCTGAAGCAGATCGAAGCCAAATGCGATCCCGCCCTCGACCCTACCTGCAAATAAGGCTATATCGCGCGCCGAAAGCGGTCTTTGCCAAGGGCGCCTAGCCAAGCCAACTGTGCTGAAGCCAATCTTAAATCGTCTGGAACTGACATGGAAGAATTTCACAAGGTCCGCCGGCTTCCGCCCTACGTGTTCGAGCAGGTCAACCGGCTGAAGGCCAGCGCCCGTTCGCGCGGCGCTGACATTATCGACCTTGGCATGGGCAATCCCGACCTGCCGACTCCGAAGGCGATCGTCGACAAATTGTGCGAAGTGGTGCGCGATCCGCGCACGCATCGCTATTCCTCCTCGCGCGGCATCCCAGGTCTGCGCCGCGCCCAGGCCGCCTATTATCAGCGCCGTTTCGGCGTGAAGCTCAATCCCGACACGCAGGTGGTGGCGACGCTCGGTTCGAAGGAAGGCTTCGCCAATATGGCGCAGGCGATCACCGCGCCGGGCGACGTGATCCTGTGCCCCAACCCGACCTATCCGATCCATGCTTTCGGCTTCATCATGTCGGGCGGCGTTATCCGTTCGCTGCAGGTCGAGCCGGATGACGGCTTCATCCCGGCGCTCGAGCGCGGTGTCCGTCATTCGATCCCGAAGCCGCTGGCATTGATCCTCAACTATCCGTCGAACCCGACGGCGCTGGTCGCCTCGCTCGATTTCTACAAGGACGTGGTCGCCTTCGCCAAGAAGAACGACATCATCATCCTGTCGGACCTTGCCTATTCGGAGATCTATTTCGACGGCAATCCGCCGCCTTCGGTGCTGCAAGTGCCGGGCGCCATCGATGTCTGCGTCGAGTTCACCTCGATGTCGAAGACCTTCTCCATGCCCGGCTGGCGCATGGGCTTTGCGGTCGGCAATGAGCGGCTGATCTCGGCGTTGACGCGGGTGAAGTCCTATCTCGACTACGGCGCCTTCACGCCGATCCAGGTGGCGGCGGCGCATGCGCTGAATGGCGACGGCGCCGACATCGCCGAAGTGCGCGAGGTCTATTTGAAGCGCCGCGACGTCATGGTCGACGCCTTCAGCCGCGCCGGCTGGACCATTCCGGCACCGGCTGCCTCGATGTTCGCCTGGGCGCCGATCCCGGAGCCGTTCAAGCATCTCGGCTCGCTTGAGTTTTCCAAGCTCCTGATCGAGCACGCCGACGTGGCGGTGGCGCCGGGCATCGGCTTTGGCGAGCATGGCGACGATCATGTCCGCATCGCGCTGGTCGAGAACGAGCACCGGATCCGGCAGGCGGCGCGCAACATCAAGCGCTTCCTGGCGTCCAGCGCCAAGCAGCCGAACAATGTGGTGCCGCTCGCCGCGCATCGCTAAAGTCGCCGCACATCTTATTCGAGCAGATTTTTTGAGGGGCGTCGCCGGGCATGGCTGAAGCGTTGCGTGTTGGAATTGCGGGTCTGGGTACGGTTGGCGCCTCGGTGGCGCGCGTGCTGCGCGACAAGGCAGCGGAACTGACGCGCCAGTGCGGACGCGATGTCATCGTCACCGCTGTTTCGGCTCGCAATGCCAAGCGCGACCGCGGCGTCGACCTCAGCGCCGCCAAATGGTTCGACGATCCGATCAAGATGGCGCAGACCGCCGATATCGACCTCTTCGTCGAACTGATCGGCGGCGACGAAGGGGCAGCGCGCGCGTCGGTCAAGGCAGCACTTGAAGCCGGACGTCATGTCGTCACCGCCAACAAGGCGCTGTTGGCCAAGCACGGCGTGGCGCTTGCCGAAATCGCCGAGAAGAAGGGCGTGCTGCTCAACTACGAGGCGGCGGTTGCCGGCGGCATCCCGGTCATCAAGACGATGCGCGAGGCGATGGCCGGCAATTCGGTCACCCGCGTCTTCGGCATCCTCAACGGCACCTGCAACTACATCCTGACCCGCATGGAGGCCGAGGGCATCTCCTTCGACGAGTGCCTGAAGGACGCGCAACGGCTGGGTTATGCAGAGGCCGATCCGACTTTCGATATCGAGGGCCATGACACGGCGCATAAATTGTCGATCCTGACCAGCCTGGCCTTCGGCACCAAGATCGCCGCCAACGACATCTACATGGAAGGCATTTCCAATATCAGCCAGGCCGATATCCGCGCTGCCGCCGATCTCGGCTACCGGATAAAACTGCTCGGTGTCGCGCAGCGCACCGACAGCGGCATCGAGCAGCGCGTGCACCCGACCATGGTGCCGACCGCGTCGGTGATCGCACAGGTGCATGGCGTCACCAATGCGGTGGCCATCGAAACCGACATTTTGGGCGAACTGCTGCTCTCCGGCCCGGGCGCCGGCGGCAACGCCACCGCGTCCGCCGTGGTCGGCGATATCGCCGACATCGCAAAGAGCCGGCCGGGCTTCCAGCACGGTCCGGTGTTCGGCCTGCCGGCCAAGGAACTGCGCCCCTACAAGAAGGCGCAGATGCGCAGCCATGCCGGCGGCTATTTCATCCGGCTGACCGTGCACGACCGCATCGGTGTCTTTGCCGCGATCGCCAAGCGCATGGCCGACAATGATATTTCGCTGGAATCGATCGTCCAGCATGCCGTCAGCGGCGAGACGGACGCGCAAAAGACGGTGATCCTGGTCACCCACGAGACCACGGAAGCAGCCGTGCGCAAGGCTGTCGACGGCATCACCAAGGACGGCCACCTCACAGACAAGCCGCAGGTTATCCGCATCGAGCGTGCGGGCTAAGCCAAGTCATTTTTCTCCTTTAACCGATTGATGCTGCTGCTGAAAAGTGGTTCAGACGCCATAAATGCTCTATCTCTTTGATTTGGAGCCGGATTGAGATTTCAGGTCGAACCCACCAATCATCATCGGGCTCGGGCGGAGGCGTGAGCCGCGAGATCAAGGCGCGTCACCAGGATGTGGAAAAGTTTTGAGACTTTCCTGTTTAGCCGTCGCATATTGCCGGAAATGACAATCTGTAGACTACGCCTCCTATGACGGGCGACAAACGCTTCTTCCTCGATGTCAGGCAGTCGGCGACCGGTGTTTCCTGGGAACACCGGTTGAGCGAGCGGCAGGACATGACTGCGCTGGCCATAGCGCAGGGCCACGGCGTGCCCGACATTGTGGCGCGCGTGCTCGCCGGGCGGGGCGTCACCGCGGACCAGGCCGAGCGCTTCCTCGATCCGACGATCCGCAATCTGTTGCCGGATCCGGCTTCGCTGACCGACATGGGCAAGGCTGCGACCCGCATCGCCGAAGCGGTCATGGCCAAGGAGAAGGTGGCAATCTTCGGCGACTACGATGTCGACGGCGCCGCCTCTTCGGCGTTGCTCAAGCGCTTCCTGACACATTTCTCGGTGCCTTCGGAGATCTACATTCCCGACCGCATCTTCGAGGGCTACGGCCCCAATCCGGAGGCTATGCGCGAACTGGTCTCGCGCGGCGCGACGCTGATCGTCACCGTCGATTGCGGCACCAACAGCGCTGTCTCCATCGATGCCGCCAAGGCCGCAGGCGCCGATGTGGTGGTGCTCGACCACCATCAGGTCGGCGGCCCGCTGCCGGAGGCGACCGCAGTCGTCAATCCCAATCGCGAGGACGACCTTTCCGGGCAAGGCCATCTGTGCGCCGCCGGTGTCGTCTTCCTCACTCTGGTGCAGACGGCGAGGGTCCTGCGCAGCCGATTGCCCGACGCAGCGCCACCGGACCTGTTGTCGTTGCTCGACCTGGCGGCGCTGGCCACGGTTTGCGATGTGGTGCCGCTCATCGGCGTGAACCGCGCTTTCGTCGTCAAGGGACTACAGATGGCGCGGCAGCAGAAGAATGAGGGGCTCGCCGCACTGGCGCGGGTGTCCCGCATCGGTGAGCCGATAAGCACCTTTCATCTCGCCTATCTGATTGGGCCGCGCATCAATGCCGGCGGCCGCATCGGCGATGCGGCACTCGGCAGCCGGCTGCTCGCCACCGACGATCCGGTTGAAGCCGGGACCATTGCCGAGACACTCGACCGGCTCAACCAGGAACGCCAGCAGATGGAGCTGGAGATGCTGGCAGCGGCGCGCGCCGAGGCTGACGCCGAACTTGCCGGCGGCAACGGGCCGGCCATCATCCTCACCGCCAGCACCAATTGGCATCCCGGCATTGTCGGCTTGATCGCCTCGCGGCTGAAAGACCATGCGCGGCGGCCGGCCTTCGCCATCGCCTTCAACGCCAATGGCATCGGCACCGGCTCTGGCCGTTCGGTGTCGGGCTTCGATCTCGGACGGCTGGTGCGCGCAGCCGCCGATGCCGGGCTGATCGTCAAGGGCGGCGGCCACGGCATGGCCGCCGGCATCACGGTGGAACGCGGCAAGCTCGGCGAACTCCGTGCTTTCTTCGAGGAGCGCGCGGCGGCCGAAGTGTTCCGGCTGCAGGACGAAGAAAGTCTGGCCGTCGACGGCGCGCTCGCCGCCGAGGGCGCGACGATTGCTTTGCTCGATGCGCTGGAAAAGGCCGGGCCTTTCGGCGCCGGCCATGTCGCGCCGGTGTTCGCGCTGCCGCGCCATCGGCTGGCCGACGCGCGGGCCGTCGGCACCAACCACATCCGGGCTGATCTGCAGTCGGAAAGCGGCGGCCGCATCCAGGGCATCGCCTTTCGATCCGTCGATACCGCGCTGGGCGAATTCCTGTTCAAGAACAGGGGCAACACGATCCATGTCGCCGGCTCGCTGTCGGGGAATTATTGGAACGGCAACCGTACGGTGCAGTTCCGCATCACCGATGCGGCCAAAGCCTGACATTGCCGAATTGGTTTAAGCGAGAACCGTCTGCAGCCGCTTCAACTCGCTGATCTGCGCCATCGTCGCCTGGTAACCGACGCTGATCGCCTCATCCGCGCGGTGGAATTCGGTCAAGCCGATATGGCTGAGTTTCGGTTGCAGCGACATGTCGGGCGGATCGCCCGCCAGCCTTGCGCGTGAAATCCGGTCCTGGATGATGTTGAAGGCTTCGACCATGACGCCGGTGATGCCGAGACGGCTCTGGTGCGGCTGGTGGTCGGGGCTGGCCTGGCCTGGCCGGGGCGCGTCCTTCTCGATGAGCAGTTCGCCGGCGCTGTGCTTGATGACGGCGGCGCGGCCGAACAGATCGTAGTGAAGGTTGACCGCGACGACCAGCGGCTGCTCGTAGGCGCGGCAGACCGAAACCGGAACCGGGTTGACCAGCGCGCCGTCGACCAGAATGCGGCCGTTGCAATTCACCGGTTCGAACACGCCGGGCAGCGCATAGGAAGCCCGCATCGCGGTGATCAGCGAACCGCTGGACAGCCAGATCTCATGGCCGGTGCGAATTTCGGCGCCAACGGCGACGAAGGGTTTCGTCAGATCCTCGAAGCGGATGCCTGCCATGTGCTCGCGCAGCCTGACGTCCAGTTTCATGCCGCCGAACAGGCCGCTGCCGCGCAGATTGAGATCGAGCAGGCCGAAGATGCGCCGCTTGGTCAGGCTGCGGGCGAACTCCTCGAGTTCGTCCAGCTTGCCGGCGAGATAGCAGCCGCCAACCAGCGCGCCGATCGAGGTGCCGGCGATCATTGAGACTTCGATGCCGGCTTCGTCGAGCGCGCGCAGCACGCCAATGTGCGCCCAGCCGCGTGCGCAGCCGCCGCCCAGCGCGAGCGAAATGCCTGTCTTGCCCGCGGGTTGCGGGTCAGGCACGCCGCCGGACGATGAGGGGCCATTGGCCTCCCGCACGTCCGGTCTGCTACGCAATGACGCCCACTCGAGCATCATGATCTCCCTTGTCCCGCGTCCGTTCTACAGGAAGGACGTTTGAGAATAGTGAATATGAGTGGTTTGCGACTGTTGAATGGTTCACGCGGGCTTCCGATACGTTTTTTCCGCATCGAACAGCGGCGTGCTGCCATCGTCGGCAAGCGTTGCCTTGCCGCCGATTAGCCCCACCGTCCGATAAAAACATGAACGCCGGCCGGTGTGACAAGTTGCGTCGTGGCCCAACACTTTGACGCGCAACCATATGGCGTCCTGGTCACAATCCGTGAGCATCTCGACGACGGTCTGAAAATTGCCTGATGTTTCGCCCTTCTTCCACAGCGCCTTGCGCGAGCGCGACCAGTAGTGCGCGATGCCGGTTTCGAGCGTCAGCGCCAGCGCCTCGGCATTCATATGCGCGACCATCAGCAGCATACCGTCAGCGGCGTCGGTGACGACGACGGTGACCAGCCCGGCAGCATCGAAGCGCGGGGAAAACACCGCGCCTTCTTCGAGAGCCTTCTTGTCCGATGGAGCCTTGGGAAATGTTAGTGCCGACATCGCCGGTCCTTGATCTAGCGATGCCGGCGAGGGGCTTACGCCCCGAGGCCGCGCACCATGGTGACGAAACGGACCTGTTCCTCGGGCGTGTCCTTGAACACGCCGGTGAAGGTCGAGGTCAGCGTGGTGGAGCCCTGCTTGCGGATGCCGCGCATGGCCATGCACATATGCTCGGCCTCGATCATGACGGCGACACCGCGCGGATTGAGCACGTCCTGGATGACGCCGGCGATCTGTGCGGTCATGGCCTCCTGAGTCTGCAGGCGATGGGCGAAGATATCGACCACACGGGCAATCTTGGACAGGCCGACGACCTTGCCATCCGGGAGGTAGCCGACATGCGCCTTGCCGATGATCGGCACCATGTGGTGCTCGCAATGCGAGTGGAACTGGATGTCCCTGACGATGACGAGATCGTCATAGCCGGCGACTTCCTCGAAGGTGCGGCCGAGCTCTTCGGCCGGGCACATGTCATAGCCGTTGAACATTTCGAGAAAGGCCTTGGTGACGCGCTTGGGCGTGTCGATCAGGCCCTCGCGGTCCGGATTGTCGCCGGTCCAGCGCAACAGCGTGCGCACGGCGGCCTCGACCTCGGCTTCGCTCGGCCTGTCGGTGACCGGCTTGTCCAGATAGTCGGAAGGGGGCATTATTTTCTTGATGACGGCATCCATAAAGGCGTCTCCCGTAGTTCCTCTCTCAGGAGGAACGAGTTGAACGGACCACGACCTTTCGGGTGCTGAAAACTCGCCCGGTTCCCAGCCCGCAAGCGGCGTGAACGAATGGGCAAGGACGATGGCTTTGCGTTGCCTTGTCGATACCCGACTGCCACCATTATATATGGTCGTACGCAGCGAATGAAAGACGCTACAACGGCAAACGCTGTTCGCTTGGCGGCGACGGATTGGAAAAATATGATTGACGACGTCTACAATGCGAAAATTCTGGGTTTTGCCGGAAACATCGCACGCATCGGCCGGCTCGATCATCCGGATGCGACGGCCAAGGCCCATTCCAAATTGTGCGGCTCGACGGTGACCATCGACCTCAAGATGGACAATGGCGTCGTCACCGATTTCGCGCATGACGTGAAGGCCTGCGCCCTCGGCCAGGCCTCGTCCTCGATCATGGCTCAACATGTCATCGGCGCCAGCGCCGACGAATTGCGGGCGGTGCGCGACACCATGCTGAAGATGCTCAAGGAAAACGGCGCGCCGCCGCAAGGCCGCTTTGCCGATCTGAGATATCTGGAGCCGGTGCGCGACTACAAGGCGCGCCATGCCTCGACCATGCTGACCTTCGATGCGGTCGTCGATGCCATCGGTCAGATCGAGAAGAAACGCGCCGAACAAGCGGCGTGATGTTGGTACATGACGGCTCCTCCAACAGCCGGTGAATTGTCAAAATCGGGCGCTGAACACGTCGAGGAGCTTCTCACGTAACCGGGCTCATGCCTTGGTTTGCTGCGCCCGTCTGCTTTCGGCAAATTCGCTTCTCACCCAGTCGGCGAAGGCCTTGGCCGGCTCCGCCAGGTCCTTCAAACTCCTGGCGACCAGCCAGTAGGCGCCGGATGCGACGTCGATGTCGAACGGCTTGATCAGCGCGCCGGAGGCAATCTCCTCGCCGATCTGCAATAGGTCGCCCAGCGCCACGCCGTGGCCGAGCAGGGCCGCCTGCTTCGACAGCGACACATCCGCCAGCATCGGGCCGCGCGCCGGAATGGTGTCGGCTGCCACGCCGGCTGCCTCGAACCAGCGCGCCCAGCCTTGACGATTCTCCTCGTGCAACAGCGTGTAGCGGGCAAGGTCGAGCGGCTTTTCGAGGGCAGGGCCCGATGCCAGCAAGGTGGGCGACAGGACCGGTGAATCGACGGTCGAGGCGAGCCATTCGGCCTCGCTGCGCGGCCATGAGGTGGCGCGCGCGCTGAAGCGCAAGGCGAGTTCGGGCTGATCGCTGCGGAACTCGATCGGCCTTGGGTCGACTTCGAGGGAAACGTCGATATCGGGCCGCAACTGGCTGAAGCGGTTGAGCCGCGGCAACAGCCACACCGAGGCCAGCGACGGCTCGACGCTGACGCGGACCACCGACTGCGCCGGGGCAGCCACCAGGTCCGAAACCAGCCTGTCGATGTCATCGAAACTCCTGACCAGCTGATCGAGCAGGCGCTGGCCGGCCTCGGTCAACTCGACGCGACGGTGATGACGGTGGAACAAGGGTTGGTGCAGGAACTGCTCGAGTTCGCGGATCTGCCGGCTGATGGCGGCCTGGGAGACGAACAGCTCCTCGGCGGCCCGGCTAAAGCTCAATTGCCGGCCGGCTGCCTCGAAACTTCGAAACGCCGTCAGGGGCAACCGTCCGCGCTTCATTTCGCATAACCCGAAGTTATCCGAACCGGAAATTATACTCGTTTGGAAGCGAAGGCCAGCGGGCATCTAATCCGCCTCAAAGGAGATGCGGCCATGATCCAGTTACTGGAAATCTTTTGCGATGTGATGCGGATCGCGACGTTTCAGTGGCATGGCCACAAGCGGCATCATACCTCGTGCATTGAAGAAGGGCCGGCGAGCCCCGGTCGCTGGTCGACGTCGGGTGACCGGCATCCGTTTCGCCGCTCGAGACCCTGAAGCCGACATAGAGGCGAGTGCGTGAATGGGATTGCGTTTGCCGGCCGAAGCTCACATCTATCGGTTTGGAAACGCAAGCTGACCCGGAAGCCGGTTTCGGGGTCGCGTTCGGAAAGAGACTGCGGTGGGCGACCAGCATCGGCATGTGCATGCCGCCGGACGGATCCAGCGCGGGCGCAACTGGCCCGGTCCCTGGCGCAAAACACCCAGCCGCGTTTTCGGCACGTCGCTGGTGCGCCTCTATCAACTGACATTGTCCGGTTTTGTCGGCAATTCCTGCCGGCATCTGCCGACCTGTTCCGAATACGCGCATGAGGCGATCGCCCGCCATGGCCTGTGGGCCGGCAGCTGGATGGGGCTTTTTCGCGTGCTGCGCTGCGGGCCGTTCGGAACGCACGGCATCGACCGCGTGCCGGAGGTGCTCGCCCCGCGCTACGTCTGGTTCACGCCATGGCGTTATTGGCAGATCGGCAGGAAGCGCGGCGAGGCCTGACGGCGGGTGCGCTGGTCCCTGATCCAGATCGCCAGCGCGGCATTTCTTTACAATCCGAAGGTTAACAACGACCTGCACAAAGACTGCGCATTTGAGTCAAAATCGGGCCAAGACACTTCGCTAAGCGCCTCCTGTCATTCCCAGGAGAGCCCACATGCGTCGGATCGAAACCCATCCCTTCATCATTGCCGCGGTCCTCTTCCTGCTGGCCTGGTTTCTGGGATTTCCGATGCGGGCGCAATCGGCGCCGCTTGGCGATTTCGCCTGCACGCTTATCCAGGACGCGGCGAGCGGCGAGACGCTCTATCAAAGCGGCGTCTGCGACCAACGCGTCAGCCCGGCGTCGACCTTCAAGGTGCCGCTGGCGCTGATCGGCTACGACAGCGGTGTCCTCAGCGACGCGCATACACCGAGCTGGGATTACAAGCCTGAGTTCAACGCCGTGAAGCGCGACCACAAGGCCGTCGACCCGACGATCTGGGAGCGCGACTCGATCGTATGGTATTCGCGCGAGATCGTGCGCCGGCTCGGCGCAAAAAGCTTTGCCCTCTACGTCTCGAAATTCGGCTACGGCAACATGGATGTCTCGGGCGATGCCGACAAGGACAACGGGCTCACGCAGTCCTGGATAAATTCCTCGCTTGAGATATCGCCGGTCGAACAGACAGCCTTCCTGCGCCGGCTGCTCGCCGGCAAGATGCCGGTTTCTGCCAAGGCACATGAGATGACCCGAGCCATCCTGCCGAGTTTCCAGGCCGACGGCTGGACGGTGCAGGGCAAGACCGGCAGCACCAGGCTGGGAAACAGCAAGGACAAGCGCGCGCTGGGCTGGTTCGTCGGCTGGGCCGAAAAGGGCGGCCGGCGGATCGTCTTCGCCCGGCTGGTCGTCGACACCAAGCCGATCGACATGCCGAAAGGCCCGGCGACACGCGCGGCGTTCCTGAAGGATTTGCCGCAACTGGTGAAGTGAGTTGCCGCGACAAATCCCGGCGGCTGTGCCAATGACCGCTGCGGAAATGTATCAGTCGACGTTCCGGCTCGTGGACTCTGTCGGCCGTCGCCCTTACAATCCCGGTCCTGTTGCTCTTGAAACCAATGCACCACATGACCGAAGGACGCGTCCAACGCCGTCTTGCCGCAATTCTGGCCGCTGACGTGGTGGGGTATACGCGCCTGATGGGCAGCGACGAGGCCGGCACACTTGCCGATCTGAAGGAGATACGGGCCCACCTTATCGACCCAAATATGGCCGAGCACCAAGGTCGCATCTTCAAAACGACTGGCGACGGCATCCTCGCCGAGTTTCCAAGTGTCGTGAACGCCGTGGCTTGTGCCGTTGCTATGCAGCGTGCCATGTCGGGTCGCAGCGCAAAACTGTCCGAGGACCGAAGAATACAATTCCGCGTTGGGATCAACCTCGGTGACGTAATCGTCGAGGATGACGATCTGTTGGGTGACGGCGTGAACGTGGCGACAAGGCTCGAAGGCATCGCTCCTGTTGGAGGTGTTATGGTTTCGGGCACGGTGCGAGATCACCTCGGAAACCGGCTTGAACTGCAATTCGACGACATTGGTGAGCAGATACTTAAAAATATTCAACGCCCCGTGCGAGCTTATGCGGTGCGCCTCGACGGTCCCGAAGCGGCCCCCACTTCGCCGGCGTCGCTTGCTGATAAGCCATCCATCGCTTTGCTGCCGTTCGTCAATATGAGCGACGACCGTCAGCAGGACTACTTTGCGGATGGGATCACAGAGAACGTCATCACCGGATTGTCTCGGTTTCGCGATCTTTCCGTCATCGCCAGTAATTCGACGTTTGCTTACAAGGGCAAAGCCACGAAGATACAGGATGCCAGCCGAGAGCTGGGTGCCCGCTATATCTTGGAGGGCAGTGTACAGAGGTCAAAGGACCGGGTCCGGATTACCGCCCAGCTCATTGACGGCAAGACTGGGCGGCACCTTTGGGCAGAGCGCTACGACCGAGGCATCGAGGACATCTTTGCCGTGCAGGACGATGTCACTGAAAGAATAATCGGCAGTTTAGCCACAGCGTACGGAGGCCGACTGTTAAAGGCGTGGCAAGAGCGCCCGGAAGTCGCGGGGACGCGGAATTTTGAGGCGCTGGACTATTTCGTGCGCGGCATGGAGTCTCTCAACCGCTACACAAAACAAGACAACTTGCGTGCTCGGGAACTCTTTGAGAAGGCAGGCGAACTCGATCCGAAGTTCGGAAAGGCGTTTGCCAAGCTCGCTTGGACGCACATGATCGACGCAAGCGACGGTTGGAGCGCGAATCCCGAGGCTTCACTGGCATGTGGCCTGAAATACGCCAATTTGGCGATCGAACGGGACGACGCCGAGGCATGGGGGCACTATGCGCTCGCAGGGCACTGCCTATTTTGCGGACAATACGAACGCGCTATCGTTGAGTATCAACGCGCCCTTGAGCTTAATCCAAATGACGCCGACGTGCTGTTGGATTACGGTTCCTGCCTAAGCTATTGTGGGAGGGCACAGGAAGGCCTTGAGACGGCGCAAAAAGCCATGCGTCTCAACCCTCACTACCCCGAGTGGTACATCCTACAGATTGGCCAGATTTACTACGACGTTCGCAGATATCGTGAAGCGATCGCGGCGTTGGAAGGTCTACGAACCCTCGACACCGTATACCAACACTTATACCTGGCAGCGAGCTACGCGGCTTTAGGGAGCGAAGACGAAGCGCAGCAGGTCATCGAGCACATTTTGCAGCTGGAGCCGCGAGCCACAATCACGATGAGAACGACCTCGGACATGGCGCCATACAAGAACTCAGGTGACTTGGAACATCTTCGCGAGAACTTGCGCAAGGCAGGCCTGCGCGAGTGAGTGAAAGCTCGCGCTAGCCTTGAACGGCTGCAAAGTGGCGGTCCTTGGTCGTTCCGATCGGGGAGGCCAATGGCAACGTTCCAACTGGAATTCAAACTGACACACTACCAGCGCTCTTTACCTCACACCGTGCTGCCTCTAAAACCCGCCCGCTGCCGGATGCCTGCGGCTTCACACCACGACCACCCGCGCTCGTTTGCGGGACTGGATAGGAGATACAAATGCTGAATTCCGTTTCCCTGACATTTCCCGATGGCTCCGTTCGCGACTATGACGCGGCGATGACCGGTGCAGGCCTCTCCGAATCGATCTCGAAGTCGCTGGCCAAGAAAGCCGTCGCCTATGCCATCGACGGCACCGTTCGCGATCTTTCCGACCCGCTTGGCAAGTCCGGCAAGGTCGAGATCATCACCCGCACCGATCCGCGCGCGCTGGAGCTCATCCGTCATGATGCAGCACACGTGCTGGCGGAGGCCGTGCAGGAACTGTGGCCGGGAACGCAAGTGACCATCGGGCCGGTAATCGAGAACGGATTCTATTACGACTTCGCCCGCAACGAGCCGTTCACGCCTGACGATTTCCCGGTGATCGAAAAGAAGATGCGCGAGATCATTGCGCGCAACAAGCCGTTCACCAAGGAAGTCTGGTCGCGCGACAAGGCGAAAAAGGTCTTTGCCGAGAAGGGCGAGCGCTACAAGCTCGAGCTGATTGACACCATTCCCGAAGACCAGGATCTCAAGATCTATTCCCAGGGCGAATGGTTCGACCTCTGCCGCGGCCCGCACATGGCCTCGACCGGCCAGATCGGCAACGCCTTCAAGCTGATGAAGGTGGCCGGCGCCTATTGGCGCGGCGATTCGAACAACCCGATGCTGACCCGCATCTACGGCACGGCATGGGCCGAGCAGGCTGAACTCGATGCCTACCAGACGATGCTGGAAGAGGCCGAGAAGCGCGACCACCGCAAGCTCGGCCGCGAGATGGACCTGTTCCATTTCCAGGAAGAGGGGCCGGGCGTCGTCTTCTGGCACGCCAAGGGCTGGAAGATGTTCCAGAATCTGGTCAACTACATGCGCCGCCGCCTCGACGAGCAAGGCTACCAGGAGGTCAACGCACCGCAGGTTCTCGACAAGAGCCTGTGGGAGACGTCGGGCCACTGGGGTTGGTATCGCGATGCCATGTTCAAGGTGACGGTGGCCGGCGACGACACCGACGACGACCGCGTGTTCGCGCTAAAGCCGATGAATTGTCCGGGCCACGTGCAGATATTCAAGCATGGGTTGAAATCCTATCGCGATCTTCCCGTAAAGATTGCGGAATTCGGCAATGTGCATCGTTACGAACCGTCCGGCGCCTTGCACGGGCTGATGCGCGTGCGCGGCTTCACGCAGGACGATGCGCACATCTTCTGCACCGAGGAGCAGCTGGCCGCGGAATGCCTGCGCATCAACGATCTAATCCTGTCGACGTACGCCGATTTCGGCTTCGACGATGTCAGCGTGAAGCTGTCGACGCGGCCGGATAAGCGCGTCGGCACCGACGAGGCCTGGGATCATGCCGAGGCGATCATGGGCAACGTGCTGGATACAATCAGGACGCGCTCGGGAAACCGCATCAAGACCTCGATCAATCCGGGCGAGGGCGCTTTCTACGGGCCGAAATTCGAATATGTGCTGAAGGACGCCATCGGCCGCGAATGGCAGTGCGGCACCACGCAGGTCGACTTCAATCTGCCGGAACGCTTTGGCGCCTTCTACATCGGTTCGGATTCGGAAAAGAAGCAGCCGGTGATGGTGCATCGCGCCATCTGCGGTTCGATGGAACGCTTTCTCGGCATCCTGATCGAGCATTATTCCGGTCATTTCCCGCTGTGGTTCGCGCCGCTGCAGGTGGTTGTGGCGACGATCACCTCGGATGCTGACGACTATGCGCGAAAGGTCGTCGCACAGTTGAAGGCGGCAGGACTTTTGGCCGAACCGGATCTGCGCAACGAGAAGATCAACTACAAGGTGCGTGAGCATTCGCTGGCCAAGGTTCCTGTGATCCTCGTATGCGGCAAGCGCGAGGCGGAAGAGGAGACGGTCAACATCCGCCGGCTCGGCTCGCGCGATCAGGAATCGCTCAAGCTGGCCGACGCGCTGAAGCTGCTTTCCGACGAGGCTGTTTCGCCCGACCGCAGGCGCAGCGCGGCCTGAGCAATCAATATTTCGGAGAAATGGCGGTGGAGCGATCCACCGCCATTTTCACATGCCTGTCACGCCAACCTTGTAACGAGCCCCCATGCTCAAGCTGAAGATACGGGAAAGGCCGTTTCCCGAACTCTCCTACGCCAATGCGAGCCAGCCGGCGCTGACGCGCTGGTTCATCCATTCCATTGAAGGTCTGTCGGGGCGCGACCGGTATGCCGGCTCTATGATTTCTGGCGCCGCCAGGTGGCGCCGACCGGCGAGCGGGTGTTCAGCCGCATGCTGCAGCTGATCGACGTCAAGGTCCGCAGCACCGATCAGTGGCCGCCGGCAAAGCTGCCGGACACACCGCTGGTGATCGTAGCCAACCACCCGTTCGGCATTAGCGACGGCATTGCAGTGCTGTCGCTGGTCGAGCAGCTCGGGCGTCCGTTCCGCGTCATGATCCACAAGGATCTGCTGAAGGTCCGCGAAATGGAACCGTACTCGCTGCCGATCGACTTTTCCGAGACCAAGGACGCGGTGAAGAACAACATGGCGGTGCGCCACGAGGCAGTGCGGCTGTTGAAAGAGGGCGTCACCATAGTGGTATTTCCGGCCGGCGGCGTCGCCACCGCGCCGAGAGGCTTTGGCCGGGCGCGCGACCTGCCGTGGAAGATGTTTCCGGCGCGCCTCGTGCAGGACGCCAAGGCGTCGGTGGTGCCGATGCATTTTTCCGGGCAGAACGGCCGGCTGTTCCATCTGGTCAGCGGCCCGATGAACATGGGGGAGCGCGAAGGAAGGCTGGCGAAATTCGTCGGCAAGGCGTCGCTGACGTTGCGCCTTTCAATGCTCATCCGCGAATTCGCGCGGCTGTCCGGCAAAGCGATCGACGTTCGCGTCGGCAACGTACTGCGCTGGGATGAGCTGGAGCCGCTGCGCGACCGCAAGACCTTGCTTGATCGCCTTCATCGCGGCGTCTTCGATCTGGCGCCCGACGCACCGCGCAGCCGCGTCCACTTCCTGCCGCGCCGTATGCGCAAGGCAGCCTGAGAGACGCTAACTAGGGCGTGTACTCATAAACGACGTTCAGTCGGTCAACTTTTCGACAACCTCGGCCTTTTTGCTCAATAGCTCCTAGGGCAGTGGGAGCGGTTTGTCGCTGAGTGTACGCAAGTAGGCGATCAGGTTGACCCGTTCGGTCTCGTCCGGGACGCCAGGCACCTCCATGTAAACACCCGGCGTGGTGAGCATGGGCTCAAGCAGATATGTGTTCAGGTCCTCGTACGTCCATACACCCTCTAAGGCCAGCAAGGTGTCGGAGTAACGCATATTTGCCATGGATGCCTTGTCGCGGCCGACGACGCCCCATAAGTTCGGTCCCGTTTTGATCCCTCCCTGTGGCTCGGCATTGTGGCAACCGTGGCACACGTGTGTGAAGTAGGTTCGGCCTTTCTCGACATCGGCAGCAGCCAACTTCATCGAGATCGGAGCTGGCGTTGGCAACACGACGCCGTGCGACATGAGATAGTCAGCAACTTCGCGTTGCCCCTTGAATTTTGCCAGATGGAGCGGTGTCTTGCCGTCCTTTGTCTTCGCATTCACGTCCGCGCCGGCCTCAACCAGTGCTTTCACGCAATCGAGGCAACCGAGATTGACCGCGATGTGGATAGCGTTTTCGCGGCTGCGCTTCGAATTTGGATTTGCGCCCCCGTCCAGCAACAGATTGATCAAATCGGTCCTGCGTTTTGCCAAAGCCAGAATAAGGGCAGGACCCAAACGCGGGTCCGGGACGGCGTTGACGTCGGCACCGCGTTCAATGAGCAGTTTTGCCGCTGCAAAATGACCGCCTTTGACCGCAAGATAGAGTGGTGTCGTGCGCCCGTCGCTCTCATCGACGCCGGCACCAGCGTCGAGCGCTGCCGTGATCGCCGCGACATCGCCCTTCATGGCGGCGTCGTGAATGCCGGCGGCATGCGATACAATCGGTGCAAGCAGTAGTGGAATGAAAAGCAAGGACATGCGCATTTGGCATCTCCCAAGGCAAACTGCGGTACGGGTCATGCTTTCAAGGCCGCAAAAACATACCACGAATGCCGGATCGTGGCCACTCCAACCGGTGCCTAGAAACGAATCGCAAGGTCGATCCGACCGGCTGTGGCTTCGGGCTTATGAGTCCACAACCTAGTCGGCGCCTTCCTCGGGATCGATGGCCGACGCCTCGGTGGCCAGCACCTCGATCTCCTGGTTCTGTCCGGCAACGACGGTGAAATCCTTCTGGTAGATGCGGTCGCGGTTCTTGGCGATGATGGTGTATTGGCCTTCGGCCAGCACCATCGAGGCGAAGGCGCCGACGGCCTCCTTGATCGGATCGCCGGATTCGTTGAGCAGCGACCAGGATGTATCGGCGATGGCCTCGCCGCCGGTCTCGCGCACCAGCTTCATGGTCTCCTCCGCCGCGCGATGCTCGACGGTGGCTTCGGTCAGCTTGCCGGCCTCGACGCGGATGTCGGAGCGAATGACGGCATTGACCGCGCCATAGGTGGAGACGACATGATAAACGCCGGCGTTGAGCCGCACGACGCTGTTCGGCTCGACATCGGGAATGATCAAAGCGCGGTCGCCATTGGCCTCGGCGGTGCCCTCATAAATGGAGAAGCGCAGTTTTTTCGGCGGAATACGCACGCCGCCCGACAGCACCGCGTCGAGCTTGAGGCCGCCGGCATCGAGCACCAGGCTTTCGCGCCTGGCGTCCTTACCGACGGTGATGCGCTTGGTGGCGCCGGCGCGTCCGTATGCGGCGTGGACCAGATAGCTGCCGGGTTCGAGCTGGAACACGGCGCTGCCGCCATGCGCGGAAGCCACCATCGGCAGCTTGCCGTCGCCGGCGGCCTCGGGCTTGAAGACGCGCCAGACGATGCCGCGCGTGATGTCGGCGCCCTTGTCGGTCAACTGCGCGGACAGCGTTATGGCGCCGCCGCCACTGAGCGCCAGCGGCGTCTCGCCCTTGGGCGGTGCATAGCTCGAAATATCGGGGAGTTTCAGATTGCCGATGCCGTCGGCATTCTGCGCCATGGCCATCGAGGCCGGCGCAATCAGCGCTACGGCGAGCCAAATCAGGAAAAGGCGCGATGTCCCCTCAAACATGCCTTGCGTTGAAGCCCAAGGCGGTGGCAATTTCAAGGCTTAAGAGTCCGACCGCCTTGGCAACAGGTTCTTTCGTCCGGCGCGCCCGCGCCAATGCCCGAGCCGCCCCGATCCGCAATGGCGCGCTTCAGCTCAGAATCGAGTGCTTTAGGAGACCTGGCCCCCATGGCGTCGCCGATCATCGACTTCCTGCTGACCCGAAACTCCGCACCGATTCCTGAATTGAAGGAACCGGCGCCCAGCGATGCCGATATCGCGATCATGATCGCGGCTGCAAGCCGTGTGCCCGATCACGGCCGACTGGAGCCGTGGCGCTTCATCCTCTATCGCGGCGAGGCGCGATTCGAGATCGGCAGGAAGCTGGCGGCGCTCGCCGAACAGTGCGAAGGGCCGCTGCCGGAAAACCGCCGCAATCAGGAACTGGCGCGGTTTTCCCGCGCGCCGCTGGTGATCGGCGTGGTGTCGGTTCCGAAGGACAATCCAAAAATCCCGCAATGGGAAATGTTCCTGTCCGGCGGCATGGCGGCGATGAACCTGATGATCGCAGCCAATGCGCTGGGCTACGGCACCAACATGATCAGCAACTGGTATTCCGACGTGGCGGAGGGCCGGGCGCTGCTGGGACTGGCGCCACAGGAACGTGTTGTTGGGTTTATCCATATTGGCTCCTATCAGGGACCGGCGCCGGAACGGCCGCGGCCAGATCCGGCAAAGCTCTATGCCGATTATGCGGGGCCGTGGAACGACTGACACCCGAAAGCGATTCCCCTTTATTTAAACACAGGCTAAGACAGCGGCTTCGGCGATGCGTTGGGGTCGGCGCATCGACCATGGGGATTTTTTTTTGAGGCCGACGAGGAAGTCCCTCCAGGCCGAGCGGCTCTCGCGATTGGGCATCTCCACGGCCAGGATCTGGCGCCTTCCGTCCCAGTCGATACCGACCGCGATCAGCACCGCCTGGCTCATGACAACACCGGCTTCACGCACCTTCTCGTAGCGCGCATCGAGGATGAGGTAAGGAAACGGCTCTTGAAGGGGGCGCCTGGCAAAGGCAGCGAGGCTCTCGTCCAGCCGCTTGTTGATGGCCGAGATCGACGAGGCCGAGAAGGCATGGCCGCACAGTTCTTCCGTGATCGCCTTCACCTTGCGGGTCGACACGCCCTGGACATACATCTCCGCCAGTGTCGCCACCAAGGCCCGCTCGGAACGCTGGTAGCGCTCGAACAGCTCGGTGGAGAAGCGCCCGGCCCGGTCCTGCGGAACCCGCA